>JAGQIK010000204.1 GCA_020431405.1 Myxococcales bacterium
CGAGCGCCGAGCGCTCGGCGGCGCTCAGCTCGAGCGCCGCGGCGAAGCGATCGACCTCGTGCTGGCGATCCTTGCGCTGCTTGGCGTCGTCGCCGAGGCTGCGCGACAACGACTTGCCGATGCGATCGCGATGGTGCGCGAAGTGACCGCGCAGGTGATCGCGCGCCACGTCGCAGAGCGCGGCCTGCTGCTTGGCCGCGTCGTCGATCTTGTTCGCGGCAGCGCCGGCGGAGCCCGCCGCGTCGCTGCCGCTGCCCGCGCCCGCTGTCGCAACGCGCCGAGCGCCTGCTGCGGTGATGGCCGCCATCAGGCGCAACCCGCGCGCGCGACAGCGCGAAAGCGCGCGGCGACACGCGCGCGGTCGCGCCGCGTCACGGCCGCCGCCACCGCCGGCGAGCAAGCCCGTCGGGTCTTCGGCGCGGCGCGAGGCCGGCGGCTGCGAGGCGTGCGCCGAGCGCGAGACGTCGACGCGTGCGCGACCGACGAGCAGCCACGCGTTGGCGGCGAGAGAGAGCACGAGCAGCGAGCCGACGATGATGCGCATGGCCGTTCGACCTCCCACACCCTCAGTATGTTGCCCCGCGGGCGTGACGGCACGAGCCAGCAGCTGTCCGAGATCCGGACGCGCGGCCGGTCGCCAACCTCCCGATCTCGCGCGATTTCCCCATGGCATAGCGATTGCGAAAGCAGCACGCCGTGAAAGCTCGCCCTCGCCCCAGGCGCTGGACGCTCGCCGTCCTCGCCGTGTTGCTGCCGTGCGCCGCCGCGCTCGCAGAGCCGCACGCTCGCCGCGGCCGCATCCCGATCCACGTCGCCGAGCGCGGGCAGCTCGTGCACCTCATCAACGGCAAAACGCCGCGCGCCAAGAGCATCATGTCGCTGCGCCGCAGCCCCGAGCTGCGACTCATCGCCAAAGGCGTGCACCTGCTCGGCAAGCCCGGCGAGCTCTACGAGCGCGCCTACGTCAGCGATTCGCACGTCGCGCTGGTGCGCAAGAGCGGCATCATCGACCTGGTCACCACGCAGGACGCCGCGGCGCACGTCAAAGCGGGCAAGGCCGTGAGCAACGAGAGCGTCAACGTCGGCGTCGGCGCGCGCGGCCGCTACATGCTCGCCGAGCACGGGCCCAACAACACGTTGCGCCTCTACCGCCAGCTGCCCAAGAAGGCCGCCGGCCAGGTCGCCTCCACCGACGGCAACACCTCCTTCGCGCTGACCAAGGCCGACGCCTACCATCCCTTCGGCGAGCCCGGCAAAACGGTCACCGTCGCGGTGCCGCGCGTGCTCTTCGACAAGGCGCTCAGCGGCGAGCTGGGCGGTAGCGGCTGGACCGGCGGCGGCATCGGCATCGACGTCCTCGAGGAGGTCCAGATCGACTCGAGCCACGTCAAGAAGCTCGTGCCCTAGCGCACCGGTTGACGGCCGCCGAGCGCGAGGTGGCGCGGCTGCGCGCGCACTTCGATGCCGTGCTCGGCGAGCTGCGCGCGAGAGAGAGACGGCGTCGACGAAGTCAAGCTAAGCCACTTCGGCGCCGCTACAGCGGCACGACTCGCGGTACCGACGATTTGCTTTTTGTGCCTATGCCGAGCTGTCCGCGACCGTTTTCACCCCAACACTTCACGTGATGAGTCCGCGTCAGCGCGCAGCTATGCTCCGAGCCGACGGCCAAGCCCACCACGACTTCGTCAAGACCCGCGACCTTTCGAGGCTTTGATAGCTTGCAGGACCCTATCGTCCAGCACACGACGCCACCGGTCTTGGCGGCCGCGCAGACCCGGCTTCCGTTCGCTGCCAGCTGCGTAATATCGCTCAGCGGCTCGATGAAGCGCACGTTGTTGGGCGACGTTTTCTTGGGGCAGACATGGTCCCCCCAACAAGCAACCCTGCCCTTGGAAGTCAGCGCGCAGCTGAAGCGCTCGCCAGCGGCAAGCTTGACGGGCCGACCTGACCAACCGCCGACGCGATTCGGCGGCGCCTTGGCGAATTGGTCGCCGCCGTACAGGCGCGGTTTGCTGTGCCCTAGCCGTGGGCCGTGACGCCCCCAGCACACGACATGACGTTCGCTCGCGGCGCAGCTGTGGTACTCGCCGCATCCAAGCGTTCGAAATCGATCGCGACGCCACTTGACCCTCGCGCCTTTTGGCAGCAACACGGCGTGTCCTTTGTCCGTAATCGCCACTGCTCCAAACGCTCGAAGACAAAGTCCAGTGACGCTTTTCCCGGGCGCGCCAACCGACACCGGCACGGGGATTTCCTCAGCAAGGGGATGTCGAGGCGCTATCTGTCGCTCTGTGTTGCTGCCCCAGCAATAGACGGTACCCGCAGCAAGCGCGGCACAGGCATACTCACCGAGGGCGCCGATCATCGTCGCTTTACCTGGAAGGGCGACCTTGTTGGGCAGCACTACATCGGTGTTCTTGCGCACGCGCTGACCAAGCGAGAGGACCTGCTCGAGATTCAGCTTCTTCCCGCTCTGCTTCAACTTGCGTAGGTTCGCCAGCGCAGTCTTGTCGACAGCTCCCGACTGGCCGCTGTTGTTGGCGCCCCAGCAATACACGTCGCCCTCCTTTGTCAGGGCGCACGTGAAAAACCAACCCGCAGCAATCGCGGTCACATTAGCCGTTGGCTTTGACTTCGGCGGTGCCTTGGGCTTGTGAATCGATCGCGCTTCAGGCGACCGCGTCTCGTCGGCTTGTTCGCGCTTACAGCCAGCCACGCCACACGCGAGCGTGAGAGCCAAGGCGAAGCAGCGGTTTCGCATGCGGTCGATGATAGCAAGCGTGCGGCGGCTCATCGACGCTGAGGCTGCGGGGCTAGCGCTTGCGACGGCGTCGTCTGGCGGGCGGCTCGGCGCGCTCGCGCTTGGGCTTGCCCCCGTCCTTGCCCTTCTTGGCCTTGCGCGCGGCGCCGCTGTCGCGCCCGGTCACCGACGAGCCCCACTCGACGACCTCGAGATCGATCTGGCGGCGAGACACGCTGGTTTCGACGACCCTGACCTTGAGGCGATCGCCGAGCGAGATCACGTGCCCGTCGCGACCGAAGAGACGCAGCGCGGTCTCCTCGTACTCGTACCAGTCGTCGAGCGTCTCGAGCTTGACCAAGCCGTCGACGAAAGGCTCGCCGAGGCTGACGAAGAAGCCGAACTTGGTGATGCCCGTGATCAGCCCGTCGTAGACCTCGCCGATGAGGTCTTTGACCATGTGCGCCGCGTAGAGCGAGTGCACGGCGCGCTCGACGTCGAGCGCGCGCCGCTCGAGGCTCGACGACGTGTCGGCGACCTGTGCGAGCTGCTCTTCGGTGGGCGTCGTGCCGTGCTGGCGGCCGCCGGCGGGGCGCCCTTCAGCGCGCAACAGCCGCTTGAGCAGCCGGTGTGTCTCGAGGTCGGGGTAACGCCGGATCGGCGAGGTGAAGTGTAGATACGTCTCGCTGGCGAGGCCGTAGTGGCCAACGTTCTCGACGTTGTAGGTCGCCTGTTTGAGCGTGCGCAGCACCAGGTAGCTGAGCGGACGCTGCGCGGTGTGGCCGCGTAGGCGGCGCAGCAGCTCGGCCATGCCCTCGGGCTTGCGCAGCCGCGACTCGTTGACGCGCACGCCGTAGCTGCGCAGCCAGGCGACGAGCATTTTGATCGCGTTGGCCAGCGGCTCGGGGTGGATGCGCCACAGCGTGGGCAGGCCGCGCTGCTCGAAGAGGCGCCCCACCGCCTCGTTGGCGGCGATCATCATCTCCTCGATGAGGTTGTAGGCGCGCTTGAGCGGCGCGTCGGCGCGCGAGGCGACGATGTCGCGCACGCGGCGCGGATCGTCCTCGTCGAGCACGACCTTGGCTTCGGGCAGATCGAGGTCGAGGCTGCCACGCGCGAGGCGGCGCTCGCGCAGCGCGTGTGCTACGCGCTGCATGGTCAGCAACGTCGGCGCGTGGTCGCGATAGGCCGCGCGCCGGCCGCGGAAGTCGCCCTCCAGCGCGGCGGCGACGCCGTCGTAGTCGAGGCGGCCGTGGCTGTGGATCACGGCGGCCGTGGCGTCGGCGTCGCGCACGTCGCCGTCGTCGGCGATGTCGAGGCGCACGACCATCGCCAGTCGGTCCTGGTGCGGCACCAGCGAGCAGATCCCCGAGCTGAGCGGCTCGGGCAGCATCGGGATGGCGCGGTCGGGCAGATAGACCGAGCAGCCGCGCCGGCGCGCCTCCTCGTCGGTGGCCGTGCCGGGCTCGACGTAGTGGCTGACGTCCGCGACGGCGATCCACACGCGCGTGGTGCCGTCGGGGCCGGGCTCGACGGCGACGGCGTCGTCGAAGTCGCGCGCGGTGCGCGGGTCGATGGTGACGAAGGGCCGGTCGCGCAGGTCGACGCGATCGACGAGGTCCTCGTCGCGCACGTGGTCAGGCACCTGGTCGAGCTCGCTGCGCACGGCACGCGGGAAGACCTCTTCGATCATGTTCTCGGCGAGCACTTTGGCGATCTCGGTGAGCAGGTCGCCGGGCTCGCCGAGCCGCTGCGTCACGTCGACGACCAGCGGGGAGCCGTGCTTGTCGGGGTAGTCGATGATGCTGCCGAGCACCACCTCGCCCGGCTCGCCGTCGGCTGGGTCGCGCACCTCGACCGGCGCGGGCAGGCGCGGATCGTCGGGCTCGATCTGCCAGGGCGGCCCGGCGTGCAACACGCCCGTCAGCCGTTTGCGCCCGCGCTCGAGCACCTTGACGATATAGGCCTCCTGGCGGCGGCCGCGCTGCGAGATCTTGGCCTCGACCCGGTCGCCGTCGATGGCGGCGCCGAAGCCTTCGCGCGCCAGGCGCACGCGCTCGTAGGCCTCGCCGCGATCGATGTACGCGCGGCCGTGGTAGGAGACCTGCAGCGTGCCGGCGATGCGCGAGCCGTCGCCGAGCTCGGCGTCGACCGCCGCGCCCTCGTCGTCGCCCCCGTCACCGCCGCCGCGCTGCGCCTGCGGTCCGATGCGATAGCGGCGCCCGTCGCGCACGACGAGGCCCTCTTTGGTCATGGCTTGCAGCAGGTGTCGCAGCTGCGTGGTGCGCCCCTTGCCGAGCTCGAGAAGCCGCGCGAGATCGCCGGCCTTGATGCCCTGCGGGTCCTTCGACACCTCGAGCAGCAGCTCGATGATGCGTTGTCTATCTAGTTCCATAGGCGCGCCTTTATAGCAGCGAAAGCGGGCGCGCCAAGAGCTGTCGAGGCGACGGACTAGCGACAGGGCGCGCTCAGGGCGAAGAGCTCGCTGTCGCCGCCGGCGGAGGGCGAGAGCAGCAGGCTGACGCGCGGCGGCGCGACGAGCACGTCGATGCGGTAGCCGTGGCGCCCGAGACCGGAGCGCCGCCGAAGCGGCCACAGCGTGGGTGCCGCCACGCCGTCGAGCAGCGCAGCGGCCGCCTCGAACGACCAGCTGTGCATGCGAATCGGGCCGCGCGAGAGCGTCACGCCGCCGCGCGCGAGGCCGACGGCGAGCAAGCCGCGGACGTAGGCCGGGCGCAGACCGCCCCAGCGCGCTGGCACGCTGGCGCGCCGTCCGGCGCGGCGCACGCTGCCCATCTCGTCCAGTCGCAGCAGCTCGAGCCGCCAGGCGCTGCGAAAGTCCGAGCGTGTGGCGAGCCACGCGCGGCGGCCGCGGCGCTGGCCGGCGAGATGCAGTCGCAACGGCTCCGCGGCGCCGAGCGCGAGGCTGCGCGTGGGCCCGAGCGGCTTGCCATCGAGCGCGAGCCCGCGCAACCGCAGGGCGCGCTGGCCGTTCTCGGTCCACGCCAGCAGCCAGGCGCGGCGAAGACGCGCAGCGGCGACGGCGAGCGTGTGGCGCGTGCTCAGGGCGCGCTCGGTCGCGGTGCCCTGCGCGTCGAAGCTCACGGCGACGAGGCGACGCGTGCGACCATCGCCGGTGACACCGACGAACGTGCAGCCGCGGCCAGGCGCACACCACATGGCGTGCCGCTCGGCCGCTGAATACCCCGACGGTGCGAGGTCGATGGGTTTGCCCAGTGGGCGCGCGCTGGCCACGTCGAACAGCACGACGCGGCTTTGCACGCGCTGCTGCAGCGTGCGGACAAACAGCAGCAGGCGCTGCCCGTCGCTCGCCGCAGCCTCGATGTACCAGCGGCTGTCGAGCGGCAGCGCCTGCGCCGCCCCGAGGCCGACGAAGCGCGCGCCCTGCCGCCCGCGCTGTAGGGTGGCGAAACGAACGGTCGCCGGCTTGCTGGGGTTTACCTGCGGCGTGCGCAGCAGGAGCAGTCGATCGCGCCCGACGCGCGCCACGGTGGTGGCGCCAACGCGCGGCGCGCGGGCGATCACGATCTCGCCGCTTCGCCGCGAGAGCAGCGCCACCGACGGCACGCCGGCGTCGCTGCCCCACAGCCAGGTCGTGCCGAGGCGGTCGCTGCCGAGCGACCGATGCGCTCGAAACCTCGTGCGCTGGGCCTGCCGTCGCTGCTTGGCGCTCGCCGCACAGCTTCTCGGCGCACGCTGGAGCACGCTCAGCCGGCGGCGTGGCCCGGACGTTGGCGGACCTGCGGCCGGCTGGCCCGCGCGCGCGCAGCTCGCGGCGACGCACGGCAACAACAGCAACAGCAACAGCGACCGCAACCGCAACCGCAACAGCAGCAGCCAGCCACCGCGCGCACGCAGCAGCGGCAGCTCCCGCTGCTCAGCGCAGGGCATAGAGCACGCCGTCGTCGGCGCCGACGTAGATCACGCCGCGCTCGCCGAAGACCGCCTCTCCATCGATGTCGCCCCCGAGCTGCAGGCGCCACAGCTCGGCGCCGTCGGGCGCGAAGGCGTAGAGATGATCGTCGCGGCAACCGACAAGCGCGCGCCCCGCGGCGTCGACGACGGCCGAGGCTTGCACGGGGGCTGCCGCCTGAAAGGCCCAGCGCAGCGCCCCGCTCGCCGCGTCGAGCCCGAGCACGCGATGGTCATAGGTGCCGATGACGAGCAGGCCCTGCTCGGTGATCGCGGGCGAGGCGCGCACCGGAGCGCGCACGCCGTACTGCCACAGCTTCTTGCCGGAGCGGGCGTCGAGCGCGTAGATCTGGCGGTCGTCGCAGCCGAAATAGACGCGCCCACGCCACAGCGCTGGCGTGCCTTCGCACTGCCACTTGGCGTTGAAGGTCCAGCGCGGCTTGCCGTCCTTGGACACGGCGTGCAGCGTGCCGGCGCGCGTCGCGATATAGATCGTGCCGTCCTCGCCGATGGCCGGTGACGACTGGGCGTGGTCGGGCAGCTCGACGCGAAAGCGCTGCGAGCCGTCGAGCGCGAGCGCGTAGAGCGCGTCGCCGCCGAAGTAGACCGTCTCGCCGGCCACCGCGGCCGACGAATCGGCGTCGCAGCGCACGGTCTCGGGGCCCACGCCAGGGACGTCCACGCAGCGCCCGAGTCGGAACGTCCAACGCACGTGACCGTCGCGCAGATCGAGGGCAGCCATACGGTCGGCGTCGCTGCCGGCGAAGACGCTGCGTCCCGCGACGGCGGGCGTGGTGAAGATCGCGCCTCCCAGATGGCGCGTCCACAGCACGCGGCCACGCGCGCCGACGCGATGGATGCGGCCGTCGATGCTCGCCGCGATCACCGAGCCGTCGAGCAACGGGCGCGGCGCGGCGTAGATCGCACGCCCCAGCCGAGCGCGCCACAGGATGCGCGGCGCCTTGCTCGGGATGCTGCTCGCCGTGCGCCCGAGCCGTGCGACGCCGCCTCGAAACATCTGCG
>JAGQIK010000018.1 GCA_020431405.1 Myxococcales bacterium
GGGCACCTCGATCGCGCCGCCGCCGTGCTGCGCGAGATCGACATCAAGACCAAGGGCCTCGACCGCGCCCGCTATCACACGCTCTCCGGGCTGGTGGCGCTCAAGCGTCGCGACTACCGCGTCGCCGCCGCCGAGCTCGCGGCCGCCATCGGCGCCGGGCAGCGCGACAAGAACGCCTACTTGCTGCTGGCGCAGGCGCGCTTCGGCATGAAGGACTACCGCGGCACGCTCGCGGCGCTCGAGCAGGTGGGCGCGCTCGCGCGCCGCTACGTCGGCGTCTACCTGATGCGTGCCCAGGCGCACTGGCGCCTCGGCGAGCGCGGCGGCGCGTGGCGCGCGCTGGGCGAGGGCCTTTCGCGCTTTCCGTCCGATCGCCAGCTCGTGCGCCAGAAGGTGCTGCTGATGGTCGAGCTCGGCCTCTACAGCGGCGCCACGCAGATCGGGCTGCGCTACCTGGCGCGCGGCGGCGACGAGACCGACTACGTCGCCATCGCGGAGGCGCTGCGGCGCGGCAAGCAGCACCGACGCGCGATCCTGATCCTCGAGCAGGCCAAGCTGGCGCTGCCGCGCAGCGATCGCATCCTCAAGCAGCTGGCGCGCGCGTACCTCGACGACAACAAGCCGCTGGCCGCCGCCGAGCTGCTGGCGCGCGCGGCCTACGCCAAGCCCAAGTACCGCGTGGAAGCGGCCGAGCTCTACCGGCGCGCCGGGCGGCTGATCACGGCGCTCTACTTCAACGGGCTGGTGCTCGAGCAGAAGCCCAAAGTGCGCCAGCGGCTGGGGCTTCTGATCGAGCTCGCGCGCTTCGAGCAGGCCGCAGCGATGGCGCCGCGCCTCTCGCGGCTCGGGCTGCTCGCCGACCAGCGCATCGTCTACGCGCTGGCCTACGCGCTCTACAAGGTCGGCCGCTACAAGCGCGCCGAGCGCTGGCTCAAGCGCCTGACCAAGCCCGAGCTGTTTCAGCGGGCCATCGAGCTGCGCAAGGCGATGGCGGTCTGCAGCGCGAGCGGGTTTGCCTGCCCATGAGATCGCTGCAGCTCTGCGCTGTGCTGTTGCCTCTGCTGCTCGGCGGCGCGGCCCGCGCCGATGAAGCCGGTCGGCTGCGCGGCATCGTCTTCGACGCCGCCGGCGCCCCGCTCGCCGATGTCGACGTCGTCGTCGGCGCCAGCGCGCGCGCCACGACCAACCGCGACGGCGCCTATTCGTTGCGCCTGCCCCCCGGGAAACACACGGTCTCGGTCGTGCGCAAAAGCCGCATGGTCAACGCAACCACGGTCGAGATCGTCGCTGGCGAGACCACCGAGGTGCTGCTGTCGTTCACGCGCACCGGCGGCGTGCGTGCCGACGTGGAGACGCCCGCACGGCAGGCACAGCGTGCCCGCCAGCGACAGCGCCGCCGCGCGCTCGGGCCCCTCGGCGCCGTGCGTGGACGCATCGTCGACGGCAAGACGCGTCGGCCGGTGGTTGGCGCGCGCGTGTTCGCGCGCGGCACCAACGCCGAAGCGCGCACCGGCGCCGACGGGCGCTTCGTCATGTCGCTCGCCGCCGGCCGCCACGAGCTGACGGTGATCCATCCGCGCTACGCCACCGAGCAAGTGCAGGCCCTCGCCGTCGTCGTCGGCCCGACACACATCGCGCCCGAGCTGACGATCTCGCTCGCGCCCGCCGCCGTCGCCCTCGCTGACTTCACCGTCACCGCGCCCAAGATCACAGGCAACGCGGCCGAGCTGCTCACCGAGCGGCGCAAGTCGACCACCGTCAGCGAGCTCATCGGCGCCGACCAGATGAGCAAGTCCGGCGACTCCGACGCTGCCAGCGCGCTCAGCCGCGTCACCGGCATCACCGTCGTCGGCGGCAAGTACGTCTACGTGCGCGGCCTCGGCGAGCGCTACTCGGCGACGCTGCTCGACGGCTCCACGCTGCCGAGCCCCGAGCCCGAGCGTCGCGTGGTGCCGCTCGACATGTTCCCCGCCGGCGCCCTCGAGAGCATCGTCATCCAGAAGGCCTACAGTCCCGACCTGCCCGGCGAGTTCGGCGGCGGCGTGGTGCGGCTGCGAACGCGCGGCTATCCGAGCAAGCGCGTGGCCAACATCACGCTCACGATGGGGCTCAACACGGTCAGCAGCTTCCGCAGCGGCATCGGCTACGGCGGCGAGAGCCTCGACGTGCTCGGCTTCGGTGCCAGCGCGCGCCGCATCCCCGACGCGGTCGCCTCGCGCATCGCCGGTCAGCCGGTGGGCATCAAAGACCCGGTGCTCGGCGGCGGCTTCTCCGGCGCTGAGCTCGAGCAATTCGGCGAGGCCTTCAAGAACCAGTGGAACACGCTCAAACACCGGCTGTGGCCCGATCTCGGCATCGGCCTGACCCTTGGCGACCAGCTGCGCTTTGGCGGCGGCCACAAGGCCGGCTACCTGTTCGCCGCCAGCTACGACAACAGCTGGCAGCGCCGCATCCGCGACGACCTGCGCTTCACGCGCCTCGGAACCGGCGGCGTCCTCGAAACGTTCACCAACTACCGCTCCGAAGAGATCGAAAACTCCGTCACGCTCTCGGCCATCGGCTCGCTCGGCTTCGACAGCGCCGGTGGCCACAAGATCAAGCTCAGCGCGATGCTGGCGCGCATCAGCGACAACGAGACGCGCGAGCTCTCCGGCTTCGATGACAACGCCGGCACAAACACGCGCCTGACGCGCCTGCGCTACGTCGAGCGCATGCTGCTGATGGGGCAGCTCGGCGGCACGCACCCGCTGCGCGTGCTCGACAAAGACGGCGCTCGCCTCGGCGTCGAGCTCGGCTGGCACTACGCGCTGTCGCTCGCCACGCGCGACGAGCCCGATCGCCGCGAATATCGCTACGACGAGATCGTCACCGAGCCCGGCACCTTCATCTTCAGCAACCGCCCCGGCGGCAACCAGCGCTTCTTCTCCGAGCTGTCCGACGTCAACCACGACCTCGGCGCCGATCTGACGCTGCGCTTTCACCACTGGTCGAGCCTCGTCACCAAGATCAAGAGCGGCGTGGCGGTAATGCTCAAGGACCGCGAGGTCGACACGCGGCGCTTCCAGTACCTCAACCGTGGCCCGCTGGCGCAGGACCGCGACGTGCTGGTGCTCTCGCCCGAGCAGGTGCTCTCGCCGGCCAACATCGGCGAAGAGGGCTTTCGCTTCAGCGAGGGCACGCGCGCGAGCGACAACTACCTCGCCAAGCAGCGCCTGTGGGCGATCTACGCGCTCGTCGATCTGCCGCTGACCAAGCACATCACGCTGAGCAGCGGCGCGCGCATCGAAAGCTCCAAGCAGGTCGTCACTACATACGAGCTGTTCACCGGCGACAAGGTCGAGGCTATCGTCGACAAGCTCGACGTGCTGCCCGCCGTGATGCTCTCCTATCGGCCGCACGAAAAGCACGTGCTGCGCCTCGGCGTGAGCCAGATCGTCTCGCGCCCCGAGTTTCGCGAGCTCTCGCCGGCGGGCTTCACCGCGGTGACGGGCAACAAGCTCATCACCGGCAACCCCGATCTGCAGCGCGCGCTGCTGCAGAACGTCGACCTGCGCTGGGAGTGGTACCCGCGGCGCGCCGAGTCGATCTCGGTGGCCGTCTTCTACAAGCACTTCGATCAGCCCATCGAGCAGATCATCGAGCCCGCCGGCGGCTCGCAGCAGATCCTCGCGCCGGCCAACGCCGAGCAAGCCAACAACATCGGCGTCGAGATCGAGCTTCGCAAGCGCCTCGACTTCATCCATCCGGCGCTGCGCGACCTGACCTTCAGCGGCAACGCGAGCTTCATCTTCTCGCGCGTGGTGCTCGGCGACGGCGGCCTGCAGACCGACAAGACCCGCCCGCTGCAGGGGCAGTCGCCGTGGGTCTTCAACACGTTCCTGTCTTACGACAACGCCGACAGCGGCACCTCGGCGCGACTGCTCTACAACGTCTACGGCCCGCGCATCGCCGAGGTCGGCGCGCAGGGGCTGCCCAACATCGTCGAGCAGCCCTTCCACCAGCTCGACTTCGTCTTTCGCCAGCGGCTCAGCAAGAACCTCTCGCTCGCCTTCAAGGCCAAGAACCTGATCGACCAGCGGCTGACCTTCACGCAGGAAAACCCTGTCGACGGCGAGAAGCTGGTCGTCGACGGCTACCGCCGCGGGCGCGTGTTCAGCATCTCACTAACCGGAACGCTCTAGGCTGCGGCGGAGATCGAGGCGGCGGGGCCGTCGGCGTCGAGCTCGAGGATCGCCTGCTCTTGCATGCGCCCGATCTTGCTCATGCGCTTGTGAAGCAACTGCACGCGCTCGATGCTCCAGGCGTGGCTCGCGACCTCGTCGCTGATGTCGAACATCTCGAGGCACAGCGCGTCGCGCTGCGCTTGGTACTCGGCGAAGGCGCCGCCGCGCGCGATGGCGCGTGCGAGCAGCTCGGCGTCGCGCAGCGCGTCGCTGATGCCTTGCGCCGTGATCGGGTCGCGGAAGTAGCCGGCGTCACCCACCAGCGCCCA
>JAGQIK010000205.1 GCA_020431405.1 Myxococcales bacterium
CGCACAGAAGGCGGATTTACGCTGCTCGAGGTGATGATCGCGCTGGCGATCCTCGCGCTCTCGCTGACGGTCATCTCGCAGGCCGACGTCAACAGCGTGCGCGCGGTGGGCCGCTCCAAGCAGATCACCATCGCCACGCAGCTTGCACGCTGGCTGATGACCGACACCGAGGACTTGCTCTTCGACGAGGGCTTCCAGGACTTCGAGGAAGAGAAGAAGGGCGACTTCGGCGAGCAGGGCTTCAAGCAGTTCCGCTACGTGCTCAAGATCGACAAGATCGAGCTTCCGCCCAACCTCAACGCGCAGTCGCTCTCGAACGCCGTGTCCAACACGGGCTCGGGCGCCGGCAGCGGCTCTCGCGTTGGCGGCATGTTCCAGGCCGGCGCGAAGATGATGGGCCAGCAGTTCGAGATGATCCGCAACGTGCTCGAGCAGAGCATTCGTCGCGTGACGGTGCGGGTGGTGTGGGAGGAGAGCGGGCGCGAGCGCTTCATCTCGGTATCGGGCTATTTCACCGATCCTCGCAAAGTCGACTCAGCGGGCGGTCTGCTCGGCGCGGCCGCGGCTGCTGCGGGAAACAAGTCGACAAGCGCCAGTGGCAACACCAGCACGACGCCGAGCACCAGCGGGGCAGGCAGCCCCGCGGGAATCCGCAGATGACCGGCCGCCGCCGCAAAATATCGCGCCGCGCCGCGGCCTCGCAGCAGGGCGGATTTACGCTGATCGAGATCCTGCTCTCGAGCGCGATCATCGCTTCGATGATGACGCTGATCTGGGGCTCGTTTTCGATCAGCGCGCGCGGAAAGAAGCGCGCCGAGGAGATCGCCGATCGCTACTACCAGGTGCGCCAAGCCCTGGGGCGCATGGCGCGCGAGATCTCGATGGCGTACCTGTCGAAGAACGACCAGCCGGGCAAGGTCTGGCCGCGCACGTTCTTCATCAGCGAGCGCAACAGCAAGGGTGACTCGCTGATGTTCTCGTATCTCGGCCACGTGCGCCTGCGCGAGAACGCCAAGGAAGGCGACTCGGCGATCGTGCGCTACTTCGTCGAGCCCGACATCGACGATCGCAGCCAGCTCAACCTGATGCGCGCCGAGACGCGCCGTCTTGGCGAGGAGCGCCCCGACGAGGCGGGCAGCGTCAACGTGCTGCTCGAGAACATCGAGGAGATCCATTTCGAGTTTTTCGACGAACAGGCCAACGAGTGGCGCGAGGTGTGGAACACGCGCTCGGCCGACGGTCAGCCCGACCGACTGCCGACCAAGATCCGCATCACGGTCGTGATCCGAGACGAGAACGACCGCCCGATGACGGTCACCTCGGCCACACGCATCTTCCTGCAGAACCCGCTGTGGTTCTCTACACCGTCGCAGTAGGAGCGGATGATGGCGATCTTCAGCGGCATCAAGAAGCTCCTCGCGAAGGCACACCAGCGCAAGCTGTCGCGCCGCGAGGACGGCATCGCGATCATCTCGGTGGTGATCTTGCTCGCGGTGCTCGGCGCCAACACCGCCGACTTCGCCTACAACGCGCGCATCGACTACACGTCGGCGATAAACGCCCGCAACGACCTGCAGGCGCACTACCTGGCGCGCTCGGCGATCAACCTCTCCAAGCTGCTGCTCAAAGTGCAGAGCAAGTTCATCGATCCCAACCGCAAGTACCTCGGCGGCATGGACCTGCAGATCGCCGACTACGCGCCGATGATGATGACCGCCTTCAACAGCAAGGAGGGCGCCGAGATGCTGGGCTCGATCCTCGGCCTGGAGTCGAAGGGCATCAAGGGGCTCGGCGTCGAGGTAGGCAGCTTCGACCTCAAGATGGAGAGCCTCGACGGCAAGATCAATCTCAACTGCGGCGGCGGCGCCAACACCGGCTCGCCGGTGGTGACGCGCTTCGCGGCGCAGCTCGCCGCGTTGATGCTCCCGCAGCGCTACAACCGCATCTTCGAGCAGCCCGACGAGAACGGGCAGTACGCTACGCGGCTCGAGGTGATGCGCGCGATCATCGACTGGGCCGATCAGGACACGGTGATGTTCGGCAGCACGGCGGCCGAGGACTATCGCTACAACGCGCGCAAGGACAAGTACGAGAACAAGAATCAGTACTTCGATACGGTCGGCGAGCTGCGGATGGTCAAGGGCGTCGGCGAGGACTTCCTGTCGGCCTTCGGCAAGTCGTTCACCGTCTACGGCGACTGCAAGGTCAACGTCAACCTGGCCGACGTGCGCATCATCACCGCGCTGATCATCCAGTACGCGGCGACGCCCAACGACCCGGCGCTGCAGTTTCGCAACCTGGCGCTGCTGTCGCGCTACGTGATTGCGATCCGCTCGATGATGGGCGGCTTCAACGACTTCAAGACGCTGGTGCAGGCGATCGAAAACCCGACCGCGCAGCTCGGCGTGGCTTCGGCTGTCGACGCAGTGACCAGCGGCGGGAGCTCGCAGCAGCCCACCGGGCTGCCGCCTGTGACCGGCGTGAAAATGAACCAAAAGAAGCTGCAGGAGGCCGTGGTGATCGGCGGCCCGCGGCGCATCTGGAAGATCACCGCAGAGGCCACGGTGGGGCGCATCAAGAAGCGCATCATCGCAGTTTGGGACACGAAGTTCATCTCGTCGCAAGCGCGGCGACACAACTTCGGGCCCGGCGCGTTTCTCTTTTGGCGCGAAGAGTAGCCGCGCCGCGCCTTTGGCGCAGTGCGTTCTGGCGCGAGGAATAGAAGATGGCACGAATCATCGGCATCGACCTGGGAGCGCGATCGGCGAAGGTCGCCGTGTTGCGCGCTGGCTTTCGCAGCGCGGGCGTCGAGAGTGTGCAGACCTTCGAGGTGCTGCCCGGCGCCGGCAGCGCCATCGAGCGCAGCCTCGACGCGGTGTTCCCCAAGGACGGCGCGGCGGCGATGGTGGCCAAGGGCGAGGGGGGCGCCGCGACGACGGGTGCGAGCGCGCTCGGTGCGGGCTTCGGCGCGGTGGACGCCACCGACGCGGTGGGCATCGGCGTGCCGGGCGACCGCGTGGTGCTGCGCCTGTTCGACATCCCGTTCTCCGACCCCAAGAAGCTCGCGCCGGTGGTTGCCAACGAGCTGGCAGACGACATGCCGTGGGAGGTCGAGGACGTTGTCTTCGACCACGCCGGCCTGGCGCCGCCGCTCAACAAGGTCATGGCCGCCGCCGTGCGCAGCGACGAGGTCGGCAGACTGCTCGAGCGGCTGCGCGCTTGCGGCGTCGACCCGCGTCACGTGCAGGTGGCGCCGCTGTCCTATGGCGAGCTGGTGCGGCGCGCGGGCGAGGCGATGGCGCCTGCCGGCGAGACCGTGGCGGTCGTCGATATCGGACACGCGCGCACCAACGTCTGTTTCGTGCGCGACGGTCGCGCGCTGATGGGGCGCACGATCTCGCGCGGCGGCCACCAGCTGACCGTGGCGCTGCGCAGCGCGCTGCAGCTCTCGTACGAAGACGCCGAGCGGCTCAAGGAGCAGCACGGCGTGGTCTCGAGCCACCCCGAGCAGCTGTCGCCCGAGCAGCAACGCATCGCTGCGATCCTCGGTCAGGCGTTGATGCCGCTGGCGCGCGAGGTGCGGCAGACCATCGCCGTGCTTGCCGCCAAGCTCGAAGGCCCGCGCACCGGAGAAGGCGAGCGGCGGGCGGCGCAGCCGTCGCGCGTGCTGCTATGCGGCGGCACGTCGCTGCTGCGCGGCATCGACAGCGTGCTCGCCAACGAGCTCAATATTGCCACCGGACGGCTCTCGCTCGGTGCGATGGAAGAGACTGCCGAGGCCGGGCTGAGCCAGGAAGGCGAGCTCGTCGGGGCGCTGGCGCTCGGCATCGCCTTCGAGGGCGGGCGCCGCGGCGCGCTCGAGCTGCGCCAGGGCGAGCACGCGTTCAAGGTCGACCGCTCGGTCTTTCGCGACAAGCTGTGGACGCTGGCGGCCTCCGCGGTGGCGATCCTGATCTGCGCCGCGCTCTCGGCATTCGCTTCGATGAGCTCGTTGGAGAAGGAAGAGGCGCGCCTCAAGAAGCAGCTGCGCGCCGAGTCACGCATGATCTTCGGCAAGAGCATGCGCACGGCGACCTCCGTGCTCAAGGCGCTCAAGCGCATGAACAAGGCCGGCGGCGGCGGCGGATTCACCATCCCGCCCAACACGGCGGTGGACGTGCTCGACATGCTCTCGCGCGACATCCCAAAGGAGGAGGGCGTCACCATCGACGTCACGCGCCTCGACATCAAGTCGGGCAAGACATACCTCAAGGGCACCGCCGACTCGCAGACGTCGGTGGGCAAGATGGTCAACGCGCTCAAGGCCAACCCGTGCTTCAAGGACGTCAGCACGGGCAAGATCTCGACGGTCTCGGACGGAAAGAAGCAGTTCACCGTCAACCTGGCGACGAAGTGCTTCTAGGGAGTTAACTATGGCTGTCGGATCAAAGCTCGACGACATCAAAGCTTGGTACGAGCGCATGTCCGAGCGCGAGCGCCGCATGGTTGGCGGCCTCAGCGCGGCGATCGTGCTGTTGGTGATCTTCTTTGTCGGCTACCTGGTCAGCTCGGGGCTCGACGAGATCTCGGAGAGCAACGCGCAGCTGCGCAAGGCGCTGCGCCAGCTCGAGCGCAACAAGGGCCGTTATCTCAAGCATCGCCAGCGCATGGCGGCGCTCGACGTGCGCATGGCCCACGCGCCGCTAGAGCTGAACACGTACGTCGAGAAGAAGGCGCGTGCGGTGGGGGTGACGATCGCCGAGTCGGGCGAGCTCACGCCGGTGCCGGGTGATCGCTTCACGCGCCGCGGGCTCGAGATCAAGGTCAACAAGATCTCCATCGGTCAGCTGTCGGCGCTGCTCAAGAGCATCGAAGACGAGCAGGCACACATCGTCCAGGTCACGCGGCTTTCCGTCTACACGCGCTGGAACCGCAACCAGGAGCTGGATGTCGAGCTGGTCGTCTCGACCTACGATCGCGTCAAGGGCAAGCCCGCGCCCAAGACGCGCAAACGCCGCGGCAGGAGGGGGTAGCGCGTGCTCTCGCTCAGCCCGAGGCTGCAGAAGATTCTCAAGTGGGTGGGCTACCCGCTGTTCGGCCTGCTGTCGTTCATCATCTGCATCTACGTCACGTTTCCCTACGACCGCGTCAAGCACGTGGTCGAGGACCACATCGCCGCGAGCGGCACCATGCGCGCGAGCATCGGCGAAGTCAGCTCGAGCCCGCTGCTCGGCCTGACCCTGCACGACGTGAAGCTGACGATCATGCCCAAGCCGCCGCGTCCGGCCTTTGGTCGGGCGGCGGCCGCGGCGCCGCAGCAGCCGGCGCGCCCGACGGTCATGCGTTTCGAGCGCATCACCGTCGGCGCCTCGCTGAGCACGCTCTTCGGGCGCAAGCTCGACGTGAGCTTCGATATCGAGGGGCTCGGCGGCTCGATATCGGGGCACTACGAGTCGCAGCGCGCGGTGGGCTACGCCTTCAACGTCAAGCTCAAGGACATCAACCTCAAGCGCGTACCGCAAGCGCAGTCGGCGGTGGGGCTGCCGATCACGGGTCGCGTCTCGGGCTCGCTCAAGCTCGTGGCGCCGCGCGCGCGTCTCGACAACGCCAGCGGCGCGATCAACCTGGCGTGCGAGGGCTGCTCCATCGGCGACGGCAAAGCCAAGCTCAAAGTGCCAGGCAACGCGCTGCTGGCGATGGGCATCACGCTGCCGCGCGTGCGCCTCGGTCGGCTCAACATCGAGGTCACCATCGACAAGGGCAAGGCCAGCTTCGAGAACGTGTCGTCGCGCTCGGCGGACGGCGAGATCGCGCTCGAGGGCTCGATGCAGCTGCGCACGCCGATGGCGTTCGCCAACATGAGCGCCTACCTGAAGTTCAAGATCGCCCCCGCCCTCAAGCGGCGCGACGCCAAGTTCGAGCTGCTGACCAACGGTCTGGCGCGCGGCAAGCGCTCCGACGGCTTCTACGGCATGCGCTTGTATGGTCCGCTGCGCACCATGCGCCCGATCCCGTCGCGTTTCGGTCCGCGCGGAGCCGGCGGCGCAGCGGGTGGGGCAGGGCGCGGCGCGCGGCGCGGCCGCTTCGGCGGCACCCGCGGGGTGGGTGGCGCCGGCGGCGCTGGAAGGCTTCCGGGGCGGCGCTTCGGCCGCTAGTGCCCTGCCTTGGGGCCTAAACGAGCCGCAGAGGCAACGCTGCACGCGCGAGGGGATCTTTTTAGGGCGCAACCCGTATAGGGGCCTCCGCGATAAGGCTCGCGCTTTCACAAGGAGGACCCATGGGCCCGAGGATCACGCGCGCCGCGCGGCGTCGCCCGGCGCAGGCGGATCGCTGCGTGCGCATCGAGATCGAAGGGATGGCGCGTCTGTTCGACTGGCGTGGCGAAACGTGCACCATCGGCAGCGCGGTCGAGAGCGAGCTCGTCGTCGAGGACGACTACGTTAGCAAGCGGCACTGCCAACTGCGCTGGAACGAACGCTCCGAGCTTTGGCTGACGGATCTCGATAGCCGCAACGGAACCTTCGTCAACGGCCATCGCGTGGCGCGCTGCCAAGTGGCCGCCGGCGCCTGCATCGCCATCGGCCGCACGCGGCTGCGGCTGCTTCCTCCCCAGCTCGGCGCACACGGCATCGTCGGAACGCATCCGCGCTTGCAGGCGATGCTGCAGCGCATCGAGCGTCTGGGCCCCACTGCGCAGTCGGTGCTGGTGCTCGGCGAGACCGGCACCGGCAAGGAGCTCGTCGCGCGCGCGCTGCACGAGGCCAGCGCCCAGCGCGGAGGCGCCTTCGAGCCCCTCAACTGCGCGGCGATCCCCGCCGCCCTCGCCGAGAGCCAGCTCTTCGGCCATGTGCGCGGGGCCTTCACAGGCGCCGATCAGGCGCGCGATGGCGCGTTCGTGCGTGCCCACGGTGGGACGCTTTTTCTCGACGAGATCGGCGAGATGCCGCTCGAGCTGCAACCCAAGCTGCTGCGCGTGCTGGAAGACCGCCGCGTGCGGCCGGTCGGTGGCAGCGAGCTGCGCAGCGTGCAGGTGCGCGTCATCGCCGCCACCCACCGCGACTTGCGCAAGGAGGCACGCACGGGTCGCTTTCGCCTCGACCTCTACCATCGCCTCGCCGTGGCGCAGATCGAGCTGCCGGCGCTGCGCGAGCGCGCCACGGACATCCCGGCGCTGGCGCGCCATTTTCTCGCCGCGATGGGCAGCGGCGCGCGGCTCAGTCCCGCGGCCGAGCAGGCGCTGCTGCGACACTCGTGGCCAGGCAACGTGCGCGCGCTGCGCCACGCCATCGAGCGCGCGTCGGTGCTCGGCGGTGAAGTCCTCGAGCCGCACGACTTCGACCTCGAGCCCGACGGGAGCGCGCGTGCCTCCGCGGCCGAGACCTCGGCCTTCGTGCGCGTGCGTGGCCGCAACATGGGCGAGATCCGGCGCGCCGTGTACCTGCGCGCCCTCGCCGAGACGGGCAACAACCGCTCGCGTGCGGCGGCGTTGCTCGGCGTGCCCAAGTCGACGTTCTTCGACCACCTCAAGGCGCTCGGCCTCGACGCGGAGGCCATCGAGCGCGAGACGGCGGCACTGGCCGAGACCCTGGGCGAGTTATAGGACTCGCTCAAGCGCTTTCGCGCTCGGGCAAGTCCTCGACGCACACGGAGGGCGCTCTCCGAGCCCCCTCGCCGGCTAGGGGCGGCCCGTCGCCGGCTCACCCTAATGTCGCTCGCTTCGCTCGCGCTCGCGCCGCGAGCCGGGCGGCGCTCGATCCTAATGCAGCGCGCGCTGCTCGCGCACTGCATTAGGTATAGTCCTCGCCGCATGAGCGATTTTCCCGCCGCGCACAGCATGGACACCGAGTGGTTCGCCGTCGACGGTGATGGCCGGGTGGCGATGCTAGACAGCGGCGAGGCCGGCAACGTCTCCGATTCGTACCTCAGCTATCGCGGCGGTCGCGACGAGGAGATGTGGGGTGACTACTTCGGTCGGGCGCTGGCCGAGACCCGCGACGAGCCGATGGCCGCGCAGGTCGACGACCTCGCGGCGCTCGAGAGGCGCGGTCAGACCTTCGCAATCGGCTGGGAGGGCAACGCCGAGCGACACGACCTGGGTACGCTGCGCGAGCGCGATTGGCCTGCCGATCTGATGCTGATCCTGCGCGAGCCGCTGGTGCTGCTCGAGGCAGAGCTCGACGGAGGTGGGCGTCTGCGCGGCGCGCGCGGCGAGGAGCTTTTCTACTGGCGCGAGATCGCCGCCGAGCCGGCCGCCGATCTGACCGAGCGCGCGCGAGCCTCGGGGGCGCTGCGCTGCGCCTTCTTCGGCGACGACATGCTCACACCCCCGCGGCTGGGCCTCTACCAGTACGACTGCGACGTGTACGGCGACGACCCGCCGTACGCGCGCGAGGCCCGCCCGCTGCTCGACCTGCGCATCACCGACCTGCCGCTCGCGCTGCGCGAGCCAGCGCTGCAGACGCGCATGCTGCGCGCGCGGTTCGACGCGCTGCTGCGCATGCGGGTCACGAAGTACGTGACATGTTCGGGCTGGGGCGCCGACGAGGTCGGGCCGCTGCCGCAGCGCGCGCCGCGCGACCGCATCATCACGCTTGGCGCGGACGGCTCGGCGCTGCTGCTCGAGGCGTTGCGCGAGGAGGGCGCCGCCGACGGGCAGCGCGGCGCGCGAGCCGTGCTCGCCGACTGGCTGCAGGACCGCCAGCACCCGCTGGGCGAGCTGCTGCTCGGTGAGCAGCCGCTGTTTCCGGCCGCGCTCGACATGCTGTCTTTGCCGGCCCAGCTGCGGCTTGGCTGCGAGCTCGTGCAGCAGGTCGTCGGACACCTCGCGGGAGTCGACGACGAGCTCTCGGAGAGCGCGTCCGACGCGCTCGACATCATGCGTCGTTTCGCGTCGGGCGTGCTGCCGGCAGATAGCATCGCGAGCGAGGCCGAGCAGCTGCTGCTTTTCAGCGCGTGGCTAGGGCTGCTCTCGCCGCATCCGTGGGCACGCGATGTCGCCGACGAGGCTTCGTGGATGCACGCCTTCGCGCGCGCCGCGGCGCTGGGCGGCTGGGACCGTGCGCGCGAGCAGGCGCGGCGCGAGCAGATCGCGCTCGCCGTCGAGCTGCTGCGTGACGAGCGCGAGATCTGATGACGCTCGGTTCCCCGATACGCATCGAACGCATCTCGCTCGAGCTGACCAACCGCTGCGACAAAGGCTGCGCGTTCTGCTACTCGGCGAGCAGCCCATCGGGCGAGAGCCGCTGGCGTGACCCCGCGGACGTGCTGCGTTTGGTGCGCGACTGCGCGCGCGGCGGCGTGCGCGCCGTGTCTTTCGGAGGGGGCGAGCCGCTGCAGTACGAGGGGCTCGACGAGGTGCTGCGCGGCCTCGACGGTGTGCTGTTCCGATCGCTGACCACCAACGGTTTGCTGCTGCTGCGGCCTGGACGGCTCGACGCGCTCGCGCGTGCGCGGCCTGACAAAGTTCACGTCTCGATCCACTACCCGGAGCGCCGCGCCGAGCTGACACGCGCGCTGAGCTGCCTCGAGGCCCTCGACTCGCGCGGTATCGCCAGCGGCGTCAACCTGCTCGTCCGTCGCTCGGCCCTCGCGGCGGCGGTCGAGACGGGGCGCGCACTGCGCGAGCTGGGCGTGGGCAACGATCGCATCGTGTATCTGCCGCAGCGCGGCGACGGCGGGCGCGAGACGCCGACGCCGCGCCAGCTCGCCGAGGTTGCCGGCGGCGCGAAATTCCAGTCCATGAGCTGTCTCTTGCGCTGCGCGGCCAGCCCGCGTTTTTGCAGCATCGGCTGGGACCGCAGCGTGGCGTGGTGCTCGTACACGCGCGCGCGTAGGCCGCTGGCGGAACTGACCCACGCCGCGCTGCTCGAGGCGCTCGAAGGGCTATCGCTCGACTACTGTGGCGTCGGGGCGGACGCTGGACGGCAAGTCGATGCGGCGAGGTTGGCGGTCGCGTGGCGCTGATCCACCGCCAGCCGAGCGCGGGCTGCGCGCACTGTCAGAAGCTCGGCGCCGACATCGGCTGCAGCGGGTGCGGCCGCATGATCTGCGCCGAGTGCGCCAAGACGTGGCGCAGCTGCACGCAGCCCAAGGCGCAGATGATGCGCCTCGGCCTCGGCCAGCGGCTGCGCGCCTGCTGCGCCCACGGCGCGCGCGGCATCTCTGTCAGCTTGCTTCGGCGCCACACCGCCGTCGACCTCGATCGCCTCGCGCGTGGCGACGAGCGCCTCGACCGCAAGCTGTCGGGAGCCCTGTGGCCGCTGGTGACCCGACGTGGCGAGATCGTCGAGGTGCTCTATAGCGTGAACGCGGATCCGGGGCTGTCGCTGCGCATCTGCGAGCTCGAGGGCGCCAAGCTGGGAGAGCCTGGAGAGCACATCGGGCTCGAGTGGACCAACCAGGGACCCAAGGCGCTCGAGAACAGCGAGGACGACGCGCTTTGCGCGCTGCTGCGCTGGGACGAGGCCATCGAGGTCTTCGACGTCGTCGAGCGCAAGCGACTGACGCGCATCACGGAACGTGGCGTGGCCTTCGTCGCGACGGTGCTGCACAGTGGCAGCGACCGTCTGATCGGCGCTGGCTTTCAGCACCTCTACATCTTCGAGGCGCGCTCGGGGCGCCGCATCTATAGCTACGCGCTCGATCTGCCGTTCGGCGTCGACTGGATCGGCCTCGCCAACGGCTTCGCGATGGTCATCGGCAGCAGCATGATCGTCGAAGAAGCGCCCGCGCGCGCGGTGTGCGTCTACCGGCTCAACGCCGAGGGGCTGCCCATCGAGACGATCCAGCCGCTGCCACACGTCTTCACGCGCCGTCGCCGCGTCGTCGCCGCCTGCAGCGACGACGGTCGGCTGATCGCCATCGGCAACGCCAGCGACCAACCCGACGTGCGGGGCGCGCCGCTTTTGATCGTCAGCCGCGACGGCGACTGCCAGCTGTTGGCCGGCCACAGCGACGCGGTGGTCTTTCTGCGCTGGGTCAAAGACGAACGCGGTGGCGAGGCGCTGGTCAGCGCCGACGCCGACAACCGCGTCATCATCTGGCCGCGGAGCGGGGATGCGCTCGTGCGAGAGATGGCAAGTCGGACCTACTAGCGCTGTCGGGCGCGCCGCGGCCTCGCGGGCCTCGGGCCTCGGGCCCCGGGCCTCAGGTCGCGCCGCAGGCTCGCGCTTCGCGCTTCGCCGTTCTGTGTCATCGGGCGCCGCGCCGATCGAGGCGGCGCCGACCCGACTAGACTGACGCGATGGCCGCGCGCAGCTTGGCGCGATCGATGTTGCGCCCGCTGAGCACGACGGCGAGCGGGCCGGCGTCGCCGGGAAGCTCGGCGGCGGCGCGCTCGTCGAGCAGCGGCGCCAGCGCGCAGGCTGCCGAGCCCTCGATCAAGAGCCCCTCGCGCCGCGCGGCGTGCTCGAGCGCGCACGCGATGGCGCGCTCGTCGGCCAACAGGATCGCCCGCGCGTGGACGCGCGCCAACGCTACCGTGCGCTCGGCGACACCGCCGGCGAGACCGTCGGCGAGGGTTGGCTCGGCGTCCCAGCGGCGGTAGACGCGGCCGTCCTGCAGCGAGCGTTTCATCGCCGGTGACGCTGCCGCGCAGACGCCCACGAGCTGCGGTGCCGATCCGCTGCCGTCGGCGCGCGCGTCGAGCCCGACGCCGAGCCCGCCGAGCAGGCCGCCGCCACCCACGGAGGCGACTACGCAGGAGAGGTCGGGGCGCTCGTCGCAAAGCTCGAGGGCGATGGTCCCGCCGCCGCCGGCGATGACCCACGGATCCTCGTAGCCCGAGACAAACGTCGCCTCGGCCTCGAGCGCGATGTCGCGCGCGATCTGCTCCGCCTCGTCGTAGTCACGCCCTTGCACGCGCAGCTTGACCATCATCTCTTCGAGCGCGCGCCGTTTGACGATCGCCACCGTCTCGGGCACCACCACCAGCGCCGGCACGCCGAGCTGGCGCGAGGCCCAGGCCACGCCGAGCGCGTGGTTGCCGGCGGAGGCGACGACAACGCCCCGTCGCGCCGCCTCGCCCTCGAGCGCGGCGAGCGCAGCCAGCGCGCCGCGCACCTTGAAGGAGCCCGTGGGCTGGTGCGTCTCGTTCTTGAGCAGCACCTCGCGGCCAAGCCGCTCGGAGAGCGTCGCGCTGCGCACGAGCGGGGTCGGGTGCAGGCGCCCGCGCAGCGCTTCGCGCGCGCGCGCGACGAGCTGCGCATCCACTGACGGAGCTTCTACGACGGAGGTCAATGTACGAGGCCACGGGCCGCAGGCCACAGGCCACAGGTGGGTGCGCGAACGCAAAGCACGCTTCGCGACATCTTCAGCGGCACGAGCAGCTCTGACGCGGGCTCGCCGCGAGCCGCCGAAGCGAGCACCCCATCCGCCTGCGTTCCCGTGGCCTGTGGCCCGTGGCCCGTGGCCTTCTGCCACGACTTTTTTCTCGCGAGCCGAGTGTAGCCCGCGCGGGCACGCTCGCGCCGGATGACCAAGCCGCCAGCACTAGCACGCCTTGACGGCGCGCGTGTCAGCCCAGCGTTTGATCTCTTTGATGCGCTCCGACATGGTCGTCGCCAGCGGCACCGTGCGCCCGAGGCTACGGTAGAGGTCCTTCATGATCAGCTCGCGCCCCTGGTCGAACGCGGTGTACATGCCGGCGAGCACGATCTGTTCGATCTCGGCGCCGTTGAAGTTGGGCGTCGACTTGCTGAGGCTCACCAGGTCGAAGTCGGCAGCGTCCTTGCCGCGCTTGTCGAGGTGCACGCGGAAGATGTCGGTGCGCTCGGCCTCGTTGGGCAGATCGACGAAGAAGATCTCGTCGAAGCGGCCCTTGCGCAGGAGCTCTGGCGGCAGCTGATCGATCTCGTTGGCGGTGGCCGCGACGAACACCATGTGCTGCTTTTCTTGCATCCAGGTCAGAAACGACGAGAACACCCGGGTGGCGACGCTGGCCATGCCTTGCGTCCCCACCAGCGCGGTCTCGATCTCGTCGATCCACATCACGCACGGTGCGATGGCCTCGGCGGTGCTGATCGCGCGCTCGAGGGTTGCCTCGGGGCTGTTGTCGATCACGCCGGCGTAGATGCGGTTCATGTCGAGGCGGATCAGCGGCATGCGCCAGAACGTCGAGATCGCTTGCACAGCCATCGACTTGCCGCAGCCGCTGATGCCGGTGATCAGCACGCCCTTGGGCGGGTCGAGCCCGAACTCCTCGGCCTCGCGTGCGAAGAAGCGCTGGCGCTGGCGCAGCCAGTCCTTGAGCGTGGCCAGCCCGCCGATGTCCTCGAGGCGCACGCGCGGCGGGATGTAGTCGAGGATGCCCTCGCGGCGCACGATGGTGCGCTTCTCTTCGTAGAGCTCGTCGATGATCTCGCGGCCGACGGTCTTCTTGCCCACCAGCAGCTTGGCGAACGCGGCGCGCGCCTCCTCCTCGGTGAGGCCCAGCGAGCCGCGCAGCAACGCGTCGTAGTAGTCGCCGAGGTCGACCTCCACCGCGCGTTTGCCCGCGGTGCGCGCCGCCTCGAAGAGCGCCTCCATCTCGGGCATGCCCGGCAGCGGCAGGTCGATGACCGCGGCCTCCTTCTGCACTTCGGGCGGCAGCCGTGCTTCGGGCGTGCTGATGAAGATCGTCTTGTAGGCGCCGCGCAGCGCGCGGTGCACGTCGCGCAGGCGTCTGACCACGCGCGCGTCGTCGTAGAAACGATGCAGGTCGCGAAACAGGTAGAGCCCAGGCTTGGCGTGAGAGATCACCACGTCGAGGGCGACGAGGGGATCGTCGCTGCCCGCCGCCGGCTCGCCGCCGTCGTGCAGCCCCTCGGTCACCGACCACAGATAGAGCGGCACCGGCTTGGTGAACAGGCGCTGCGCCAAGGCGCCGAGAATGCGTTCGAGACGCTCTTCCTCGTGCGTGTGCACCGAGACGACGGAGTAGCGCGCCGCGACGAGCTTGCGCACCTGCTCCACGAACGCGGCCGCTCGACCCTCGAGCGTGGGCTGTTTCTGCATGAGCGGCTCTAGGCTACTACAACGGACGCCGCCTGGGCAGCGGCTACAGCGCCGCGTGCGCTAGATCGAAAGCAGGGCCGCGATGCTGCGTCGCTCCCAGGCGTGCGCGCGCTCGTAGTCTTCGAAGCGGCGCTCGTCGGCGAGGAACGCTTCGCTGTGAAACACGCGCCGTCCGCCCACGCGCTCGATGGGGTGCATCGCGTGCAGCATCTCGTGGTAGACGACCCACTCGACGTAGAAGTCAGGGACCCAGCGCTGGTCGAGCCCGGGGTGGATGCGGATCAGATCGTCCTCGACGCAGTAGGAGCCGAGCCGCACGCTGCGGCGTGCGCGTCCGCGCGCGGCGTTGCGGCCCCACGTGATCTGCGCCTCGACGCGGCCGTCGAAGTAGCGCTTGTTGAGGCGCGCCGCGATCTCGGCGAGGTCGTAGATCTTGCCCTGCGTGCGCAGCACGACGGCGCGTTCGGCCGGCGCGCTGGGCTCGGCGACGTGCTCCTCGTTTGCGTCGATGTAGGCCGACAGCTGGCGCGACGCGTCGGGGCAGTCGTAGGAGATGTAGCGTGCCAGCGAGCGCAGCAGCGGCTCGGGCGCGTCGGCGAAGAGGTGGTGCAGTCGCACCGCGTAGCTCGGCCGGCGCGTGTGGGTGCTGTGCCCACGGGCAGGTCCGCTGCGCGCTGGTGTGTGTAGGCGTCGCACGGACACCATCACCGATCGGTTGTCGGTGATCACGAGCTCGATGTTGCCCTCGAGGTGAGCCGCCAGGCGGCGCTTCAGCGCCGTGGACTGCTGCGCGCGCAACGCCGGGCTGACCGGCAGCGCCGAGCGCGGCGGTGGATCGCTGCCGCGCGCGTCGGCCGAAAAGCGCGCCTTCTGCGGCGCGAACCCCTCGCGGAAGACGTCTCCGTGGGCCGAGAAGGCGTGGCGTGGCGTGCTGGAGTGTTGAGGTGGCGCAGGCGATGGATCCGTGCCGTGTGCGTCGCTGGGTTCGGGATCCACGACGGCTACCGATCCAGTGGATCCGAGCCGAGCGTGCGCGTCTAGCCGCCGAGGAGCGGCTGCTTTTCGCTGTTCACTCAGAGGAATGCTCCGCGTTTGCGATGGCTGAGCGCCAGGTGCAGCACCGAGTATATGAGCGCCTCACGAGTGGATCAAAAATCCGCCGCCGAAGTTCTTCGCCGGCGACCTCTGCTCGCAGCACGAGGTTACGACCGCTCGTGATCACACGCAGGATCGGCCCGCTGGATCCACGCGAGGATCCGCGCAGCTTGGCTGGCGAGCGGCCACTCGGGTATCCTCCGGGACGTTAGGAGACTCCATGATCCGCAAGGAAGACGCGCTTCACTATCACGAGCAAGGTCGGCGCGGAAAGATCGAGGTGCTGCCGACCAAGCCGCTTCTGACGCAGCGCGATCTGTCGCTCGCCTACACGCCTGGCGCCGCCGAGCCGTGTCTGCGCATCAAGGAGGCACCTCAGACCGCCTACGACTACACCGCGCGCGGCAATCTCGTCGCGGTGGTGACCAACGGCAGCGCGGTGATGGGGTTGGGCGAGATCGGCGCGCTGGCGTCCAAGCCGCTGATGGAAGGCACAGCCTGCCTGTTCAAGAAGTTTGCCGACATCGACGTCTTCGACATCGAGATCGACGAGCGCGACCCCGACCGGCTGATCGAGACGGTGGCCTCGCTCGAGCCGACCTTCGGCGCGATCAGTCTCGAGGACATCAAGGCGCCCGAGTGTTTCTACATCGAGGAGAAGCTGCGCGAGCGGCTCAGCATCCCCGTCTTCCACGACGACCAGCACGGCGCGGCGATCATCATCGGCGCGGCGCTGCTCAACGCCGCCGAGCTGGTGGACAAGGAGCTCGACGCGCTACGCATCGTGATCTGCGGCGCCGGTGCGGCCGGCATCGCCACGGCGCGCTTCCTCTGTCACCTCGGCGTCAAGCGCGAGAACGTGGTGATGGTCGACTCGCTGGGCGTGATCTACGAAGGGCGCAGCCAGGGCATGACGGCGCAGAAGGCGCAGTTCGCCACCTCGGGCGCCGCGCGCAACCTCGACGAGGCGATGGTCGAGGCCGACGTGTTCATCGGCCTCTCGGTGGCCGACGTGCTGTCCAGCGAGATGGTGCAGGCGATGGCGCAGCGGCCGATCGTGTTCGCCATGGCCAACCCCAACCCGGAGATCGGCTACCTCGCGGCGCGCGAGGCGCGTGCTGACGCCATCGTCGCTACCGGCCGCAGCGACTGCCCCAACCAGGTGATGAGCACGCTGGGGCTGCCCGCGATCTTCCGCGGCGCCCTCGACGTGCAGGCGAGCGAGATCAACATCGAGATGAAGGTCGCCGCGGCGCAGGCGCTCGCCGCGCTGGCCAAAGAAGACGTGCCGCGCTCGGTGCAGCAGGCCTACGGTGGCGCGAAGCTCAAGTTCGGCCCCGACTACATCATCCCCACGCCGTTCGATCCGCGCGTGCTGACCTGGGCCGCCTCGGCGGTGGCCAAGGCCGCGATGGACACCGGCGTGGCGCACAAGCATCTCGATCCGACGAGCTACCGCGCGTCGCTCGAAGGGCGCATCTACGGCCGCATCCACCTCGAGATGCGTCGTTTCCGGCGCCAGGCGCGCCGCTCGCAGCAGCGCGTGGTGCTGCCCGACAGCATGTCCGAGACCGCGCTGCGCGCGGTGCAGATCCTCGTCGACGAACGGCTGGCGCGCCCGGTGCTGCTCGGCAATCGCGACGAGATCGCGCGCCGCATCGAGCGGCTCAGCCTCGAGTTCGAGGTCTCGCTGCCCGGCATCGATGTCTTTCAGCCGGTGGAGCACCCCAGCTTCGAGGCCTACTGCGAAGAGTACGCGCGCATCGCCGGTCGCCGCGGCGTCAACATGAACGAGGCGCGCCAGCGGCTCTCGTCCAACCCGACCTACTTCGCGATGATGATGCTGCGTCAGGGCGACAGCGACGCGGCGGTGCTCGGGCTGTCGACGCACTTTCCCGAGGCGATGAAGCCGGTGATCGAGCTCATCGGGACCATGCCCGGCGTGAGCCGCGTGTGCAGCATGCACATGATGGTCTTCAAGAACGACGTCAAGTTCTTCGCCGACTGCGCGGTCAACGTCGATCCCAGCGCCGAGGAGGTCGCCGAGATCGCCGTGCTGGCGGCCGATCGCGTGCGCAGCTTCGGTGTCACGCCGCGCGTGGCGATGATCTCGTTTTCGACGTTCGGCTCGGCTGCGAGCGAGCCGTCGGCGGCCAAGATGGTGCGCGCCACGGAGATCGTGCAGCACCTGCGCCCCGACCTCGAAGTCGACGGCGAGATGCAGGTCGACGTGGCCCTCAACTTCCAGCTGCAGCGCAAGCTCTACCCGTTCTGCCGACTCACGGGCCCCGCCAACACGTTCATCTTCCCCAACCTCGCGGCGGGCAACGCTTGCTACAAGATGCTCGCGCAGCTCGGCCACGCCGAGAGCGTGGGACCGCTTCTGCTCGGCCTCAACAAGCCGGTGGAGGTGCTCGAGCGCTCGGCGTCGGTGGACGACGTGGTGCGCATGGTCAACCTCGCGACGACGCGCTCGGACATCCCGCGCGCGCGCTTCGACATGTCGCAGGTCGCGACGGACCACGGGCAGGGGGCCAGGACGCCGGTGGACTAGGCCTCGGGCCTCGGGCCACCTGCAGGGCCTCGGGCCTCGGGCCTCGGGCCTCGGGCCTCGGGATCGATCGCGGACGTTGTTGCACGCTTCGCGGAGCTCTGCGTCTTGCGGGCGCTGCCGGACGATGGCCGATGCACGCTTTGCCGAGTTCCTGCGAAGCGTGCTTGTCGCCCGTAGGCCACGCCTGTGGCCGTGGCCTCGAGCCCGTGGCCTCGATCGCACGGGGTGTCCCCGAGGCCAGAGGCCGGAGGCCCGACGCCGCGGCGCGAAGCGCCGCTGCTACTCCTCGAGCAGGCGCTTGATCGCGGGCGCGAGGCGGCCGAGGTTGCCGGCGCCGAACAGCACGTCGCGCACGACGCCTTTCTTGTCGATAAGAAACATCGTCGGCAGCGCGGTGACGAGAAACTCGCCGTGGGCGCGCCGCTTGAGGTCGTGGGCGATGGTGTACGAGAGGCCGACGCGCTGGGCGAAGGCGGCGAGGCGCGCGGGCGGCTCGTCGGAGACGCCGATGACGGCCAGCTTGCGCTTTTTGTAGACGCGCGCGATGGCGTTGAGCACGGGCAGCGTCATGCGGCACGGGCCGCACCAGGTGGCCCAGAAGTCGAGCAGCACGACCTTGCCCTTGTAGCGCGAGAGGAACAGCGCCTTGCCGCTGGCGACGTTTCTGGCGACCAGCGTGGGCGCTGCCTTGCCAAGGAAGCGGCTGCGCACGAGCTTCTGGGCGTCGGGTCGCGTGCCGAGCAGCAGCGGCAGCTTCTTGACGCGGCCGGCGCGGCGAATGGTCAGCGTGACCTTGGTGCCGGGGCGCATGGCGCGCACGGTACGGACGAGCTGGTCGACGGTGAGCATGCGCATCTTGCCGATAGCAACGATCACGTCGCCGCCTTTGACGCCGGAGCTGTGTGCAGGCGAGCCGCCGAGCACCGAGGTGGCGACGACCACGGAGCTGCCCGTGCCCGGCATCGGGCGCGCGGCGAGGGCGACGCCGAGCCAGCCTTCACCGAGGTCGGATGCGCCTGCGCCGGCCAGCGCAGGAGAGCACAGCGTGAGCGTGGCGAGCAGCGCGAGCGCGCGAAGCGAGAACATCGACAGAGTATAGGGGCGCGCCGGCGGTCGTGCAGGTGTTGGCGCGATATAGTCGCGCGTGCGCCGCGCTCTCTCGCTGCTGTCGGTCGCCGCGCTGTGCGGCGGGTGCTGGAAGGTCACTGTGCCGATCGGCCAGCGGCGTTACGCGCTCGACGCCGCGCGGCCCCAGCGCTGCCTGCTGGTGCTGCTGCCGGGCTTCGGCGACGCAGCGAGGCGCTTCGAGAAGGAAGGCTTCGTCGCGGCGCTGCGCCGCGCGCGCGTGGCCGCCGACATCGTCGCCCTCGAGGCGCACTTCGGCTACTACCGCTCCGGTGTGCTGATGACGCGCCTCGAACACGACGTGCTGCGGCCGGCGCGCGCGCGCGGCTATCGGCGCGTGTGGCTGCTCGGCATCTCGATGGGCGGCGCGGGGGCCTTCGGTGCGGCGGGCACGTACCCAGACCGAGTGGCCGGCGCGATGCTCGTCGCGCCCTATCTGGGGGACGGCGAGCTGCTCGACGAGATCGCGCGCGCTGGCGGGCCGCGCCGCTGGCACCCTGGCGCCGACTTCGATGGCGAGCGCTTTGTCGGGCCGCGTCGGGCGCGCGGGCGCGCGGCGCACTTTCGCGCGCTGTGGAGCTGGGCGCGCCGGCAGCGACGCAGCGA
>JAGQIK010000206.1 GCA_020431405.1 Myxococcales bacterium
CGCGACGAAGCGACCGACACGCGTCGCGCAAAACGAGCCCGCCGAGCGAAGGCCATCACGCAGCAGCGCGACGCTGCGCATGCAGCGCCTGCGCCGCAAGGTCGACGAGCTCAAGGTCGGCGTCTTCATGCAGCGCGCGCGGCTTCTGGGGCTGCAAGAGCTGCTGTTGGGCCAGAGCATCGTCGCGGCGCGCCTGACGCTGGCTCACCGCGATGACGCTGGCGCGTTGTTTCGGCTCGAGCGCGCCCTCTACGTCGTCGACGGCCGGCGCGTCAACGCGGACGCTCGCCCAGCGCGCGGCCGTGTGGTGTTCGACCAGATCATGACGCCCGGGCCGCACACCGTCGCCGTGACGCTGCACTACCGCGGCAACGGCATGGGCATCTTCCCCTACTTCGAGGGCTACCGCTTCATCGTGCGCTCGAGCACGACCATCAACGTCAGCGCTGCGCGCCAGACGCGTATCGTCGTGCGCGCCGTGAGCCAGGGCGACATCACGACCCGCGTGCGCGACAAGCCGAGCGTCCGCTTCGACGTGCAGAGCGGCTCGCTCGGCGACACCAAGCGCTAGCGCTCCGACAGGCGCGTGCGTCGCGCTATGATCTGTCCATGGACGTGCTTCGCCTGTGGCTCGACGAGCTCGAGCAGCGAAATCGCGACAACGTGGCGCGCACCGCGGCCTATCTCGAGCTCTACCGCTACACGGTCGAAAACCCGCCCGACCTGCCGTGGGTGCTGATGGCGCACCTCGTCTCGCGCAACGCCGGCTACCTGATGAGCGACGTCGCCGCGCGCCTCGCCGGCAGCGCCTCGGGCGAGCGCGCCGCCATGCCCGGCTACGACGACGCGTTGCGCGAGCTGTTTCTGATGCTCGAGCGCGCCAACTACCTCATCTTCCACGACGCCTGGTACCACGTAGCGCAGCGGCTCGTCGCCGGCGCGGCGGGTCTCGACGCGGCGCGCACCACGCGCTTCATCGTCACGTGCTGGCGTCGCTACGAAGCCGCCGCTGGTAGCGCCCGCGAGGTCGACCCGGCGCTCGAGCGACAGCTCGTGCTCGAGCTCGTGGAAAACGAGCAGAACCTCATCGAGCGGCGCGTGGTGCACAACCCGCGCTTCGCGGCGGCCATGCGGCTCGTCGCGCTGATCGAAGCGTCGGGCCGCGAAAAACCGATCGAGCTGCCGTTGTGCGACACGCCTATCACCGTCGGCGGATTCGCTCGGCTCGAGCAGCGCATCGCCGCCGGCGCCCGCATTTATGACGCGCTGCTCGCCGACCGCGCCCGCCGCGCCGAGATCGTCGCCTGGTGCGTGGCGCACCCGCACAGTGGCTCGCGCGCCGCGCACGGCGGCAAGGCCTCGCCCGAGGTGCAGGTGGCGTGGCCGCGCGACGAGGTGCTGGCGCTGCTGAGCTCGATCTACGATCCACCAGAGCCCGATCCGCTCTGGCCGTGAGGCGCTGCTCCCCGCCGGAGCGCTAGAACGTGAACACGCCGAGCGCCGGATCGCGCTGGCAGTGGTCGAAGCTCAGCGAGGCCTCGAGCGCCACGCCTGCGCGAGCGCAGCTGGCGTGCACCTTCCCCGCGTAGGCGTGGTGACGATGGGCGGACTTCATCGGGCGCAGCTCGAGCGTGACGTCGAAGCGCTGGCAGTCGGCTCGCGCGAGGCGGGTCTTTCGCCACGGGGCGCCTTCTCGCTGCCGCTGCCAGAGCACGACGGCGAGATCGGACGGCCCGTAGCTGGACAGCAGCGAGCGCCTGATCGGGCTCACGGTCAACGCCACCACGCGCGGCGCCGCGGGCAGCAGCGCGACGCCGGCAAAAGGCCCCGCGCCCGCGCGCACCCGTCGGTCGCCCCGGCACTCGGTGGGCTGCAGCACCAGCCGCCGGCCGGCGACGGTCACCGTGGCGCTGCCGCGCGCGTAGCCCTCGGCAGGCGCGCGCGTGGAGAGCGAGAGCACGACGGTCCCGCCGATCACGACCAGCAAGCCTAGCGCGACGAGCACGGCGATCAGTTGCCCGCGCCGGCCGCGGCGCACCGCCGCGGCGCGCTCGATGGTGTGGCCGCAACTCGGGCAGAGGTCCTCGACATACATGCTCACCATCGGCTCGCCGCACAGCGGGCAAGGCTTGGCAGCCGTGCTGGCGGCGGACTGCTTGGTGCTCGTGTCGCTCACCATGGCATCAACCTTCATCGCGCCGAGTGCCGGCGTGGATCGAAGTGACCCTCGCGCTAGCCTCCGCCTGCGCCGCCGCCGTCTCCCGCGCCAGCTGGCCGGCAGTAGCCAAACATCGGCTGCACCGCGATCGGCTCGCAGATCTCGTTGGCCTGACACGGGCTACCCTGCGCCACGTCGCAGATACGACGGCAGATGCCGGGCGGCTGCGTGCCCTGACAGACGTTGCCTGCCGTGCATTGCACCGACGTGGTGCAGTTGCCCCCGGCCGGCGTGTTGCCAGGCGGGCAGACGCAGGCGAGCCCCGCTGGCGTGATGTAGCAGTCACCCTGCGCGCAGCCGCTGCGCGTGACTGGGTTGCAGCTCGCGGGCATGCCCACCGCCGTGCAGGTCGCGCCGCCTTCGCCCGGCGCACCATCAGGGCGCGGCGCGTCCGGCGCCACGTCGCCGCGGCCATCGGCGGGCGCATCGATGCCGCCATCGGCGTCGACACCGCCTTCGCGCGGCGCCATCTCGCCGCCGCCGTCGTCGGGCGCGACCGGCACGCGGTCGATGTTGACCTTGTCGCCGGGACATCCGCAAAGCAGCAGCCAGGCCGCCGTCGCCGCGAGCGCGCGCATAGATCTACGGTACCGCATCACGCGCCACGCCGCTTCTCGAGCGCGCCTTGCACCCACGCCAGCGGGCGGGCATGCTCCGCCCATGTCGCGCCGTCGTCACATCGCGCCGCTGTTGGTCGCCTGCGCCGCGTTGCTCGCCAGCGGCTGCATCGGCGACGGCTGCAGCGGCAAGCTGATGGGCAAGAACGCCGCGCGGCGCATGGGGCTGCCGTTCTTCAAGCACGCGCTGCCGCCGAACACGACGCTGATCAAACGCGCCGTCGCCGTCGGCCCCGAGGTCTACGGGGTGCAGGCCAACCCCGGCACCTGCGTCCTCGGCGCGCGCCAGACCGTGAGCAGCGCGCTGACGCGCGACGCGTTGATCGACTACTACAAGCGCGCCTACTTCAAGTCGCTGATGCGACGCCTTCCGCGCGGCCTACAGGTGGTGGTCGCGCCAGCGGGCAAGCCGAAGGCCGGCCGCACGCGCTACACGCTGACGATCACCGACTGCTGCCGCAACTTCGGCTCCGTCTGCCAGGCCAAGAAGTAGAAGTAGTCGAAGCGAAACGCTAGTACGCGAGGCGCAGCCCGGCGAGCGCGCCGTGGCGGCTGACGCTGACCTCTGCGCGAAGCGGCGCGCGCCACTCGAGCACCAGCGCCACCACCGTCGCCGCGAGCAGGCCGCCAGCGATACCCCAGCTGATGTTGGCGCCGAGCGTCTTCGACTTGGCGCGGTCATACAGCTCGCGGTAGCGCGGCAGGTCGGCAGCGCTGACCACGCTCTGCGCGTCGCAGCGTCCTTGCGGGCCGAGCAAAGCGCAGGCATCGTCGCGGTCGCCGTTAGCCGACACGCCGATACCGATCGCCACCGCCGCCGCCGCCAGCGCCGCCGCCGCCAGCGTGTACGAGAACACGCCCGGTCGGCCACGCCTTCGCGTCGTAGTGTCGCGCTGGCCGCCGCCAGCAGCGCCGCTGTTGCCGTTGGCGCGCGTGCCCACGCCGGCGCCAGCGCGCGGCGCGACGGCGAGCACCAGCCGGGTCGTCGCGCCGCCAGCCACCGTCACGCGCTGGCGCCGAAGCAGTTGCAGCTTGCCGCTGGCGTCAGGCGCGAGAAGCTCCACCTCGTGGTCGCCGGCGCCGAGTGTCGCGCCGTAGGGCACCTTGCCACCAGGGCGGCCATCGATGCGCACCTCGGCGTCGGCGCGATCGCTCTCCACGCGCAGGCTCCCCACGCGCGTCTTGCGCACCTCGCCGAACATGCGCACCAGCGCCGGCTTGTGGCGCTGCGGATCGAGCTCCAGCGCCGGGTCGTCGGAGAGCGCCCGCGCGAATGCGGCACGCGCCGCGGCGGCGTGGTTCTCGGCGGCGTGTACGAAGCCGAGGTACAGCTCGGCGCGCGCGCGCTGCTTGCCGGGTCGCAGCGAGGCGCGCGCCTGGGCGAGCAGTGCGCGCGCCGCGGCGAAGGCGCCGTCGTCGAAACGCGCGATGCCGCGCGCCAGCAGCTTCGCACCGCGCGCTCGCGCATCGGCTGCCGGCGCCGAGGTCGGAGCCGAGCTCGGCGCCGCCGCTGGCGACTGCGCCCACGCGGCGCCCGCTGCACACAGCAGCAGCGACGGCAGCGCCAGCAGCACGAGCAACGACGGCCGCTGCGACCCGACCTCGCGCCTCACGCGCCCCCCTCGCTGGGCGGCGCCAGGCGTCGAAAGAACGTCTGCAGCGTCAGGTCGAAGTCACTCTGGATGAGGCGGATGATGCTCGCGCACTCGTCCGAGCTGACCGACAACGCGCGCTCGAGGTGCGCCTTGGTCAGCACCAACAGCCCCTCGCGCACCTTCTCGAGGCGGCGGTGGATCGTCGCGTGGTGCACGCGATAGATCGCCGCGATGCGCTCGAGCCCGAGCTCGTCGACGTAACGCTGGCGCAGCAGCATCACGTCGCGCGGCGCAAGCTCGGCGAGCGCCGCCTTGAAGGCGCCCTTGAAGGCCTCGCGATACTGCGCCTTGGCCTGCAGCAGATCGAGCTCGGTGGCGCTTCGCCGCCCACCCACCGCCGCGCCGGCGCCGCCCTGCTGCACGAGCCGATCGGCGAGCTGCTCGTCGCCCACCGGCACGAGCTTCTTTTCCTGCTCGAGCTGTCTGCGCGCCACGCGCGCCACCATCACCCGCAGCCACGCCGACAGCTTGCCGAGCCCCGCGTAACGCGACAGCTCGGGCGCCTTATCGTCGCGGCCGAGCAGCAGCCGATCGAAGATCTGTTGCCGCAGGTCCTCGACCAGCGCCGGCGGCAGACGCTGCGCGCGCAGCGTGCGCTCGATCAACGGCGTGTGCTCGCGCGAGAGCGCCGCGATGGCGTGCTCGTCGCCGCCGAGGCAGGCGCAGGTGAGATACAGGTCGTCGGCGCAGAAGTTGCGCAGCGCGCGCTCGGCCACGTCGGCAGCCGGCAGGCGCGCGGCGAGGTGCACGATGAACGCTTCCGGCGCCACGTCGAGCGCCGGCCAGCGCGCGCGTCCAGTCGCGATGTGATGCTCGAGCAGCGCCTGGAGATCGCCGAGCGGCTCGAGCGCGGCGCGCTGCTCGGCGTCGAGCAGACTGACGAACAGGTCGGCGGCGCGCGGCATGCAGACAGCATGCTACCAGTTGAACCGCTCGCCGTGGGTCAGCGTCGCCGGACCAACGATGTAGATCTCGTCGTGCGGGCGACCGTTCTTCACCGCTGCACCGTGCGCCGCGTCCTGCGTCACCGAATAGACCAGCTCGAACAGCGCCGGCCGCACCTCGCCGCGCGTGCCCGACCACGTCGACGGATTGGCGACGAAGGGCGCGTAGTAGTCGAACGCGTCAGCCAGCGAGCGCCCGCCGTGTCGCGAGCCGTAGAGGTCCACGCCGTGGTGACGCGCGATCTCGGCGACCTGCACCAGCGCGTTGAGCATGAAGAGCGCCGAGCCGAGGTTGTTGTCGCCGAGCGAGCCGTCGGCGCCGACGCTCGATTCGATGATCGCGGCGCAGCCGTCGAAGCCCTGCGTCCTCAGCGCGGCATCGTCGAGCAACGCGCCCGCCGCTGCCAGCGTGACCATGCGATAGCCACCCTGCGTGCCCGACTGCGATCCGCTCTGCGCCACGTCGGCCGCGATGGTGCGCGCCCACGCCTCGAAGGCGTCGCGGTCGGCGCGCGCCCAGCCCTCGTAATCCCAGAGCAGGCTCGCCGAGTAGAACAGACCGGGCAGCACGAGGTAGATCTCGATCACGCTGCCCGACCCCTTGCCGGACGTGGCCGGTCCGGCGTTGCGCGCCTCGGGCAGCATGCCGGTGGTGGGCGAGCTCGCGTAGGCGCCGAGCAGCGCCACCGCCTTGTCGGCGTAGCCGCTGTCTCCGAGCACGCGCCAGGCGAGCGCGAGATCGCGCGCGGCGTCGACGACCTCGAGGCCCTTGAGGTAGTCGCTGCGATCGGCCGCAGTCTCGCTCGGGTTGTCGGTGGCGAACGCGCGGCCGCCGCCGTTGTCGGTGACGGTGGGCGGCGAGAGGGCGAGCGCCTGGTCGGCGGCGACCTTGACGACGCTGTTGAAGACCGCCGACCACGGATCGCGTCCCGCCACCACCACGCCACCGAGCTTGGCCAGCTCGGCGCCGTCGAGATACAGCGCGGGGATGACGATCTGCGGCGCGGCGCCGTCACCGTCGCCGTCCGCGCGCGCCGAATCACCGCCGCCCCCGTCGCTGACCGCCAGCACAGCCGGATCGGGCAGATCCAGCGAGCAGCCCGCGGCGAGCGCGCAGCACAGCGCCAACGCGAGCAGGGCGCGCGACGAGCGCGAGGCGGACAAAGAGGTCACGTGCGAATCGTACCGTGCGAGAAAAGCTTGCGCGACGCCCCGCGCGCGGTACCTCTTATATATCGTGACCTGGCGCCCGAACCACGCGCTCAGCGCGCTCGTTGGCATCGCCGCCCTGCTCGGCGCGGCCGCCTGCGCCAGCACCGCCGCGCCGGTCGGCACCGAGCGCGGGCGGCGCAAGCCCGATCTCGCGCAGACCGGCCTCGTCGATCCGCTCGGCGGGCCGCTCGTGCCGCCGCCTGCGCTGCGCGTCAAGCCGTCGCCCAACCAGACGCCAAACGCCGTCGTCGAGCTGCAGCTCGCTGCGCTCAAGCGCAACGACGATCCCTACCCCGACGCCGGCATCGCCATCGCATACGTCTTCGCCTCGCCCAGCAGCCGCGCCGTCACCGGTGAAGTGCGCCGCTTCGCACGCCTGCTCAAGACCGCGCGCTATCGCGCGATGCTCGATCATCGCCAGGCCGTCGTCGGCGAGCCGATCCTCAAAAACGGCTACGCGCGCGTGCCCGCCATCGTGCAGACCGCCAGCGGCCAGTACGTCGGCTTCGTGTTTCAGCTCTCGCGCCAGCAATCGGGCCCCCTCGCCGGCTGCTGGCTGACCGACGGCGTCAAACGCTTCGACGTCCCCCAACCCAAGTAAGGGTCACTCTCCACCCACCTAACCGCCCGTCATCGCGCCTGTTTTGGGCGGCAATGACATTTCCCACGCGCGCGTCTCGCGCGCCCGCGTGACGGCGGTGACAGATCCTCGCCGCGTCGGTGTTGAAGGGTGTGCAGGCGCGCGGTAACAGGGCCTCGCGTCCTGCAACCAACTGACCGACGAGCTCGAATGGCCATCGACGCAGACGACTTCTATCGGCGCTACAGCCCGATGGTGCTGCGACGGTGCCGTCACCTGCTCGCGGACGAGGAACAGGCAGCTGACGCCATGCAGGACACGTTTGTACAGCTTCTGCGCTACGAGTCGCGCCTCGACGACAGCGCGCCCTCGAGCCTGCTTTACCGCATCGCCACCAACGTCTGCCTCAACCGCCTGCGCTCGCAGCGCCGGCGCCCCGAAAAACCCGAGACCGAGCTGCTGCAGCGCATCGCCGACGCCGACGAGCCCGAAAGCCGCCTCTTCGCGCGGCTGCGCCTCGGCGGTCTGCTCTCGGGCGTGCAGACCTCCACGCGCACCATCGCCGTGCTGCACCACGTCGACGGCCTGACCCTCGAGGAGGTCGCCGCCGAGGTCGGCCTCTCGGTGTCGGGCGTGCGCAAGCGCCTGCGCAAGCTGCGCGCCCACGTCAGCGGCCTCGAGGCCGCCGGAGGGGCATCGTGAGCCGCCGCGTGCCGCAACTGCTGCTCGAAAAGCTCGCCCTCGGCGAGCTGTCCGACGCGCAGCGCGCCGAGGTCGAGGCCGAGCTGGCCCGCGAGCCGGGCGGCCAAGAGCGACTCGAGGCCCTCCGCCGCGAAGACGCACG
>JAGQIK010000207.1 GCA_020431405.1 Myxococcales bacterium
CGGCGGCGGCGGCGGCGGCGGCGGCGATCACGATGACCCGCGAGGGCGACCTGTGGGTCATCGGCTGCCGCGACGGCAGCACGCTGCGGCTGCGACACGTCAAGGGCCTCTCGCTGCTGGCGCGGCTCGTCGAACGACCAGGCGACGAGCTGCACGTGCTCGACCTGGTCTCGCCGACGCGGCGCGAGGCGGGCGCGGCGGGCGGCGACGCCGGTGAGCTGCTCGACGAGCAGGCGCGCGAGGCCTATCGCGAGCGCGTCGGGCAGCTGCGCGAGGACATCGCCGAGGCCGAGCGCAACAACGACGCGGGCCACCTCGAACGCGCGCGACAGGAGCTGCGCTTCATCGAGCAGGAGCTGGCTCGCGCCGTGGGGCTCGGCGGGCGCGCGCGCCGCGCCAACTCCGACGCCGAGCGCGCGCGCGTCAACGTGCAGCGCCGGCTGCGCGACGCCGTCAAGCGCATCGCGGAGCAGCACGCCGAGCTCGGGCGCCACCTCGAGCGCTCGCTAAGAACGGGTGCGTATTGCTCCTACGTGCCATAGTTCCGGCACATGAGCTGGCGCCGCTACATCGCTCCAACCCTCGCCTGCCTGACGCTCGGCCTCGCGCCGTTCGTGCCCGAGCCGCACGTGATCGGCAAGCTGCGCTGGGTCATCGGCGGCGCGCACGGTATGCGCATCGTCGACTGGTTCGACCTGCTGTTTCATGGCGCGCCATGGCTGTGGCTCGCCGGCACGCTGGTCTACGACGCGGTGACGCTGCTGCGCAAACGCACCGGCGGCGGCGGGGGCGACGGCGCGAGCAGTCGCGGCAAGTGGCTGCTGCTCGGCGTCGCGATGCTGGGGGCCGCGCTGTGCGTGGCGTGGTCGCTGGCGGGGGCGCCTACTTCTTCTTGAGGTAGCTGCGCTCGAGCATCTCCATGCCCTTCTTGGCGACCGTCGCGATCTCTTTGACCTTGTGGCTCTTGTACTTCTTGAGCAGGTTGTACGACTTGCGATCGCGGCGCTGGTAGACGATCCAGTCGAGCGCGCGGGCGCGCATGTTGGCCGGCACTTTCTTGTTGTTGGTGATGCTGAGCAGGAACTTGTAGTTCTTGTCGCACAGCTCGGTGGGCGCCTTTTTGTCGGTGCCGAAGAAGCCGCCGAAGCAGACATCGCGGAACGGGAAGTCGTAGGGTGCCTTCCACTCGCCAGCGGCGACGCGCTTTTTGCCCTCGGCGATGAGCGCCTCGATGTACTTGTTGTCGTGCTTGCAGCTGTTCATCACGTGCGCCGCCTCGGTGGCCACGCGCAGCTCCTTGTGGCCGAGCGCGGCCATCGCCCAGGGGCAGATCGCTTTGCGCTCGTCGTCGGTCCACTTGTACATCTCGCGCGGCGCCTTGAAGGCCGCGGCGGCGAGCTCGGGCTTTTCGCTCTTGGCGTACTTCTGCACGAGCGGAAACGCCTTGAGGCGGCCGTAGGTCATCAGCGCGGCGATGGCGCGCGGCGCGACGGCCGGGTGCTCGTGGGCGTTGATCGCCTTCTCGATGGCCGGCAGCTTGTCGGTGATGGTGGCGGCGTAGACGGCGTAGGGCGCCGTGCGCACGGCGGCATATTTCTTCAGCTTGGAGAGGCCCGCCATCAGCGCGTCGGCGATCTCTGGCTTGACCTTGCCGGACTTCATCACGCGCCGCGGCGCGTAGGCGAGGTAGAACAGAAAGCCGGTGACGTCGCGCACCGCCGGATCGTCGTCGGTGACCAGCGCCGCCATGCTCTCGAGCACGGCCTCGTCCTTGCCTTTGACGCCGATGGCCTTCTTGGCGTCGGCGTAGAGCGGACACGACGGCGGATACTTGCACTTCGGATCGGTGGCCGACGCTTTGGCGACCGCCTTGATCGCGGCCGCGATCTCGGGCAGCGCCTTGAGCTTCGAGCCGCCCGCCGCCGCGCCGCCGCCTGCCGCCGCGCTGCCGCCGCCCGTTC
>JAGQIK010000208.1 GCA_020431405.1 Myxococcales bacterium
CGCGCCATCGCGCGGCTGCTGAGCGACGAGTCGCGCGCCCGCCGGCTCGCCACCTCCGCCTACGAGCGCGTTCGCTCGCGGCTCACCGCGGCCTCGGCCCGGCGCAAGCTCCTCGCCGCCTACCTAGGGCTGGTGCCCGACGCCGAGGCGCGACCGCCAAGCCCCGCCGTGCCGCGCGCCGCGCTCGAGGGCAGCGGTTCCATGACCCAGACCCACCGAACGCAAAAGACGCACGAGATCGCCGACACCGACGTCTCCGCCCGTCCGTAGGGGCCTAACCTCCCAAATTGTTGACCGCTTTCTTTGTTTCTTGCTAGCGTGCGTGCATGCGCGCCGGCCCCTCATCGCCCCTTCGCGTCGCGGTGATCTTGCTTGCTGCGTCGTTGGTCATCAGCGCCTGCGGCCCTGCGAGCTACATCTACACCGTCACTAACGAAGCTCGTCGACTCGTCTCCGAAGCGAAGACCGCAGGCGCCGAGAAGCACGCGCCCTACGAGTACTGGTCAGCGGTGACGTATCTGCGCATGGCGCGCGAGATGGCAGCGCACGCCGACTATCAGATCGCCGTCGACTACGGTCGGCGCGCCGTCAAGATGGGCGAGCGCGCGCAGAAGCTCTGCGAGGAGCGCCGTCGCGACGGCCCCACAGACGACAGCAGCGGCGGCGGCAACAAGAAGAAGCCGTCCAACAAGGACGGTGCGCGTTGAAGCGATCGCCCCTCTCGCTGCTGCTCCTCGGCGCGCTGTTGCTGCTCACGTCGTGCTTCGGCCAGAAGGTCGCGGGCGAGGCCGACGCCGTGGCCAAGATCGTCAAGTCAGCGCGTAAGAACGGCGCGTATCGCTGCGCGCCCAAAGAGCTCGCCCTTGCCGAGGCGCACCTGCTGCGCACGCGCAACGAGCTCGACCTCGGCAACTACGTTCCGGCCAGCCGCCACATCGTCGTGGCGCGCGCCAACGCCAAGCTCGCCTTCAAGAACTCGCCGCCCGAAAAGTGCGCGCCCAAGGTCGTCGTCAACCTCGACAGCGATGGTGACGGCTGCCCCGACAAGGTCGACAAGTGCCCGCACCAGCCCGAAGACAAAGACGGCTTCAAAGACGACGACTGCTGCCCCGATCCCGACAACGACGAGGACGGCATCGCCGACAAGGTCGACAAGTGTCCCAACCTGCCCGAGGACAAGGACGGCTATCAGGACAGCGACGGCTGCCCCGAGCCGGACAACGACAACGACGGCATCCCGGACATCAGCGACAAGTGTCCCAACAAGCCGGAGGACTTCGACGGCTTCCAGGACAACGACGGCTGCCCGGATGATGACAACGACAACGACCGCATCCCGGACATCAAGGACAAGTGTCCCAACCAGCCGGAAGACTACGACGGCGACCGCGACGACGACGGCTGCCCCGACAAGTACAAGCTCGTCGTCGTCACCCAGAACAAGATCGAGCTCAAGCAGAAGGTCTACTTCGCCACCGCGCGCACGCGCATCTTGGCGCGCTCGTTCCGCCTGCTCAACGAGGTGGGCAGCGCGCTCAAGGACAATCCCAAGATCCACGTGCGCATCGAGGGGCACACCGACAGCCGCGGCAGCGACGCGTACAACCTGCGCCTCTCTCAGGGCCGCGCCAACTCGGTGCGGCTATATCTGATCCGCCGCGGCATCGACGCCGCGCGCATGGAAGCCAAGGGCTACGGCGAGAGCAATCCGATCGCCAGCAACCGCACGCGCACCGGTCGCGCTCAGAACCGCCGCGTCGAGTTCACCATCACCAAGCAGTGACCTTTCGCTGCGCCGCGAAAGATGCGATAAGAGCCGCCGACCTGCGATGACCGTGACCGCCCGCGAGACACCTCCCACACGCACCACAGCCACGTCGGGCGCCGCCTTGGCGGCGATCGTCTTCGCGCTGTTGGGGCTCTTCGCGCCGCGCACTGCGCGCGCGCAGGTCGCCGCCGCCGCCGAAGCGCGCGTCAAGCTGCTCAACAAGGCGGCGATGTCGCAATACGACACGCTCGAGTTCGACACCGCCAAGTCCAAGCTGCTCGAAGCGTTGACGGTAGCGAAAAACGCCGGACTGCGCGGCGGCGCCGTGCTCGCCAAGACATACGTCTACCTCGGCATCGTCTACGGCGCCGGCTTCAATGACCGCATCAAGGCGGTCAGCGCCTTCAAGCAGGCGCTCAAGATCAACCGTTCGCTCAAGCTCGACGCCACGCGCGCCACGCCGGCGCTCGAAGAGATGTGGAAAGCGGCGGCCGAGAGCCTCGGGCCCGCGGCGCCGGTGGGCGAGACGTTTCAGCACACGGCGGTGGACGACGCCACCGCGGGCGAGCGCATCCGCATCCGCGCCAAGGTCGCGCGCAGCCTCAACGCCGCGCGCGTCGTCGTGTACTTCCGCTCGCGCGGCGACGGCGCCTTCAAGCGCGTCGAGCTCAACAAGTATCGCGGCGGCATCTACGTCGGCTACATCCCCGCCAACGGCGTCAAGCAGCCCTCGGTCTACTACTACGTCGAGGCGCAGGACAGCGCCGGCACGCGGCTGGGCGGCAAGGGCACACTCGGCTCGCCGATCGTGATCGCCATCGAGAAGGGCAGCGGCGCGGGCTCGGGCAGCGGCTCTGGCTCGGGCAGCGGCTCCGGCTCCGGCTCGGGCAGCGGCTCTGGCGGCAAGGTCGACATCGAGGGCCGCACCTTCAGCATCGCGGTGAGCATCGGCACCGGCGTGGGCATCGTCTTCGGCGGCCAGAGCGAAAACGCGCACCCGCGCGTCAACGACAACCCGGCCGCGGTGGACATCAAGCCCGGCGGCGCGCTGGCGCCGCTTCACATCGGGCTCGAGCTGGCCTACCACCTCACGCCGCAGTGGCACCTCAGCGTGATGGGGCGGCTGCAGGTCGTCACCGCGCTCAGCGGCGGCTCGTCCGTCGGCCCCAACGCCGGCAGCACCGTGCCCAACACCAACCCCATCAGCGTGCTCGGCCTGGCGCGCGCCAAGCGATTCTTCGGCGACGGCGCCACGCGTTTCTATCTCAGCTTCGGCGCCGGCGGCGGCCAGATCCGCCATCGCATCCCGCTCGGCGACTACGATCCCAACGAGGACACGCAGGGCACGCAGACGCCCAACAACATCATCGACGCGCGCGTCGCCGGCGTGGGCGCCTTCGCCTTCGGCGGCGGCCTCAACGTCATGATCACGAGCATTTTTGGCCTGCTCGTCGACGCCACGGGCATGATCCTGGTGCCCGATTTTGCGGCGCACCTCGATATCAACCTGGGCTTCATCCTGTCGTTTTAGCGCGGCGCGTCTCGGCCACAGGCTCAGGGCCACAGGCCACAGGCGCGGACTGCGAGCACTCGGCCTCGCGCTTCGCGCTCGACCGCTGACGGGCGGTCGAACGATCTCCCTGCGGAGCGTGCCAAGCGCCCTCGAACGATCCTGTGGCCTGTGGCCTGTAGCCCGTGGCCCCTTTTTTCCGACACTCCCCCCGCGCCGATCGTTGCCCTGCCATGGGTGCAGCGGTCATGGCGCGACAGCGCAAAAGATCCGACACTTCGCCTCTGCGACTGGTGACAGGGGCACGGGTGGAGCTTCACAGCACAGAGCTCGAGGCGTTCTATCGCGGCGACCGCGCGTTGCTGACGCGCATCTACCGCGACACGGTGGCTCAGGTGGAGCGGCGCGTCTTCCGCTACTGCCATGGCGCCGACGCCGAGAGCGTGGTGCAGGAGACCTACCTGCGTATCGTCGAGCGCGAGGAAGTGCGCCGCTCGTTCACGGGCGGAAACCTCGCAGCGTGGCTCGGCACGATGGCGAAGAACCGCGCCATCGACTTCGTCAAACGGCACGGCCGGCTGCGCTTCTACAGCGAGGCGCGTGCGCTGGAAAACGAGCTCGAAGCGGTGGATGTCGAGCGCGCGCTGCTCGATCGCGACGAGCTGCAAGCGCTGCTTCGCGCCCTCGACGCGTTCGAGCGCGACGTGCTGCCGGGCCTCGGCGAGGACGCTGCGCGGCTCTACGCCCTGCGCGTGCGGCCCGAGCGCATCTCGCAGCTCGACGCCGCGCGCCGGCTCGGCATCAAGCGCACCACGCTGATCGGTCGCGAGCAGCGCCTGATGCAGCGGCTGGCGCGCTTTGTCGCGGCGAAGCTCGATCTTTCGCGCGGTGGTGACGGCGCCGCGAAGCGCTCGGCAGCGGACGCGACCACAGCGCTGTTGGCTGCGGCTGGTGAGGTGACACGATGACCGTGCGCGACCACGATCTGCTCGCCGACGTGCAGAAGCACTTCGATGGTGAGCTCGACCCGCAGCAGGGCCGCACCTTGCGCGAGCAGCTGCCGCAGTCGGAGCAGGCGACGGCGCTTCATCTGGCGCTGGCTGCCGCCGAGAGCGAGCGCGCCGACGCGGCCGCCCGCCGTCACGCGCGCATGGAGGCGGCGATCTTCGGCGGCGCAGCCGAGCGCGCGGCGTCGAGCGACGACGAGGAGGGGGAAGACGAAGCGACGGACCAGCAGGGCGGCCGCCGCTGGCCGCGCGAGCGCTGGCGCCGCGTGCGGCTGTCGCGCATCCTCATCGCCGTGGCTGCGCTGGTCGCTGTCGGGCTCGCGATCATCATCGGCACGCGCGCGCTGCGCGCGCCGGTGGACACGATGCATGGAATGCGCACCAAGCCGGCCGGTTTGACGCTGCCCGCCGATCGTGCCGTGCGCGTGGCCGCCTACCGCGTCGAGCGTGGCGCGCGCGGCGAGCGCAGCGTGCAGCCCGTGGGCGAGCACATCGCGCCCGACACGGCGCTCGCCTTCGCCTACGACAACGACGGCGAGCAACGTTTCGACCGCCTGCTGCTCTTCGCGTTCGACGAGAAGCTGACGGTCTACTGGTTCTACCCAGCGCACACCGATCCGGGTGCGTCGCCCGCCGCCGTGCCGGCCAAGCGCGGTCGCGGCATCGAGCTTCGCGATGCGGTGCGCCACCGCTTCGTGCGTGGCGCGCTGCGCGTTTTTGCGGTCTTCACCAGTCGGCGCGATCTCGACGTCGCGCGAGTCGAGGCGCTCGCGCGGCGGCTGCGCGCCGAAGGCCGCGCGCTGGCGTCTATCGAGCGGCTTCCTCTCGAGGGCATCGGACAGCACGTGCTGTCGCTGCGGGTGCGGTGAGCGTGCGCGCGTCGAAGCTCGTGATCCTGCTCTTCGGGCTGGCGCTCGCGCTGGCGCTCGCGTGCGTGTCGCCGCTGGCGTTCGCGGCGAACGAAACGAAGGCGTCGCCGCTGTTCGCGCTGGTCGTCGGTGTCAACAAGGCGCCGCGCAGCAGCGTGGCGTCGCTACGATACGCCGACGACGACGCGATCCTCTTTCACGAGATCTTCTCGCGTCTGGGGCGCTCGATGCTGCTCGTTGCTCCCGACGCGGCCACCGCGCGGCTCTATCCGTCGCTCGCGCGCAGCGGCGCGCCCACGCGAGGTGAGCTCGAGCGCGCCATCGCGAAGCTGCTCGCCGAGGTGGCCGCTTCGCGCGCGCGCGGCGAGTCGCCGCGCTTTGTTTTCGTCTACAGCGGCCACGGCGACGTCAAGAACGGCGAGGGCTACCTCGCGCTCGCCGACGGCTCGCGGCTGACAGGCGACGACATCGAGAAGTTGATCCTCGCGCGCTCGCGCGCCGTCGAGAACCACCTCGTTGTCGACGCCTGTCGTTCGTATTTCCTGGTGCGCGCCAAGCGCGCAGGCGGCACGCGCGAGCCCCTCGAGCGCGGTTTTCACCGGCGCCAGAGCTTCCTCTCGCGCTACCCCGACACTGGCGTCCTGCTCTCGACGTCGTCGGCGGCCAGCAGCCACGAGTGGGACGCGCTGCAGGCTGGCGTCTTTAGCCACGAGGTGCGCTCGGGCCTGCTCGGCGCCGCGGACGCCGACGGCGACGGGCGCGTGACCTACGACGAGCTTTCGACGTTTCTCGTGGTGGCCAACGCCGCGATCCCCAACCAGCGCTTTCGCCCGCGCTTCTATGCGCGCGGGCCGCGCGCGCGCGGCGAAGCCGCCCTCGTCGATCTGCGCGCCTTCCGCGGCGAGCGCCTCGTGATCCCGAGGCGCGCCCACGGCCGCTACCTGCTCGAGGACCAGCGCGGCGTGCGGCTCGCGGACGTGCACAGCGGCAGCGCCGCGCGCGTGGTGCTGCGCCTGCCGCGCAGCGGCACGATGTTTCTGCGCGTCGCCGAGCGCGGCAGCGAGTCCTTCGCGCGCGAGCATCGCATCGTCGCACGCGGCGAGCCGCGCACCCTCGCGCTGCCGCCCGCCACCGAAGCGCAGTACCGTCCCAAAGGCGCTGCGCACGAGGCGTTTCGGCGCATCTTCGAGACGCCGTTTTCGGTCGCCGCGCTGACGGCCTACCGCGGCTGCCTGCGCCGCGACGCGCGCTGCGGCGGCAAGCCCTGCGCGCCGTGCCCGTGCGCGACGTGCACGCTGTGGGGTGACGCGCCGACCATCACAGCCGACGCGGACGTGACGCCGGCGCCGCTGGCCTCGCTCGCCTTCGGCACGCGCGTGATCAGCCGCCGGCTGTGGGTTGGCGACGCGGGGGGCTACCGCTTCGGGCCTCAGCTTCTGCTCGGCGCCGAGCTCGCGATCTTCCCGATGGCCCACACGCGCGTCAAAGGCCTCTCTTGGCTCGGTATCGTCGCGCGCTACTACCACTCGGTCTCGCTCGCCGGCGAGGCCGACGCCACCGTCCAGCTGCAGGGCTCGAGCACTGGCGGCCGCACGCAGCTGTTCGCCTTCGGCTTCACCGCGCGCGTGCCTCTGGGAGAGCGCTTCGTGCTCTCGTGGGTCGGCGAGTTTCAAGGCGAGCACAGCGAGATCGCGGTGGGCGGCCCCAATCTGTTCTGGAACTGGAACGCGCTGTCGCCCGCGCGGATCGGCCTCGCCGTGCGGCTCGCGCGCTTCGGCGAGCTCGAGCTTGCCGCGCGCGCTGGCGCGGCCTATCGCGTGACCTTCGCGGCGAACGAGATCGTCGAGAAGATCGTCGGCACCGACGAGACGACCTTCGGCCACGCCGTAGCCGCCGACGCCGCGCTGCTGCTCTCGTGGCGCTTCGTCTACGGGCGCTTGGGCGGTTTTTTCAGCTACGGCGCGACGTCGCTCGACGGCGGGCGGCGGCTGTTCGATCGGCGTGCGGGGGGCGAGCTGGTCGTGGGTGTGCGTTACTGAAAGTCTAAGACCTAGACTTGGGCTTAGACCTAGACTCAAACCTGCAATATGAGCGAGACTTTGCGTCAAATGTCCGCAGGCCTCGCTCGATGACCGACGGCGGAAGGCGACCTCCGCCCCCGCCCCCG
>JAGQIK010000209.1 GCA_020431405.1 Myxococcales bacterium
CGTGCTCGACAACGACGTGCGCGCCGAGGCGCTCGCGCGCGCGGCGGTGCGCCTCGGCAAGCTGGCGCTGGCCAAGCGCCGCCACGCCCTCGGCGCGCTGCTCGAGCAGCACGCCGCCGCCTACCAGCGCTTCGACATCGGCACCATGGCCGCGCTGCCGTGTACGCCGCGCGCGGCCTGGCGTGCTGCCGGCTACGTGATGCTCGGCGGCGCTTCAGCGAAAGAAGCGCTCGCCAGCGCGCGATGTCTGCCGACGGTCGAGCGCTTGCAGCTAGCGATCTCGCAGCCGTTTTTGCGCTGAGCTAGCACCGGCGTTGTCGGTGCCGCTGCCGGCGCCGGTGTCGAAGCAAAGCTCGGTGCGCTCGGCGTGCGCCTCGCCCACGCCGAGCGCGGCGTAGACCAAGACGATTGCTAGCGCCGTGATCATTGACTTCGAGGCGCGCTGGCGAACCTTCATCGAATCTCTGCAGATCCGCCGCGCTCACGAACGCGCTCGTTGTGAGTCACGAGCTGTGTCGCCTGGCACAGCTGGCACGACTGGCGCGCGCTCAAGCTCCCGAGATCCGTAGCCTGTTGCTTGGCGCGTGCCTTGCTCTGACCAGCCGCGCAACCGATGGGAGAGCAAGATGAAGATGACCAAGATGCTCGTGGTTCTGCTCGGCGCCGGCTTCGCCGTGGGCTGCGGCGGCGATGACCTGTCCAGCGTTCAAGCGCAGATCACGTCCGCGACGTCGGGCTTCGATGCAACCTGTCCGGCGCCCTACTACGCGCGATTCGCGCTCGAGCTGAAAGGACTGACCGAAGACGCAGCTTCGCAGCCGGTCGTCGAGCGCCTACAGGTCATCCGCAATGGCGACGACGCGCTGCTGATCGACATGCCCAGCGGCGACATCACCATCGACCGCCAGTCGGCACCGTCCGCGGTGACGCTGAAGGGCGAGGGGCGATCGATCTCGGAGACACCCGGTTCGGGCGACGGCGTCTACAAGACGCGCATGGAGATCACCATCCGTCTCGGCGACGGTACGCGGACGCTGACGAGCCAGGCCTTCGACAGCGGTTGGGGGCACATCAACTGCCAGCCTTGAGGCGTCGGCCTAGCGCGCGCCGAAGCGGGACCCACGTCGACCACACGTGATAGGTTGCCAACCCGAAAGGAAAGGTGACCGAACGATGAGATCTGGTTCTGTGCTGTTGGTGCTGATGTCTGTTTCGCTGGTCGGCTGCGCCGACAAGTCGCCCGAGGGCGTGTGCAAGAAGATGGAGTCGCTGGGAAAAGCGGCCGGAAAGAAGGGCCACATGGCCCAGTGCGTGATGTTTCTGGGCAGGATCAAGCAAGAGACGCCCAAGCAGTACGCCTGCGTGGCGGATTGCATTCACAAGGCGGGCGACCCGGTCGAGGGCGGTCTCTGCTTCAAGAGCTGCAAGGGCAGCGACAACTCCGGCGCCACCGCGAAGGCGGGGGGCAGCCCAGCAGCCGCGCCGATGAAGATGTCGCGGGGCGAGTGCCAGGCGATCGCCGCGCAGATCGTGCGTATGCCGGGTATCGGCAAGTACAACAAGACCGCGGCGGACGTCGCGACGGCGAAGGATCGCTACGCGACCTCCTGCATCTCGGGTCGCTTCAACGCCAAGTCGAGAAAGAAGTTCCGCTGCTACGCCAGGCTCGCCCGAGCGGGCCAACCGTACAGCGCGATCATCGGCGGACCCTGCCGGTAGGACGGTAGGACGGTAGGACGGTGAGCCCGCGCGGCAGAACACCGCGCGGGCTCGTGCGCTAGCTCGCGCTAGACGGCGTCGAAGAAGCGCTTGCCGCTCTCCGCCATCTCCACCAGCAGCTTGGGCGGCTCGTAGCGCGCGCCGAAGCGCTCGGCGAAGTCGCGCAGCTTGGCGACGGCCTCGCGCGCGCCGAGGCGATCGATGTACGACAGCGGGCCGCCGCTGTTGGGTGCGAAGCCGATGCCGAAGATGGCGCCAACTTCGGCGTCGCGGTTGCGCTGGATGATGCCTTCCTCGACGGCGCGAACCGCCTCGGCGGCCTGGATCAGCAGCAGCCGCTCGCCGACCTCGCGCACGTCGGACGCTTCCACCGTGCCCTTGGCCAGCTCGGCGAGCCCCGGCCAGAAGCCGGTGCGCTTGCCGTTTTCATAGTTGTAGAAGCCCGCGCCCGCGGACTTGCCGTGACGCGCGTGTGTATCGACCATCGCCTGGATCAGCGCGATGCCCTCGTCGGCGCGCGCGCGGCCGGACATGTACTTCTCGGCCTGGCCCATCGCCTTGCGCGCCAGCGTCAGCGTGACCTCGTCGAAGACCTGCAGCGGCCCGATGACCATACCCGCCGTGCGCGCGGCCCACTCGATGGCGGCCGGCGCGTGGCCCTCGCTGACGAGCTGCGCGCCCTCCATCAGATACGTCGAGAACACGCGCGTGGTGTAGAAGCCGTAGCCGTCGTTGATCACGATCGGCGTCTTGCCGATGCGCTTACAGAAGTCGAGCGAGCGCGCGATCGTGCGCTCGTCGGTCTTTTCGCCGGCGATGATCTCGAGCAGCGGCATCTGCTCGACGGGCGAGAAGAAGTGCAACCCGACGAAGCGCTCGGGCACCTTCGACGCGGTGGCGAGGTCCGAGATCGGCAGCGCCGACGTGTTCGAGGCCCAGATGCCGTCCTCTGCGAGCACGCCCTCGGTCTCTTTGATCACCGCGTGCTTGAGGTCGATGTTTTCGAAGACCGCCTCGATGACCAGGTCGGTGCCCTCGAGATCGCCGAGATCGAGCGTGAGCTTGATGCGGCCTTCGAGCGCCTTCTTGGCCTCGTCGGTGAGGTGCCGGCCGCGCTTTTTGGTCAGCGCGGCGACGTGCTCGGCAGCCTTGTCGAGCGCCTCCTGCTTGATGTCCTTGACGACCACGTCGTAGCCGGCCTTGGCGCAGACCCAGCCGAGCCCAGCGCCCATCATGCCGGCGCCGAGGATGGCGACCTTCTTGATGCCCGCGTCCTGCCCCTTGGCCAGCGCCGGCAGGTCCTTGTGCTTCTCGGCGCCCGTGCGGTGATACCAGAGCGTGCGGATCATGTCCTTGGCCTGGTCGGACATGGCCAGCTGCGTGAAGTAGCGCGCCTCGACCTCGAGCGCGCGGTCGAAGTCTCGCAGCCGCGTGCCCTCCTGCACCGCCGAGAGCGCCAGCTTGGGCGCCTCGAAGGCGCCGGCGGTCTTCTTGTAGAGCATCGCCTGCGCGGCGAGCAGCATGTCGCGCGCGTCGGTGCTCGTCGGCGCCGGCGCGGGGAACTTGAAGTCACGCCGATCCCACGGCTGCTGCGCGCGCGGGTTCTCGGCGATCCACGCTTTGGCGCGCTCGATGCCGTGCTCTTTGCTCTCGACGAGCTCGTCGACGAGCGTGCCCTTGGCCTTGGGCGCGCGAAGCTGCTTGCCCTGCAGGATGATGTCGAGCGAGGCCTGGTAGCCGATCATGCGCGGCAGGCGCTGCGTGCCGCCGCCGCCGGGGATGACGCCCAGCATCACCTCGGGCAGACCGATCTGGATCTTGGGGTCGTTGACGGCGATGCGGCGATGGCAGGCTAGCGATAGCTCGCAGCCGCCGCCGAGCGCCGAGCCGTTGATCACGGCGACCACCGGCTTGCCGCACGTCTCGAGCCGGCGCAGCCCCTGGTGAAGCTCGCGCACGCGGCCGTAGAAGCGCTCGGCGTCACGCTCTTTGTAGAGCATGTCGATGTCGGCGCCGACGCAGAAGTCTTTGTGGCCGCTGGTGATGATGATGCCCTTGAGGCCGTCTTGGCCGAGCGCCCACTCGCTCGCTTCGAGCAGGCCCTCGCCGAACTCTTCGTTGATCTTGTTGTGGCCGCCGGCCATCGCCAGCGTCAGGATCGCGACGCCGCTGTCCTTGTCGAAGGACAGCTCGACGGCGCCGTTCTTGGTCTTGGTCGTCATCGCTGGTCCTCCTAGACGCGCTCGATGATGGTGGCCGTGCCCATGCCGCCGCCGATGCACAGCGTGGTGAGGCTCGTCGACAGGTTGCGCTCCTCCATCAGGTCGAGCGCGGTGCCGAGCAGCATCGCGCCGGTGGCACCCAGCGGGTGACCGAGGGCGATGGCGCCGCCGTTGATGTTGACCTTCTCGTGCGGGATGCCGAGCTTCTGCATGGTGTAGAGCGGCACCGCGGCGAAGGCCTCGTTGATCTCGAAGACGTCGATGTCGCCGATGGACATCTTGGCCTTCTTCAGCGCCAGCTCGGTGGCGGGCACGGGGCCGGCGAGCATCAGCACGGGCTCGTCGCCGGTGCTGACCGCCGAGACGATGCGCGCGCGGGGCTTGAGGCCGAGCGCTTGGCCCTTCTCCTTGCTGCCGATCAGCAGCGCGGCGGCGCCGTCGACGATGCCCGAGGAGTTTCCGGCGTGGTGGATGTGGTTGATGCGGTCGACCTGCGGGTAGACCCGGCGCGTGAGCGAGTCGAGGCCGAACTGCGTGCCGAACATCTCGAACGACGCCTTGAGCCCCGAGAGCTTCTCGAGGGTGGTGTCAGGGCGCGGGTACTCGTCGCGCTCGAGCACCACCAGGCCGCTGTCGTCACGCACGGGCACGACGCTCTTGTCGAAGCGCTTGTGCTCCATGGCGATGGCGGCGCGCTTCTGGCTCTCGACGGCGAAGGCGTCGGCCTGCTCGCGCGTGATGCCGAAGAGCGTGGCGAGCAGATCGGCGGAGATGCCTTGGGGCACCGTGCCCACGCGCCACTGCGCCTGCGCGTCGAACATCGCGCCGCCGTCCGATCCCATCTTGACGCGCGACATGCTCTCGACGCCGCCGGCGACGGCGAGATCGCTCCAGCCGGCGGCCACGTTGGCGGCCGCCTGATTGATCGCCTGCAGACCGGAGGCGCAGAAACGGTTGACCGTCACGCCGGGCGCGCTGTTGTCGTAGCCGGCCTCGAGCGCGGCGAAGCGCGCGATGCAAGTGCCCTGCTCGCCGGTCTGCGTGACGCAGCCGACGACGACGTCCTCGACCTCGCGGGTGTCGAGCGCGTTGCGCTCTTGGATGGCCTTCAGCACCGTGACGAGCAGGTCCGTCGGACGCACGGTGTGGAGGCTGCCCTTGTCCTTGCCGATGCCGCGCGGGGTGCGAACGGCGTCGAAGATATAGGCGTCAGCCATGTCTCTCCTCCGGGTGTCGAGCACTCGCCCGCGGCGTGTCGGACTGACCGGGCGGCCGAATGCTTAGCATGCTTAGGATGTGAGAACTTGGCGCGCTTGACGCGCCATGTCAAGCGCTCAAAACAGGGTCTGGGTTGCGTTCTGCGGCGGTTTGGCTTAGATACTGAGCTTGCTAAGGAATTCCATGTGAACGATCGCCCAGATCTCGCCCTACGGCGCCTGCAGGTCGACACCTACCTGACATTGGCGCGCATTCGCGGCGGCCTCGAGCGCCGCGCCACGGCGCTGTTCGCCGAGACCGAGCTCGACGTCACACCCGCGCAGTCCAACGTGCTGCTGTTGCTGCTGCACGGCCGAGAGCCGGCTACGGCGCGGCAGCTGGCCGAGCGGCTCGGCTGCTCCGAGGTCACCGTGGGGCGCTTCGTCAAGGCGCTCGAGGAGCGCGACTGGGTCGAGCGCACGCCGCACCCGAGCGATGGCCGCGCGATGCTCGTGCAGCCCACGGCCAAGGCGCGCGAGAGCATGCCGAAGCTGATCGCGCTGGCCAACACGCTGCTCGACGAGGCCTTCGCCGGCCTGGAGAAGGCCGAGATCGAGGCGCTAGCGGCGGTAGCCGAGCGGATCCGCGACAACCTGACGCGCTAGCGCCTAGCGGCCGCAGCGTGCAGCGAAGGGTCGCGCCCCCTGGCGCGTATGACGGTCATGCTAAAGTCGATGACCATGTGGGGAAAAACGTTGGGTTTGTCGGCGGCGCTGGCCCTCGCAGCGGGCTGCAGCGCGTCGGACGCGACCAAGGCCAAGGGCAGCGCGTCGGGTGGGTCGAGCGCGTCGGGTGGGTCGAGCACGGCAAAGCAGCAGCCCAAGGCGGCAGGCAGCAGCGCGGCGGCAGGCAGCAGCGCGGCGCCAGGCAGCAGCGTGGCGCCCGCCCTGGCGCGCGCCACCGAACACTCCAGCAGCAGCCTCACGCCGCCTCCGCGCGGCGCGCTGCAGAAGATGCCGGTGCTGCTCGGGCTGCGCTTCGGCATGCCGCTGGCGAAGGCGAAGGCGGCACTGCAAAAGCGCGCCAGCAAGGTCAGCAAGGTCTATCGCCACACCACGCGCCGCTTCGGCACGGCGGTCGCCGTGGCGCGCGTAGGCGCCAGCGTCGATCCGCTCGCCAGCGGCGGCATCGCGCGCGTGAAGCTCTACTTCTGGGCCGATGCCCTCACGCGCACCAAGCTCTACGGCGCCAACATGACAGCGCTGATGCAGAAGCAGCTCGGCAGCCCCGACGCCGACGCAGGCCGCGCCAAGTACTGGTTCAGCCAGCGCGACCTGTTCGGCATCCGCTGCAAGCCGATGCACTGCGAGCTTTTCGACCTGAGCCAGCTGCTCAAGCAGAAGTCGACCTCGCGCGAGCGGCTGGCGACTGAGTTCGGCCGGCTGCTCGCACGCATGGACCGTGAGGTGCAGCGCTACGAGGCCAGCAAGCGCGCCACGCGCTAGTACCGCGATCACAACCACACGGTCGAGGTACGATGCCGGAAAAGCCGCTCGAATGGATCGCCTTCGGCTCGCGCACGAGCTTCGTGCGTCGCGTCTATGACGCCGCGATCGAGGCCGAGCTGGTGCCGTCCGCTGCGGCGCTGATCTGCGCGCAGGCCGCCCACGAGACCAACTGGGGCAAGCGCGTGATGAACTACAACCTCGCCGGGGTGAAGGCCAACGCGTGGTGGCGCGAAAACCGCGACTACACCACTGTCGCCACCCGCGAGTGCGTGCCGTGCAAGGCGGGCGAAGCGCCCTCGCCCGAGTGCCCACCCGGCCAACGCCTCGAGGTCGTCGAGCAGGCGCACTGGCGCGCCTACGCCACGCTCGTCGAGGGCGTGCGCGGCATCGTCTCGCTACTCGGCGCCGATCGCTACAAAGAGTCCAAGGCGCTGCTGCTCGCCGGCGACACGCGCTTCTTTCGCCAGCTCGGCGCCGATGGCTGGTACACCGCCTCGCCCGAGGTCTATGAAAAGAGCAGCCTCGATCGCCTGAGCTTCGTCAACGCCGTCGTCGAGGCGTTGCGCTGGCAGCGCGCGCTGCTCGCCTGGGATGCCTCGTGTCTGCCCAAGTGGGGCGCCGACGGCGACTGGGGCGCCGAGAGCAAGGGGGCGCTGCGCGCCTTCCAGCAGAAGAAGGGCCTCGGCGAGAGCGGCGAGCGCGACGACGCCACCGCCGCCGTGCTCTTCGCCTGACACGCGTTTCTTTTTTTCAGTCTGTTTTTTGCGCGCCGGGCACTGCCAAGCCGATGCCCCGCGCCACCACCGTTGTGCGTCTGGTCGCGCTCGCCGTCAGCGCGTGCGCTGGCGCCGGATGCTCGTTCGACGCCTCCGGCGTCGCATCGCAGCGTGACGCGAGCGCTCGCGACGGAGCCCGCGACATCGAGATGCTGCGGGAGACGACTGTCGACGGCGCGCCCGATCAAGTCACCGACAGCAGCGTAGACCGCGGCACAGGCAACGACACCAAGGTTGACCGTGGTGTCGACAGCCGCGTCGACGCGACCGCCGACACGGCGTCACCCGCTGACAGCACCGCTGACAGCACCGTCGACGGCACCGCCGACGGCACCGCAGCCGACCTGCCGTGCCCGGCAGCGTGCGTCAACAACTGCGCGCAGGGTGTGTGCGAGCTCGACTGCCGCGGCGCGTCGGGGTGCACCTGTCCCGCCGGACGTCGCTGCACCGTCAGCTGCATCGGCGCGGACGCGTGTACCGGGCCGATCGACTGCGCCACGGCCAGCGCGTGCACGCTGCAATGCGTTGGCAAACACGCGTGCAAGGGGCAGATCACCTGCCCAGCCAACGGCGACTGCGCGGTCAGCTGCACCGGCGCCGATCACGCATGCGAAGAGACGGTGACCTGCGGCACGGGCAAGTGCGAGGTCACCTGCGGTGGCGCCAAGAACGCCTGCCACAAGGCCATCGACTGCTCCAACGCGTGCTCGTGCGCGATCGACTGCAGCGGAGGCAACGGCTCTGACGGCTGCGAAGCTGCGGTGAGCTGCCCGGGCAGCTGCAGCAACGGTTGCGCGTCGACGCTCAATCCGATCTGCAGCCCGCCGCCCGGCTGCCAATGAGCGGGCAGGGGTGGGCGTCAGACGCCGGCTAGCAGAAACAGCGTCATCAGCTCGGCGTCTGAGCGCCCGCTTTGTCGCAGCGGGCGCAGCGCCGCCCGCAGCGCGTCGCGCCCGGCGTCCGCCGCGTCACGCGCCGCGTCGAGCTCGGCGCGCATGTCATCGATCTGGCGCTGCAGCGCCGCGAGCAGCCGCTTCAGCTCGCTGTCGAGCTCCACCAGCTGCCTGGCCAGTGCGGCGATGTGCGGCGAAGGCTCGCGCTCGCCGACGAGCGTCTCGGCGTCGTCGTCGTCGCCGCCCTTGGACGACTCGTGCGCTTCGTGCTCGAGCTGACTGAGCGCCAGGCGCAGGCGTGTCTCGCGCTCGCGGGTGCGGACCTCGTGGTGCTCGGCGAGCGTCGAGAGCAGATCGATCTGCGCCTCGACGCGCAGCACCGCGTCCTCGGCGCGCAGCTTCTGGGCGAGGTGGTCAGCGAGCGAGGGGTCGCCGATGCCGCGCTCGCGCAGGGCGCGCACCAGGTCGTCGAGGGCCTGACTCTGCTGTGCCGCGCGCTCGCCGGCGGGGGCTTTGCCATCGGTGACCGTGGGCAGCGTCTTGCAGCTGACCAGCGGTCCGTCGGCGGCGACCTCGGCGAGGCCCTTGGGATCGAAGAGCGTGGCGCTGAGCATGCCCGCGGTGGTGCGCTTGCGCGTCAGCGCGCCGGCCTGCGCGTCGCCCGCGATCTGGCGCAGGGCCGCGAGCAGGGCGCCGGCGCTGTCGTAGCGGTCTTCGCGCGCTTTGGCGAGGCAGCGCAGGATCACCGGATCGAGCGGCGAGTCGTAGCCGCGCACCTGCACCGGCGGCGGCGGGTCCTCGTTGGCGTGCATCCACAACAGACGCATCGTGTCCGCCATGAACGGCAAGCGCCCGCAGGTCAGCTCGTAGGCGATGACGCCGAAGGAGTAGATGTCGGCGCGCGCGTCGATGTCGCGGCTGCACTCGCACTGCTCGGGCGACATATAGGCCGGCGTGCCGAACACGTTGCCCGACGTGCTCATCGATTCGCTGGTCGACTTGGCGTCCATGATCTTGGAGAGGCCGAAGTCGAGCACCTTGACGAAGTCGCTGTTGCCGCGGTGTTCGGTGAGCAGGATGTTTTCGGGCTTGAGATCGCGGTGCACCACCGACTGCGAGTGTGCTGCGCCGAGCGCGTCGGCGAGCTGCAGCAGGATGCGCAGCGCGCGCGCCGGCTCGAACGGTGCGCCTTGGCCGCTGCGATCGAGCTCGGCCGACAGCGGCCGGCCGCGCACGTACTCGAGCGCCATGTACGGCGCGTTGTCCTCGCTGTAGCCGTAGTCGATGACGTACGTGACGTTGGGGTGGTCGATGCGGCTCGCGGCGCGCGCTTCGCGCCGAAACATCGCCGTCACACGATCGTTGCTGAGCATGCGCTGGTGCAAGATCTTGAGCGCCACCGAGCGGCCGAGCACCTCGTGGTGCGCGAGATAGACCGTGCCCATGCCGCCGCGCCCGAGCACGCGCTCGATGCGAAAGCGCCCGGCAAAGAGCTGGCCGACGAGCCGGCTCGGATCCGACGCGGCGGCTCGAATTGGCGACGAGTCGGCCATGCAGCGACGAGCTTATGCCATGCGGCTCGCCGGGCGCCACCGGGCTTTTTGTGCATAACGGGCTCAGCGGCGGGGCAGGCGGTCGCGCAGCACCACGGGGATGCCCTTGCCGCTGACGGCGATGGCGCCGTGGCCGAGCTGCGAGGTGATGAACGCCGCGCGCGCGCGGCGGCAGCGGCGCGAGAAGCCGCGCGCCATCGTCGGGATGCGGCGACACCACGTCACGCGACCGCGGATCCGCTTTTCCAGCATGCGCGTGCGCTTCATGGTGCCGCGCACGACGACGGTCAGGCGTCGATCGCGGCTGCCGTTGAACCAGTTGGCGAAGGACTGCTCGCCGGCGTAGAGCACGTCGAGCAGCACCAGGTGGCGCAGGCGCTTTTCGCCGAGCCAGCGCAGCAGCGTGCGATAGGCGCCGCTGTGACCGACGCCGACGACGTAGCGCGGCAGCGTCCAGCCGCTGCGCTTCTCGACGAGCGCCAGCACCTGGGCGAGATCGGGGAAGCGCACGGTGTCGCGCGGGCCGACGGGCGCTTCGACGGCGATGAAGACGGCGGGGCGCCCGCTGGCCTTGAACTGATCGACCAGGTCGTGGCCGCCCCACGAGTCGTCGAGCTTGGCGTAGTAGCCGTGCACGTAGATGATCGTCTCGAGCGGCGGGCGCGAGAGCGCCGGGCGATAGACGCGGATCGGGCCGCGCGGCGTGGCGATGCGCAGCTCGGCGCGCGGTTGGGGCTGCTCGCTCGGCGTGGTCGGCGTGGTGGGCTCGGCGGCGCGCGCGACGCTGGCGAGCGGCGCGACGAGGGTCAGGGTGGCGGCGAAGGCGGCGTGGCGGATGGCGGACATACGACTCCCTTTGGCGCGCGCGCCGGCCTCTCGGCGACGAGCGCGCGCGCGCACGTGTGGCGCAGGCGCTGGCGACTCAGGTCGTCAGCGGTGCGCTAGCGCTGGTTTTCGAGGAGAGCTATCGCGGGCTCAGCGCGCGCAGGGCGAGCCGCGCGAGCGCGTCGGCAGCCACGCCGGCGCCGACGTTGGCGAGAGCGCGATGGCGTGGGTCAGTGCCACGCGGCGGCCCGCGGGGCGTTCGACGAGCGTCAGGTGGCTATCGCCGTGCATGTCGGCGAGCAGGGCCACGTGCGTGCCGTCGGCGGTGGGCACGGCGTGACGCACGTCGCGTCGCGCCTCGCGCGCGCCGCCCACACGCGCGCTGCGATAGGCGTGCGCCGACCAGCACCACGGCGCGCGGCCGCGCGCTTCGCGGCGCAGATAGCACAACGTGCCGCTGGCGCCGCTCCAGCGCGGTCTGGCCACCACGTCGGTAGCGACGCGCTGCCAGCCGAGAAAGCGGCTCAGCGGCGTCATGCGCAGCGGGCCGGGGCTCGCGCCGCGCAGCGGCTCCATCGGCACTGGCTCGCGCGCCGCGTGGCGACCGTCATCGCGCACGCGCACCACGTAGAGCAGCCCGCGGGCGCCGGGCGTTGCCGGCCGCGCGGCGGCGCTGCGGTCGAGCACCACGGCGACGAAGCGGCCGTCGGGCGAAACGTCGAGGCTGCGTACGTTGATGCCGAGCAGGCTCGGCCAGAGCGCGATCTCGCGGTAGGGGCGGCGATAGAGCCCGCGTCGGTCGCGCGCGCCGCGACAGGAGCGCACCTCGAGCGAGAGCCCCATCTGCCCGCTGGCGTTGCGCCGCGAGACGATGCGCGCGCTGACGCAGCGGTCGCGCGACCAGCTCGTCGGCACGCGCCACAGGTGCGCCGCGCCGCGTTGGCTGACGCTGGCGTTGGCGCTGGTGCTGGCGTTGGCCGCGACCGCGACCGCGGCGACATCGGCGTCGAGCGCCACGTCGTGCTCGGCTGCCGAGCGGAACGTGCGCTCGGCGGGGCCGTGGCGGTCGGCGACGAAGCGCACGCGGTCGTTGCACAAGAAGCGCGCGGCCCACTGGTAGGGCAGCGCGGGGGCCAGCGCGCGCGCGCTGCCGTCGTCGCGATCGTAGAGATACAGCTGCCGCCGCCCGTCAGCCAGCGCGCGCTCGAACAGCACGCGCGTGCCGTCGGGGCTGACGCGCGGGTTTTCGTCGTGTGCGCCGGCAGGCGGCTCGGTCAGCCTGCGCGTGACGGTGCTGCCATCGGCGCCGAGGCGCATCTCGAGCAGCGCGCCATCGCGCGCGGTGGCGAGCAGGACGCGCGTGCGGGCGCCGAGCCGGCGCGACGACGACTTGAAGCGCGCCGGGCGCGCCTCGCTGTTGTTGTCGCTGTTGGCGCTGCTGCCACTGCCACCCGCAGCGCTGCCACTGCCACCCGCAGCGCTGCCGCTGCCGCTGCCGCTGCCGCCCGCTGCCGCGGCGCTGCCACTGCCCCCCAGCGCGGCGCCGCTGCGCGCGCTCACCGACGCGCTGGCGTCGCGCTCGCGTACGCGCGAGAGCACCACGGCGGCGCTGGCGAGCACTACGCTGGCAGCCAGCGCCGCCGCGAACAGCCGCGTGCGCCGCGAGTGGGCGCAGGCCTCGGCGATGGCGCGCAGC
>JAGQIK010000210.1 GCA_020431405.1 Myxococcales bacterium
AGCCACAGCTCGGCCTGCCCGAGCGCCGCCGCCGCGGCAGCACCGTCGCCCATCGCCGCGCCGCCCTCGCCGCTCGGCGGTACGGTGTCGTCGGCGTAGTAGAGGTAGCCGTCGACGACGCGCGTGCGTTCGGCGCTAGCGAGCTCTTGCATCAAGCTGGCGTGCGCTGGCGAGAGCGGATCGGGGTTGTGCTCGCGATCCCAGATCCAGCGCCGTCCGAGCGAGCGCGCCGCGTCGGCCTCGTCGAGCTCGACATGCGGCCGATCTCTTTCGTCGGGCGCGCTGCGCAGCGGGCGGCGCTGCAGCAGCCAGGGCACGCCGCGCCCGTCGACGAGCCACTCGAGCTCGCAGGCCGCGCCCTCGAGCGCGGCGCGGCGCAGAAGCTCGACCAGCGCACGCCAGCGTGCAGCCGGCTCCTCGTCACGCGCGAGACCCAAGCGCTCGGGATCGGCGCTGCCCGAGGCCAGCGCCGAGGGGTGTCCGCGCACGGCCTCGATCTCGAGGTAGCCGTCGGCGTGAAGCAGCGCGTGGCCTCCGAGCCGAGCGTCGAGCTGGCGCTGGATCAGCACCGCCATCGCCTCGTCTTGCACCGAGCGCCCCGCGTCGGCGAGCAGCGCGCGCGCCGCGGGGCTGCCCAGCGAAGCCCACACCATCGCGATCGCGCGGCCGAGCCGCGCTCCCCCGCCTTCTGCGCCGAGCTCGACGCCGAGCACGCTCTCGAAGATCCCCGCCGCGCTGAAGCCCTCCGCGTCTTCGCAGCTGGCCGACGAGCGCACCACCACCCGATCACCGAGCGCCGCGACCACCGCCGCGAGCGACTGCGCGTCGACGGTCAGCTCTGCACGCGCGCGCGCTGCCGTGGCCGCGCCGGCGGCGCGATAGCTGGCAAACGGCAGACACAGCCCGGCGGGAACGGCCAGGCCCTGCTTCACGAGCGCCGCCAGGCTCGCCGCCTTGGGCCCGCAGCGCGGCGCGTCGGCCTCGCGCAGCGGCAGCAGCGCCAGCGCGCCGCTCACTCGCGATTGACGACGATGGTGATCGTGGCGCCGGGCTGCTGCGGCTCGTCGGCCTTGGGCGACTGGCCGAGGATGACGCCCTCCATCTTGTCTTCGTCGTACTTGTAGCGCGTGCGCACCTTGAACCCGAGCCCCTCGAGCTTGGCTTTGGCGCCGGCGAGGCGCATGCCCACTACGCGCGGCACCGCCACCTGCGTAGTGCCGTTGGAGACGAAGAGATCGACCTTGCCGCCGCCGAGCAGCGGCGTGCCCGCCGGCGGCGCGGTGGTCAGCACCAGGTCCTTGGCCAGCGTCTTGTCTTCGCGGCGCGTGATCTTGCCTACCGTCAGGCCGCTGTCGATCAGCACCTTCATCGCCTCGCTGAGCTTCTTCGCACGTAGCCGCGGCACGTTGACGGTGCGGCTGCCCTTGGCGCCGCTCGCGCCGCTCGCGCCGGCCTTGCTCGAGCCGCCCTGCCCCGCTGCGCCCGACGCAGCGCCGGCAGCGCCCGCCGCTCCGCCGCCCGAGGCCCTACCGCTCACCGTCGCAGCTGGGGCACCTTTGCCGACCACCGCCCGTAGACCGAAGAAGGTCCCGGCGCTGGTCAGCGCCGACACCACGAACGCGATGAAGACGATGCGACCCGATCCCATGGACGGAAGCTAGCACACGCATAGGCTTGCGTTCTGTGGTTACATGCGGCCGCAATAACCCCCGCATCTCGAGGGAGGTCTCATGACTAGATGCGCGTCAGCGCTGCTCGCCTGCGCTCTGCTGCTCGCCACCCACGGCGCGGCGAACGCGGCGGCCAAAACCAAGAAAAAGAAGAGCGCCAAAGCGGCGCAGGCCAAGTCCGGCCTCGAGCTCAAGATCGAGCAGTGGACCATGAAGAACGGCCTGCGCGTGGTCTACCTGCACCACGACCGCGTGCCCGCCGTCACCGTGCAGGTCTGGTATCACGTCGGCTCCAAAGACGAGCACCTCGGCACGCGCGGCGTGGCGCACATGTTCGAGCACCTGATGTTCAAGGGCAGCAAGCGCGTCAAGCCGGAGGCGCACGCGCGCATGATCTCGGCCGTGGGCGGCTCGGTGAACGCCTTCACCACGCAAGACCTCACCGCCTATCACAACACGCTGCCCAAGCAGTATCTCGACTTCGCCGTCAAGCTCGAGGCCGAGCGCATGCGCCACCTGCTGCTCATCGACAAGCACATCGACAGCGAGCGCGAGGTGGTCAAGGAAGAGAAGCGCAAGCGCCTCGAGAACTCGCCCATCGGTCGTTCGCTCGAAGCGATCTACGAGATGGCCTACAAGAAGCACCCCTACCAGTGGACGCCGGCCGGCAAGCTGCGCGACCTCAACGCCGCCAAGCGCGCCTTCTACACGCGCTTCTACAACACCTACTACGTGCCCAACAACGCCACGCTGGTGGTGGTCGGCGACGTCTCCAAGGCGCAGGTCAAGGCGGCCGCCGACAAACACTTCGGTCCGATCCCGGCGGGCAAGAAGCCGCCGCGCGTGACGGTGCGTGAAGGCGCGCAGACCAAGCTGCGCGAACGCACGGCCAACTGGCCTTCGCAGCTGGCCGTGGTGCTCGGCGCCTATCACATCCCCGGCGCCAACAGCCCCGACATGGCGCCGCTGCAGGTGCTGAGCGCGATCCTCTCGGCGGGCCGCAGCTCGCGCCTGCACCAGGACGTGGTGCGCAAGCGCAAGCTGGCCCTGCAAGCGGGCGGCTTCGCGCGGCCACAAGAGCACCCCGGCCTGATGATGATCTACGCCGTCGGCCTGCCCAGCCACGACGTGAGCAAGATGAAGGACGCGCTGCTGGCCGAGGTCGAGCGCGTCGCCAAGTCGACGATCACCAAGGCCGAGCTGAAGAAGGCCAAAAATCAGCTCGCCACGTCGCGGCTGATGAGCCTGCGCACCATCTGGGGCATCGCCTATCAGATCGGCAGCTCGGCCTACCTCAAGGGCAACCCGACGGCGTTTCTAGACGAGGTGGCCAAGATCGATCGCGTCAGCGCCGCCGACGTCAAACGCGTCGCCAAGAAGTACCTCACCCGCGAAAACCTCAGCATCCTGTTGCTGCCGCCCGGGCAAGGAGGTGGCAAATGAGCGCCTCGTTCACGCTCGCTCGCCTCGCCGCGCCGCTGGTGGTCCTCGCGCTTGCCGCCTGTCCGCCCGCGCGCCCCAAGGCCGGCCCGATCAAGCCCGTCGCCCCGCCCAAGAAGGTCGACAAGGCCAAGCCCAAGCCCCAAGACCCGTGGGCCGGACGTGAAGGCGAGCTATACAAGTCGCCGCCGGTAGCCAAGCCGAGCCCTCTGGCGCTGCCGGAAAACATCATGCGCGGCAAGCTGCGCAGCGGGCTGCATCTGCTCGGCGTGCCCGACAAGTCGCTGCCCGTCATCAGCGTGCAGCTGGTGATCCGCAGCGGCAGCATCGACGATCCCAAAGAGAAGATCGGCCTCGCCGACTTCGTCTCGTCGATGCTGCGCCAGGGCGTACGCGGCATGAGCGCCGACGCCATCTCGAAGAAGATCGACGCCGCCGCCGTGCACCTCGGCGCCGGCAGCGGCTACGAGATCACCACCATCTCGTGTCGCGGCCGCGCCAAACAGCTCGCAATGTGCCTCGACATGGTCTCGCGCCTGGTGCGCTCGCCGACGTTTCCCAAAAAGGAGATGAAGCTCATCCGCCAGCGCCTCAAAGGCAGCATCAAGTCGAGCCTCGACAACCCGGGAGCGCTCGCCTCGCTGCACTTTCACAACGTGCTCTACGGCGACGAGCACCCCGCCGGCCAGCCGATGACCATGGACACCGTCGACGCGATCACGCGCAAAGACCTCGTCGCGTTTCACCGCCAGCACTACGTGCCCGACGGCGCGGTGCTCGCCATCAGCGGCGACTATGACGCCAAGAAGCTCGAGCGCAGCGTCAAACGTTACTTCGGCCGCTGGCGCGGCAAGGCACCCAAGCGGCGCGCCATCCAGCCGGTCAGCGATCCGCCCGCCGGCATCAAGGTGCTGCTCGTCGACAAACCGGACCTGACGCAGAGCTACTTTTCGCTCGGTCACGCCGGCATCAAGCTCGACCATCCCGACCGCGAAGCCGTGATGACGATGAACTACACGCTCGGCGGCGGCGGCTTCAGCTCGCGCCTGATGCAGATCGTGCGCTCCAAGGGCGGCAAGACATACGGCATCCGCAGCGGCTTTTCGTTTCACAGCGACGATGGCCACTTCGAGGTCAAGAGCTTCACGCGCAACGCCGAGATCGTCGCCACGCTCAAGCTCGTGCAGCAGGAGCTGTCGGCGCTGGTCAAGGACAAGCCGCCCACCAAGGCCGAGCTCGAAGCGGCGCAGGGCAAGATCGCTGGCGGCTACGGCATCGGCTTCGCGACCGGCGCTGACTTCGCCGCGGCGCTCGCGCGCGCACAGATCCGCGGCCTGCCCGTCAGCTACGTCACCGACTTCGGCGTGCGCATCGGCAAGCTCAACACCAGCGACGTGGCCAGCGCCGCCCGCAAGCACGTGCGTCCGACGCGCCTCGCCGTCGTGATCGTCGGGCGTGGCGCCGTGGTCGCGCCGCTGCTCGAGAAGGCCGGCCTGCCCTTCAAGCGCCTGCCCTACACCGCGCCGATCAGCGCGGCCGAGCGCGCCGCCCGAGCCGCCGCCGCCAAGGCGCCGATCACCGCCAAGCAGATGGCCGCCGCGCGCAAAGTGCTCGAGGCCGCGCTCAAGGCCGCTGGCGGCCGCAAGCGCATCGCGGCGATCAAGATGCTGCGCCAGCAGGGCAGCGCCAAGATGGGCCCCATGTCGGGCAGCTACCTGGCCGTGCTCGCGCCGCCTGATCGCTTCAAGATCGCCTTCAGCCAGGGCCCGATGCAGATGCAGCTGGTGATGCATGGCAAGCGCGCCTTCGCCGCCTTCGGCAAAGCCGGCGCGCCCGCCTCGGCCGTGCAGCGGCGCCCGCTGCCACCGGACAAGCTCTCCGAGCTGCGCTCCGAGCTGTGGCGCAAGCCGCCCTTCGTCTTCATCAACGCCCTCGCCAAGGGCGCGCGGCAGCGCGTCGTCAAGGTCGCAGGGCTGGCCAAAGGCAGCGTCGCCGTGGAGATCTTTCCGCCCGGCCTCGCGCCTACGACGCTGGTGCTCGACGGCAAGCGCCGCCTCGTCGCGCTTCACACGCGCGGCGTGCGCGGCAAGCGCGTCATCGTCTACGCCAAGCACAAGCGCGTGCGCGGCGTGATGCTGCCCCATTCGCTGGTTGTGAGCAGCGCCGGCCGGCCGCAGTCCATCGAGTACAGCAAGATCGAGCTCAACCCGAAGGTATCGGCCGACATCTTCAAGTAGCGTGGACCGCCGGACCGCCCCTAAGGGTGAAGGTCTCACCAGCTCGCCGCGACAGGGTCAGTTCTATCGAAAATGCCGATAGCGGGCAGTCGCAGTTCCTCGGTCGAGTCAGGTGATCAGCCCTTTTCGTGTGCCTCTCGCTGTTGTACCCTCTGAATATCTCGCCTCCTAGGGCATGTGCCAAGACGACACGACCGCGCTTTCTCGCGACATGTCGGGTATTTGAGCTTTTCCCTTGACACTCGGCGCCCCAACCCCGAACGTCATCTGGTAAAGTTTCTAAAACGCGCAGGCAACTGATTCACTGCAATTGTCTGCGCGGGGCGACGCCGTCGGCCATCGTGGTCGAGGCGCGTCGCCGCTGGCCCACTGGTCCGCAGGGGGATTGCGGGCCACCGTCGTGAGGTGAATCCATGCCCAGAGTCTTCTCGTCTCGTCAGGTCGGCAAGCTGGTCGGCGCCGACCCATCGAGCGTCAACCGTTGGATCGACTCCGGAAAGCTGCGCGCGTACCGCACGCCGGGCGGGCATCGCCGTGTGCTCTACGATGATCTGGTCGAGTTTCTCGAGCAGTGCGGCATGCCGCTGCCCGACGAGCTGATGCCCGACCGCAAGTCGCTGCTGCTCGTTGACGACGACGCGCTGTACCTCAGATCGCTGCGCCGCTCGCTGACGCGGGCCGACCGCTCGTTGCAGGTCGAAGCCTGCAGCTCGGGCGTGGAGGCGCTGATCCTCATCGGCGCGCGCAAGCCCGACGTGGTGGTCCTCGACGTGTTCATGCCGGGTGTGGACGGCGTCGAGGTCTGCGAGAAGATTAAGAGCAATCCCGAGACGCAGAACACGATGGTGATCGCCGTGACGGGCCGCCCGTCCACCGGCATCGAAAAGAAGGTCACCAAAGCCGGCGCCAGCGCGTTTCTCGCCAAGCCGTTCAAGGCTGCGCAGCTGCTCGAGCTCTTCCAGGAGCCCGCGCGGCGCCCGCGCTGACCGAGCGCGAATTTTTCCCCGCCCACTTCCGCCGCAACGATCGTCGCACCCGCGACGTAGTGCCGATTACCGCCTCTTGGACGCAGCCGCCGCCGCTGACTGTGCCGCGGCGTGCGAATCGGTTGCACATGATTGCACCTTTCCCTTACATGTCGCACTTTGAGGTGCTATATCGGTTTCGGCGCCCGCGATCTCCCCGTTGTATCGTTGCCCTCTCGCTCTGCCTCCCAGCACTGATGCGGCGACGCCAGAAGATGCCACGGCCCTTTGAGGCCCTGACTCCTGCGGGGGTAGAAGATGACGAGAAGCACTGCCCGTCAGGGCAGCGATCCGCGACCTGACGTCCGGCGCGCCGCGAGCGCCATCGTCGAAGCGCTCGAAGACGCCGGCATCGACCGCGTCTTCGGGATTCCGGGCGGCGCGATCTCACCGCTCAACGACGCGCTGCTCGACAGCGCGCTCGAGCACGTCACCTGCCAGCACGAGACCATGGCGGTGCACATGGCCGCCGGCTACGCGCGCGCGACGGGACGGCCAGGCGTCGTGATGGTCACCTCCGGGCCAGGCACGCTCAACGCGCTCACCGGCGTCGCAGCAGCCTACCTGGACGAGGCGCCCGTGTTGCTGCTCGCCGGCGACGTCGCCTCGACGAGCGCTGGCCGCGGTGCGCTGCAGGACGGCGGCGCCGACGGCCTCGCGGTGGCCAACATCTTCGCTTCGGTGACGAAGATGATCGCATCGCTGGAACAGCCGCTTCGCGCCGGCGCGATCACGCGGCGCGCGCTGCATCGCGCCATGCTGCGCCCTCGCGGCCCCGTGCTGCTGCGCGTACCGGTGGACATCGCGCAGCTCGCTGCACCCAGCAGCGAGCTTGGCGAGGCGCTCTCGAGCAACGCGCGAGCGAGCGAAGAGACGCTGCGTCGCGCCGCGCACGCGCTGAGCACAGCGCGGCGGCCGCTGCTGCTGCTCGGCGTCGGCGCGCGCGAAGCCGGCGCGCGCGAGGCCGTGCTCGACCTCGCCGAGCTGCACCGCATCCCGGTTGCCTCGGACCTCGAGGCCAAAGGTGTGATGCCCGAATCGCATCCGCTGTGGCTCGGCATCATCGGCGTTGGCAGCTATGGCGGCGCCCGCGCTTATCTCGACAACGTCGATGCGCTGCTGACTGTTGGCTGTCGCCTCGACGACACGCTAACGGGCGGTTACTCGCCTAGCTTCCGTCCCCGCAACGGAACGCTGATCCAGATCGACCACGCTCCGCTTCGTATGGGGAGAGCGTTCGAACCGGACCTCCCGCTATGCGGCGACATCGAAGATACGCTGAAGCGCCTCTTCGGCATCATGCACTCGCCAAGTGCCGAGCTCGTCGTCGCACGTGACGGCGGCATTCGCGCCGCACAGCGCGACATGAGCTCTCCGACGAACGCGCACATGGAAAAGATCCCCTTCGCGCCCCACGCGGTGATCAGCGCGCTGCAGCGCTACTTCCCCGATGACACGGTCTACACGACAGACGTCGGCAACCACCTGCTCTTCTCCGTCCAACACCTGCGCATCGCTCACGACGACGCCTTCTACGCACCCTACGGCCTCGGCGCTATGACCAGCGGCATTGGTGTCGCGATGGGGTTGGCGCTCGGTCACGCCTCGCGCGGTCGACGCGTCGTCGCCATCTGCGGCGACGGCGGCATGCTGATGGGCGGCAACGAGATCGCCACCTGCGCCCTGCGCGGCGTGCCCGTTACCTTGGTGGTCTTCAACGACGGACAGCTCGGCATGGTGCAGCACGGCAACGAGCGCGTGTTCGGCCGATCGCTGGATCTACGCACGCCGCCCGTCGATCTGTGCGGCTACGCCGAGGCGCTCGGCGCGCGCGTGCGCCGCGTCCGCTGCGAAGACGACATCGCGTGGGCCGCGAGCGCCACGCTTGACGGACCTCTGCTGCTCGACATACCCATCGACCCCGCGGCACGCGCCAGCAACCCTCGCGAAAGCGCGGTCAGCTTCCCCGCCGACCAGCGTCAGGCTAGCTGAAATGCACGTCTCACAACGCCCGGGCGCTGGCTGCGGAGTCGGCATCATCGGCATCGGCGTCTATCTACCGAGCACGGTGCGCGAAAACGACCACTGGCCCGACGAGATCAAGCAGACCAGCGCTAGTGAAAGCAACGTCGATCTCGACGACGACGTGCTCGCCAGCGCTGAGCGCGCGGCCAAACGTCGCGAGCGCGGCATCGACGGCGAGGTCATCGCGCACTCCGCCCGCTGGGCAAGCGATCCATACCGAGGCGCGCGCCAGCGACACGTGATCGGGCCCGACGAGCAACCTTCGGACATGGAGGTCGCTGCCGCGCGGCTGGCGCTAGCAGACGCGGGACTGGACGCCGGCGACATCGACCTGATGGTCATCTTCTCGCAGATCAACGACTTCGCCGGTCCGCTCAACCACGTCATCGTTGCCGACAAGCTCGGCATCGCCCATCGCGCCACGGCGTTCACGCTCGTGTCGGACTGCGCTTCGTTCGTTCCGCACGTCAACGTCGCCACGCGCCTCATACAAAGCGGCGACTACAGGCGCGCTCTCGTGATCCAAAGCTCAGCGCTGAGCCGCGTCACTGACTACCGCATGCCGTCCTCGCTCAACGTCGGCGACGGCGCTGTCGCCACAGTGCTCGCACGCGTCGAGCCAGACCACGGCTTCATCGCCAGCAGGCAGCAGACGCGCGGCGACCTTTCCGGCGGCCTGCGCCTCGGTCCGGGGCGAAGCGACGCGCCGTGGTACCGCGGCGATCTGCACCAGCAGGCGCTGACGGTTCATACCGTTGACCGACGCGCCTTGGTCACGATGGGAACGCAGGCGATGAGCTTCTGTCGCGAGGTCTGCGAGCCGCTGCTCGAGCAGCACGGCTACAGCCCCGCCGACATCGACTTCTTCGTCGTCTCGCAGCCCACCGTGTGGTTCGCCGAGGCCTGCTGCGACGCGCTCGGCATCGCGCGCGATCGCACGCTGACGACGTTCCAGACCTGCGGCCATCTGATGCCGGCCAGCCTGCCGCTCAACCTGCACCGCGCGCGCGCCGAAGGCAAGACACCGCCCGGCTCGCTGACGCTGCTCTACTCGCCAGGGGCTGGCTTCATTCAGGCCGCGATGCTTTACCGCTGGTGACCTCGTCGAGCAGCGTCTCGAGCTCGTCGAGCGTAAACGGGACGCCAAGCTCGAGCGGCCCCAGCCGGCGGCCAGCCACGCGACGTCGGATCGGCACCAACACGGCATCGGTTCTGCCCGACACCGAGCCGACGAGATCGCTGTCGACGAAGACGATGTCGGCGCGCCCGAGCAGCTCGAGGTCGGCCGCGCTGGCGCGCGTGCCGGCGAGGCCGAAGCGCTCGAGCGCCGAGAGGACCGTCTCGGTGACGCGCGCCTCCACCGCGACCACGGCGACGGAGAGCGCGGGCTCGCACGCTGTCTGTTCGGTAGTCTGTTCTGCGCTGGGCTCGATCTCGGGCACGAAGGCACGCAGCCGCCACAGGGCGTCGCTACTCTCGAGATGAATGAAGCCGCCCTGCTGCCTAGCAAGGTGGCGGCACGCGCGCATGCCTGCCACCGGTCCACCTCGAGCACGCATCGGATCGCCTGTCACGGAAAGACAGACGTATCGACCGGGCTCGGCAAGGGAGAGCTCGGCGGTCTGCGAAACGTCGAGGTCGCAGCGCTCCGCACGCAGCACTGGTGCCTCGTCGAGCACACCAGCGTCGCGCGCTGTCAGCAGCAGGTTTACCGCGAGCAGCTTGAGCTCGGATGGCTCGGCCTTGGCGATGAGACCAATCCAGCCATCGAGCTCCACGTCGGCTCCCAGCGCCAGCGCGAGCTGCTTGCGCGTGCTCGGCGCAGCGTGTTCGAGCACGGCGTGCCGCTTGCCCTTGATCGCCGTGGCCGAGGTTGCGCTCGGCCTCGCAACGCTGCTGACGGTCTGGGTCGGCGGCGCCAACAGACCGGCGTTGGCGACGCCGATGTGACGCGCCGACTCCTCAGCGAGGCGTGTGTGCTCCGCTGCTGCCAGCACGTCGGCGGCGGCAAGCAGCCGGCCAAGCGCGCGATGCGCCTCGAGCGTGAGGTACTGCATCTTTTGCGGTGTACCGAGCTCGATCACATTTCGGTATCGCCGCGCCGCTCTGCGGAAGTCGTGACGCGCCTCGTAGCGTCGAGCCTCGAGGTAGTTGTAGGTAACCGCGAGCATCGGGAATCGTCGTGCCAAGCGCCGCACACGGCGACGCGCACGATCACTGATACGTCGATCACCGCGTGTCAGATCCGCCGCCTCGAAGGCCATCATGGTGGCCACGTGCAGCTCGACGAACACGGCCGGCACGGGCCCGATCCGGGACTCGCGATTCGCGTAGCGCGCGAGGTCTCGAGCGCGTTCGATATCGCCGTATTCTACGTAGGTCTCGATCAGATAGGCGGTGGCCAACGAGACGTCGGGCAGCGCCTGACGTACCTCGCGGAGCGCGCCCTCGAGCGCGATAGCGGACGCACTGTCGACTCGCCCCTGGCGCGCCCTTATCAACAGCCGCAGCGCGTCGATCGCAGCCTGGGGCTGGTGCTGTCCCTGGCGTGTGACCGCCTGCTGCGACTCGTCGAGCCAACGCTCGAGGGTGCTGCAAGGCTCTATGTCGCGCCCGTAGGCTGCTTTGAACAGCAACGACAGCGCCGCCACCGAGAGGTCACCAGTACGGCGGAAGCTCGCCACCGCCTCGTCGAGCCGCAAAAGGCCCTCGCTGTACGCGCCGCTCGGGATGTCGACGGTGTGCGCGCGCATGTGCGCCACCACGCCGATAGCCCAGTGGTCCTCGCGGTCGCGCGCGTGCTCGTCAGCGCGCGCGAAGAGGCGCCGCGCTGGACCGAAGCGCCCGATGCAGCCAAAACCCGCCGCCCAGAACGAGAGGCTCAGCGCAGCGCCCGGCGTTCGCAAGCCCCGGGCGAGGCGCACGCCGCGCAGCGCGGCGATCATGCTGCGCTGCGGGTCGTCGATGAGGTCGGCGGCGATCACGATCGGATAGAGCTGACAGAGGCTCTCGCGCATCTCGCGCAGCCGGCGCGGCGCCCGCACCGACAGCAGCGCGCGCAGCGCGTCGGCGACAAAGCCTGCCGCCCGCCCGAGCTTCGTCAGCGGCAGCGGCGTGCCGATGCGCCTCAGCACCTCGTCGATCAACGCGCGCACGCTGCCGAGCGCCGAGCGCCACATCAGCGCGTGCGCCGCCCACGCCGCCAGCAGCACCGACTGCTCGCGCTGCTCGTGGTGGTCCATGGCTAGGGCGTAGCCGAGTGCGGCGTCTCCCACGCGGTCCTGCAGCAGCGCCACCGACGCCGCGCCTTCGAGCGCCTGCGCCAGCAGCTCGCGATCATCGCTGCGCTGCTGCACGCGTTCGAAGTGCCAGCGCGCGCGCACGAGGTCGTAGATGCCGAGCATCTCGGCGCCTGCATCGAGGTGCTCGATGGCGAGCTGCTGATCGAGATCGTGGTCCGTGCGCGCGAGCTCGGCGTGGTACGCCAGCTGGGCCACCGCCGCACGACTCGGACCGCGTCGCAAGTGCTCGAGCTTGCGCGCGTGGGCGCGCGGCGAGGCGTCGGCGAAGCGCTCGAGCACGAGGTCGCGAATGCTGCCGTGAAAGAAGCGCGATCGGTCGTAGGCGTCGCGTACGAGCAGCCCTTGGCGCCACAGCGCCGCCAGCGCAGCATCGATCTGATCGCGAGACCAGCTCATGATCGAGGCCAGCTCGTCGGCAGTTACCGGACCACCGATGACCGCCGCCAGCAGCAGCACGCCGATCTGCTCCTCGTCGACACCCTTGAGGCGCTGTTCGTAGAGCGCTCGCGTCGACGCCGGGCTGACGCTCTCGTCGGCCAGGCGCCAGCTGCCGTCTTCTTCGCGACCGAGCTGTCCGTCATCGATCCACTGCTGCAGGACGGGCCACGCCGAGAGCGGCAGCCCGTCGCTGCGCGCCCGCAGCTCGCGCGCTACGCGGTCGCGGTCGACCACAGCGCCGGGCAGCGCCGCGCTGACCAGCTCGCCGAGGTCGCGCTCGCCGAGCCCCGCGAGCTCGAAGCGCTGGTCCGCCTCGCGCACCTCGCTGGGCAGCGCGCCGCGCGCTGTCGCGATCACCACGCTGTGGTGCGACCGTCCGGCCGCGAGCAGCTTGCCCAGCACTGCGCTGGAGCCGCGGTCGGCCTGGTCGATGTTGTCGATCAGCAGCACCACGGGGCGCTTGGGCGTGCCGACGGCGCCCAGCGCGTCGGCGAGCACGGCGACCTGCCGCGTGAAGGCCTTGCCGAGATCGATCTCCGGCGGATCGGCCACCTCCCCCAGAAGCTCCGCCAGCGCTGGCGATACACGCCGCAGGATGCCCGCGAGCGGATCGGTCGCTCGGTGCAGACGCTGCACCAGCGCGCGCTGCTCGTGCGCGTCGAAGCTGCTGCTGGTCTGCGCCAGCCTATCGAGCGACTCGAACAACGCCCCGCGGCCAGGCGGCGCGTGGGCGTCGAACTCGGCGTGAAGCACCAGCGCCGCGTTGCCGCGTCGCAGCTCGAGCGCCGCCTGTCGCAGCAAGCGCGACTTGCCGCTGCCCGCCGCGCCCTCGATCGAGATCAGCGACGGCTGGGCGATGCGCGCGTTGCTCAGCGCTTCCGCCGCGGCACGCAGCACGTGCTGTCGCCCGACAAACGGCGGCTCCGCCGGCAGCACCGCGCTCCAGGGCAGCTTCTCGCTGCCGATGGCCTGGCTCAGAAGCTCGCGCAGCTGCTGCGCGCTGGCGGGAACCTTGTCGAGCTTGTCGAGGACCTCGCGCAGGGCGGGGTCTTCGATCTGACGCAGCCAGGCGACCAGCTCGACGAGATCTTCGCGCGCGTCGCGCGGCTCGGCAGCCGCCAGGTGCGCGAAGTCGGCCAGCCGCACGGCCCCCTGCTCGACGCGGATCGCCATCGAATGAAAGTGCACGCCGTGGACGCCGCAGTCGTGCAGGTCGGCGAGCAGGCCCGCCAGGGCCAGCGCCACGTGTCGCGGCGGCGGCGTGCTTCCGCCGGCGCGGGCTCGGGGCGCGGTCACCACGCCCAGCATCGCCTCGCCTTCGAGCAACGAGAGCGCCTCGGGCTGCACTGCGCTGGCCACGTCGAAGGCGCGCCGCAGCTGCTCGCGCCGCGCCGCGTCGACCTCGAAGAGGTAAAGCGTGAGCCGATGATGCGGCGCCGCGCCGAGCGTGCGCTGCAGATCGGTGACGGCCACCTGCAGATGCGCTTCGGTCCCCTCCGCTGGCCCAATGACGCAGTAGCGCCGCGCCACGATGACGCCGGGCTCGATCGACGCGCCGTCGAGCAGATCCAGCTGCTCGACGCGACGCGCTCTCGAAGGAGAAAGCTTCATCCGTATTCGCTCAGCCTACGAGAGGTGCCCCCACGATAAATGTCGCGCCCTCGCCCTGGCGGGCGCGAACTTCGAGCTGCCCACCCCACCCATCGACCAAACGGCGGCAAATGTAGAGGCCAATGCCAGTGCCTTCGGCCTTCGTGGTGTAAAAGGGTTGAAAGATGTTCTCGATCTGGTCGGCGTCGAAGCCCTCGCCGTTGTCCTCCACGCTGACGTAGGCCATGGTCTGGCTGTACCAGCTGCGGATCTTGACGCGCCCGCCCTCGCGCTCGGTGACCGCCTCGAGCGCGTTGCGCGTGAGGTTGAGCAGCACCTGCAGAAGCTCGCCGGGATCGGCACCGACCTGCACCGGGGCCGCGGCGTCGACCTCGAGCTCGGCGCGATAGCGACCCAGCGAAAGCGACTGCCGCGCCAAGCGCCCGGCGCGCGCGACGCACTCGTCGAGCTGCGTGGCGCGCCTGCGGACCTTGCGGCGCACGCGCGAGATATCCGCCGAGAGCCCCACCGCGCGGTCGGCTGCGAGCCGAGCGTCGGCGACACACTCAGCGAGCTCGACGCGCTCGCGCGGGCCGAGCCGGGCGCGCTCGCGCACCAGCGAGTCGGCCACCTCGCAGTTGGCGATCACCGCCGAGAGCAACGAGCGCATCTCGTGCACCACCTCGTGCACGGTATCGATGGTCGTCGCTTGGGCGAGCGCTCGCAAAAGGCCACTTTGCGGATCGTCTTGATCGGCGTTGGTGAGCCAGTCGGCGAGAAAGACGCCGAGCCCTCGTGTCAGCTCGGCTTCGCCGTATGTCGAGAGCAGCTCGCGCAGCTGATCGGCGACGCGTTGCTCGGAGTATTTAGCCAGAGGCTCGGACATTACGGCTCCTAAAAACGTGACAGCCATTACATGATTCACTCGATATTATCACCGCTACCCAGTCCGCGGGGAAGGGCGTGTAACAATATCGCCGTGCGATTCGTGGTCGGATTACTGGTCGGGCTGCTCGCGCTCGGCGGCTACGTCGGGTGGCAGCAGTACAACCGCTCCAAGAACCCGTGTATGGGCTTGTGCGCCGACGGCACGGCGTGTGTCGAAGGGCAGTGCCGCGTCGCGGTCGTCGAAGGCAAGACCAAGCCCAAGCGCAAGCGTCGCAAGCGTCGCTGGCGCCGCCGCAGGCGACGCTCGGGCAGCGGCTCCGGCGACGAGCCGCAGCTCAAGAAGGCCTCAGCCGCCGACAAGCGCGCCTCCACGCACGGCCCCACGCTCAACAGCGTCGATCGCGTCGACCTGACCAAGGGCGGCGGCGGCGGTCGCGAGCTGTCGCAGGGCGAGGTCACCAGCAAGGTACGGCGCCTCGACAGCCGCATCGTCGGCTGCATCACCCGAGCCCGCGAAGGCTACGAGATCAGCGGCCGCGTGCGCGTGGGCTTTCGCATCGAGCGCAACGGCCGTATCAACAAGGTGCGCGTCACCGCGCCGGCGCTGCTAATGAAACGCGGGATCTACGGCTGCATCGCACCGCTGATCCGCAGCCTCAGCTTCGGGGCGACGTCGCGCTCGCTGATCATGACCTACCCCTACGGCTTCGACTAATGCCCTCGACCCGCCCCAACGTGGCTCGATACCGCGCGCTGCTCTTGCTGGCGGCGCTCTCGCTGTGGGCGTGCAAACGCGACGCGCGCTCCGGCAGCGGATCGGCGAGCGCCAGCGGCAGCGCCACGGGCAGCGCTGCGGGCAGCGGCTCCGGCAGCGCGGCGGGCAGCGGCGGCGCCAGCGGCGTCTCGCACAAGCTGCCGTTGATCGACTCGCACGTGCACCTCACGCCGATCCCGCGCAGCATCAATCGCGCGCTGCGCATCTTCTCGCAGGTCAACGTCGTCAAGTTCGCCGTCAAGAGCGCCGGCCGCTTCGGCACGCCGCGCTTCGAGGCCACCGCGCACTACGCCAACAACGTGCTCGGCGAGAACATGGCCTTCTTCGCCAACCTCGACTGGGAAGGCATCGACGACAAGAGCTGGGGCCAGCGCGAGGCGGATCG
>JAGQIK010000211.1 GCA_020431405.1 Myxococcales bacterium
CGGCTCCACCGCCGCCGAGCGAGCCAGGGATGCGCGGCGGTTTGTCTTCACCGCAGCTGACGGCGAGCGTTAGCGCGCTGATGCCGATGACGATCGCGATCGCTTGCAGCGTGGCGTTGATCTTCATACGCAAAGGCTTGGCGGTCGGCCTGGGCATGTCAAGAAACTGGTGCGCGGCCGTCGCTGGCGAGGCATGGGGTGGTCGGACCGACGACCCTAGGCCATACTCGCGCATTCGCGTAAATCCGAGTCAAGGGTAGAGGATGCTTACCGAAAAGTTGATGCAGATCACCCTCGCGAGCGGCAGCGAGTGGGTGATGGTCGTCCTGTTGCTGCTGTCCGTGGTCTCGCTGTCGATCATCGGCGAGCGCTTCTACTTCTTCTACAAGCGTCGCTCGCGCCTCGACGCCCTCGACGCGCGACTGCGACCGGCGATCAACGCCGGCGACGTCGACAAGATCAAAGCCTGCGTCGAGCGCGACGGTGACCCCCCGCTGCGCGCGGCGATCGCCGGACAAGGTGTGCGCGATCGCGAGTCCACCGAGAAGATCGTCGCCAGCGCCGTGGAGCGCGAGCGGCTGGTGCTGCAGAAGCGCCTCGGCTTTCTCGGCACGCTCGGCAACAACGCGCCCTTCATCGGCCTGTTCGGCACGGTGCTCGGCATCATCCGCGCCTTCGCCGATCTCAGCAAAGGCAGCATGCAGGGACACACCGCCGTGATGGCGGGCATCTCGGAGGCGCTGGTGGCCACCGCCGTCGGCCTCTTCGTCGCCATCCCCGCCGTGATGGCCTTCAACTACTTCCAGCGGCAGGTCGATCACACGCTCTCGATCACCGAGGCGCTGGCCCAGGGCGTGCTCGCCAACTCCGCCCCCGAGTCGCGGAGTCGCGAGCCCGAAGGGCGAGAGCGAGCGTCAGCGAGCGGCAATGCGCCGCGCATCGCGGGCGCTGCCTACCGCGGCGACCTGCCCGCGTCCAAGACGAGTGACGCGGACGCCGCCAACGCCGACGACGAGGAGTAGCGCCGATGGCTGGCGGAACGCTCGGAGGCGGAGGCGGCGGCAGGGGCAACCGCGGCGGCATGATCACCGAGATCAACGTCACGCCCCTCGTCGACATCATGCTCGTGCTGCTGATCATCTTCATGGTCACCGCGAGCTACATCGTGCGCGACTCGATCGACGTCAAGCTGCCCGAGGCGGCCACCGGCGAGAAGCAGAAGGTCTCGATCCTCGCCGTCACCATCGACGCCGACGGCAAGCTCAGGCTCAACGGCAAGGCAGCCGACGAGAACGCGATCCGGCGCTTCATTCGCGAGGAGAGCAAGCGCAGCAAGAAGAAGATGGAGGCCGTCATCGCGGCCGACAAGCGGGTGTCTCACGGACAGGTGGTTCGGGTTATCGATCTGGTGCGGGCCGAGGGCATCTACAAGTTCGCCATCAACGTGCTCAAGCCGGACAAGTAACCCCGGCGTACAAAGACCGTGTCCCCCGAGCCCTCCGCATCGCGTCTGCCCTGGCAGATGTGGATCGTCGTCTCGATCGCCGCCCACGCGGTGCTCGCGGGGCTCCTATTGTCGGTGGACCGACGGCTGCCGCGCCCCAAGAACCGCGTCAGCACCATGACGCAGCGCAAGATCGAGCTGCCGCCGCCGCCGAAGAAGAAGAAGCTGCCGCCGCCGCCGCCGGAGAAGAAAGCGCCGCCGCCCGAGAAGAAGGCGCCGCCGCCGAAGAAGATCGCGCGCCGCATCAAGCGCGTGCGGCGCGTGAGCAAGCCGCCGCCCAAGGTGGCGCCGCCGCCGAGCGGCAAGCCCGAAGGCAAGTCGCCGCCCGACACCGGCCGCAAGACCTTCGGCATCAAGTTCGAGGGCAAGACCACGGCGCCGACGGGGCAGGGTGTACAGGTGCGCAAGGGCGACAGCGTCGACGTCAACCCGCGCGTGACCAAGCGCGGGCCGCCTGCCAAGGGCTTCAAGAAGCGCTACAAAGCAGGTGAGCAGGCGCCGCTGGCGGTGATCACCACCAAGCCGCTGCCGTCCAAGCGCGTGATGCCCAAGTACCCCGAGCGCGCGCGTGACCTCGGCATCGAAGGGCGCGTGGTGCTCGAGCTGACCATCGACGGCAAGGGCAACGTGATCAAAGCGCGCGTGATCCGCAAGCTTCACCCCGACCTCGACGCCGCGGCGATCACGGCCGCCAAGCAGATGAAGTTCAAGCCCGCGACGGTCAACGGCACGCCGGTGACCGTCAAGATCTCCTACAGCTTTGCCTTCGTGCTCGACTGATGATGCGCCGTCACGCCCTGTCTATCGCTGTCGCCCTGTGCGTGCTCGCACCCGAGGAGCGCGCACACGCGCAGGCGGTGCGCGAGGATCTGCGCCAGGAAAAAGACCAACCCAAGGTCAAACAGAAGCTCACCAAGCCGCCCAAGCTGATCAAGTTCGTCGAGGCGATCTATCCCAAAGAGGCGGCGGTCAAGGGCATCGCCGGCAAGGTCGAGCTGTTGATCACGATCAAGAGCGACGGCGCGGTGGGCCCCATCACAGTCGTCAAGTCGCCCGATCCGATCCTGACCAAGGCCGCCACCGACGCGATCAAGCAGTTCAAGTTCTCGCCGGCCGAGGTCAACGGCAAGCCGGCCACGATCCAGGTCCAGTACGCCTACAACTTCGCGATCCAGGACAAGTTCAAGCCGCGCACGCCGGACTGGATGTTCGAGCGCAAGAAGCGCTCCGGCGCAGACGACGTGGTGGTCGGCCGCGTGCGCGAGCAGTCCACGCGGCTACCGATCCCGGGCGCCTCGGTGGCGGCGGCGAAGTACGGCATCGAGGTCAAGGCCGACGGCCGCGGTCGCTTCGGCATCAAGGACCTCCCGCCAGGCAAGGTCAAGATCAAGGCCATCTCGCTCGAGCACAAGGCCGAGACGGTGGAGATCACCGTGCGCGAGGGCGAGCAGAACAAGGTCACGTTCTATCTGCCGCGCCTCAAGGACAACCCCTACGAGACGGTGGTGCGCGGCAAGCGGCGCCAGACGACGGTCTCGCGCGTGACGCTGCGCGGAAAGCAGCTCACCAGCGTGCCGGGCACCTTCGGTGATCCGATCCGTGTCATCGAGAACCTGCCCGGCCTCGCGCGCGTGCCCTACGTCGGCGGCGCGCTGCTCGTGCGCGGCGCGGCGCCCGGCGACTCGGGCGTGTTTCTCAACGGGCTGCGCATCCCGATCATCTACCACTTCCTCGGCGGACCCTCGGTGCTCAACCCGCAGTTTCTCGATCGCATCGACTACTACCCGGGCAACGCCGACGTGCGCTACGGGCGCCTCATCGCGGGCACCATCAACGTCGAGACGCGCAGCACGCACACGCAGCAGCTCAAGGGCGCCGTCGACATCAACCTGCTCAACGCGTCGCTGTTTCTCAACGTGCCCATCACCGACAAGATCAGCGTGGCGGGCGCCGTGCGTCGCAGCTACATCGACGCGATCTTGCCCGCGGTGCTGAGCGCCGCTGGTCAAGACGCCACCACCGTGGTGCCCGTCTACTACGACTACCAGCTGCGCGTTGACGTCAAGCTCGGCAAGCCGGGCAACGACATGTTCGTGCTGGTCTTCGGCAGCGACGACCAGCTCAAGCTGACCAGCGACGAGGCCGACTCCGATATCGCCATCAGCCTCAGCTCGCAGATCAGCTTCCATCGTTTCGTCTGGGGCTGGCGCCACCAGATCACCGATCGCCTCTCGATGCGGCTGCAGCCCTTCGTCGGCTTCGATCTGGTCAACTTCGGCACCCAGGGCGCCAACGTCGATATCAAGACGTGGCTCTTCGGCGTGCGGCAAGACTTCGTCTACCGCGCCAGCAAGCGGCTGCGCATCCGTTTCGGCCTCGACATCGAGGCGCGCTACGCGACATTCGAAGCGGAGATCCCGGTGCCGGTGGACTACCGCAACCCGGCGGCCGCCGGCCAGCCCTTCCAGCAGGGCGGCACCGGCGGGCGCATCACGCTCACCGACGAGACGCAGCCGGTCAAGGTCGGTCAGTGGCTCGGCGGCGTGGCGACCTACCTCGACGCGATCATCGACGTCACCGACCGCTTCCAGATCATTCCCGGCGCGCGCGGCGGCACGATCATGTATCTCGACAACGTGCGCTGGGTCGTCGACCCGCGCCTGACCATGCGCTACACGCTGTTTCCCAAGTACAAGACCACGCTCAAGGCCGCCGTCGGCCACTTCAGCAACGCGCCGCAGCCCAACCAGGCCAACGAGGAGTTCGGCAACCCCGACCTGGTGCTCGAGCACGCGATCCACAGCAGCGTCGGCGTCGAGCACAACTTCCTCTCGTACCTCAAGCTCGACGTCAGCTTCTACTTCGTGCACCGCTACGACCTGGCGATCCCGACCTCGCGTATCCGCTTCGTCGACGGCCAGCCCGATCCACTGCGCTTCGTCAACGCCGGCTACGCCGACTCCTACGGCATGGAGTTTCTGTTCAAACACGAGGTGACACGCAACTTCTACGGCTGGGTCGCCTACACGCTCTCGCGCTCGACACAAAACCGCGTCGAGGGCGGCGATCGCGTGCGCTTCGTCTTCGACCAGACGCACATCCTCACCGTCGTGGCGAGCTGGCGCTTCGCCAAGGGCTGGGAGCTCGGCGCGCGCTTCCGCCTCGCCTCGGGCCGCCCCGAGACGCCCGTGCTCGGCGGGCGCTTCGACGCCGACGGCGGCTTCTACGATCAGATCTTCGGACCCGAGCGCTCGGTGAGCCGGCCGCTGTTTCACCAGCTCGACCTGCGCCTCGAGAAGACCTGGTTCTTCAAGCTGTGGCGGCTCGCGGCGTATCTCGACGTGCAGAACGTCTACAACGCCAAGAATCCGGAGGCGACGCTCTACGACTATCGCTTCCGCCAGTCGGGGCCGCTGCGCGGCTTGCCGCTGATCCCGTCGATCGGTATCAAGGGGAGCTTCTGATGCGCTGTTTGGCAAAGACGTGGCTGCTGGTGCTCGGCGCGTTGCTCGTCGCCGGCGCCTGCACGCCCGACTTCGAAGACCCTTGGCTGGTCAAAGACCTGCGCATCCTCGCGATCGCCGCCGATCCGCCCGAGGTGCTGGTGCCCATCGGGCCGCTGCCCGCGCAGGCGCCGAAGGTCAACGTACGTACGCTGGTGGTCGATCCGCGCAAGGCCGCCGACGCCACGGTGCGCTGGTGGGTGCGCGCTTGCTCGGCCGACGAGGACAACTGCGACGACGCGGCGTATGCCGAAGACATCGTCGCTCCCAAGACCACGCGTCTCGACGCGATCCAGTTCGAGGTCGTGGCGTCGCTCGAGCTGATCACCAAGTCGCTGGAGAACGACATCTTCCGCGGCTTCGGCGGCGTGCCGGTGCTCGTCGAGCTTCACATCGATGATCCCGACGGGCCCGAGGTGATCGGCCTCAAGCGGCTGGTCTACGGCGTCATCGACCCTCCGCAGAAGGTGGGCAACAAGAACCCGGTGCTCGACGTGATCAAGGCCGACGACGCGCCCATCGCCGCCAAGGTCGAAGCCAAGGCAGGCGACAAGGTCGTGTTCTTGCCCGAGCCGGTGGACACCTCGAAAGAGAAGTACGTCGTTCGCACGTTCACCGGCGGCGAGCGCACGCTCGACGAGTACCTGAGCTACTTCTTCTTCGTCACCAGCGGCGCGCTGTCGCACGAGCGCACCGGCGGCAAGCCCAACCAGTTCGTCGAGAACAAGAAGGTCGAGGACATTACCTCGGAGTGGACCGCGCCCGAGGAGCCGGGTAGCGGCACGCTGTGGGTCGTCGTGCGCGATGATCGCGGCGGCGCTACGTGGACGGCGGTGCCCTACGAGGTCACGCCGTGAGTGGCGATCGTCTCGAGACCGAGCGTCTCGAGCTGCGCGAGCTCGACCTCGACGACGCGCCCTTCGTGCAGAGCCTGCTCGACGACGACGCGGTGATGCGCTTCTACCCCGACTCGGTGCGGCAGCGCGGCGGCCGCGGGTGGGTCGACAACCAACGCGCGCGCTACGAGCGCGACGGTCATGGTCTGTGGCTGGCGAGCCTGCGGCATAGCGGCGAGCCCGTGGGCATGATCGGGCTGTGCATGCAGCTGGTCGAAGACGAGGTGCACCCCGAGATCGGCTACATCGTCGCCAGCGCGCACTGGCGCCGCGGCATCGCCAGCGAAGCGGCGCTGGCCTGTCGCGCGCGCGCCTTCGACGTCTACGACTACCCCTACGTCATCTCGCTGGTGCGGCCGATCAACACGCCTTCGGCCGGCGTGGCGCGCAAGATCGGCATGCAGATCGTCAGGCGCGCGATCTTCTCGGGGCTCGAGCACGACGTGTTTCGCGTCGACCGCTGAAAAGTAGACGGGCGGCTCCTCGATTTCGGAGAGCAGCGCGGCGTTGCCGCGAGCCAGCGTCGCGCCTTCGCAACGTTACGCGTCCGCCGCGCGGGCACGCACCTTGCTCTTCGTAGCGTCCGGCTTGGCGGTCAGCGTGATCGCCGCGGCCGCAGCGCCCTCACGCTGCATGTCCTGAAATCCCCGATAACCCCGCC
>JAGQIK010000212.1 GCA_020431405.1 Myxococcales bacterium
GACAGCGCGGCAACCGGCGCCTGGCCGCGCGAGGTCGGCGGCCGCGTGCTCGTGCGCTCTTCGAGCGCCGCGCGCGCGCTACGCAGCGCCTGCCGCAGCGCCACCACGTCGCTGGGACGATCGTCGCGCTCTTTGGCGAGGCAGGCGAGCACCAGCGACTCGAGCTGCGGCGGTACGCCCGGCTTGAGCTGGCTCGGCGGCGTCGGCGTCTTGTGCATGTGACCGTGAATGATCACGGTCGGCGGCCCTTCGAAGGGCAGCGAGCCGGTGAGGCACTGATAGAGCAGCACGCCGACGGCATAGATATCGGAGCGCCCGTCGAGCGCCTCGCCGGCCAGCTGCTCGGGCGACATGTACTCGAGCGTGCCGACGGTCTGGCCCATGGCCGTCAGCTTCGCCGTCTTGGCGCCCTCGCCGTGCATGATCTTGGCGATGCCGAAGTCGAGCAGCTTGACGTAGTCCGGCGCGCCCGGCCGCTGCTCGAGCATCACGTTCTCGGGCTTGATGTCGCGGTGCACGATGCCGTGCGTGTGCGCCTCGGCGAGCGAGCTGCACATCTGGTCGATGATCTCGAGCGCGCGCAGCGGCGCGATGCCGCCGCTGTCAGCCAGCTCGGACTGCAGGCTGCGCCCCTCGACCAGCTCCATCGCGATGTAGAGCACGCCGTCGGGCGTCTCGTCGAAGTCGTAGGTGATGACGGTGTGCGCGTCGCGCAGGCTCGCGGCCGTCTTCGCCTCGCGTCGAAAGCGCGCGACGATGTTTGGGTCGCGCGTCATGTGCGGGTAGAGCACCTTGAGCGCCACGCGCCGGTTGGTGCGCGTCTGCAAGCCTTCGAAGACCGCGCCGAAGCCGCCCGCGCCGATCTTGCGCAGCACCTGGTAGCGATCGTTGAGCGTGCGGCCGACCAGCTCGTCGGGGTGCAGCGGCCGGTTGGTCGCCGGGATGCGCGGCTGCACGGCGGGCTGCGCCGTGGGCGGGATCGCCGGCGCCGGCGCGCCGTGCACTGTCGGCGGGAGCTCTTGCGCTGCGCCGCGCTGTCCGCTCGGCGAGACCGGCAGCGTGTCTTCGCTGCCCGTGGTCAATCCGCCGGCGGCGAGCTCTACCGGCTTGCCGCAGCCGCCGCAGAAACGCGCGCCCGCGTCGAGAAGCGTGCCGCAGCTGGGACAGTGCATCGCGTGTCAGTCCAGACGTTCGAGCAGCTGGCGCGCGAGGGCGACGAGCTCGTCGTCGTCGCCCAGGTCTCGGATCATCTTCAGCTGTCCGACGATGGCGCGCGGGCGGCGCGGCGTCTCGGTCTCCGTCATCTCGAGCAGCAGCTCGATGGCGTCCTGCTGACGGCTCGGCGAGCGGTGCTCGAGCAGCTTGGCGAGCGCGTCGAAGTCGCGCGGCAGCGCGTGCTCGGCGAGCAGCGCGTCGGCGGCCTTGGTGATCGCGTCGCGGCCCTCGGCCTCCTTGAGCTTCTTGAGCAGCTCGAGGCGCCCCGCGTCGTCTTCGTCGACAGCGCTCTCGGGCATGCGCTCGCGCGCCAGCTCGCCGATCTTGCCGCTGTCGAAGGCGCGCTCGAGCGCGGCGCGGTACGACTTCTGGCCGCGCTCGCGGCGCTGCTGGCTAAAGCCGCCGCCGCCCGTGGCGCCGTCGCGCCGGTGCTCGCTCTTGTCGCGCTGCTTGTCGATGTCGCGCCAGCTCTTGCGCGGTCTATCGTCGCTCATCTCCACTACCCTCGCTGACACGCCAGCATAGACAGCGCTCCAAAGGCCCGCAAGGGAGCGGCTCGGAGCGCTCGGTACGCATATTCTCCTACCTGGGCGCTATACTTTACGTCGTGCCCCAACAAAAGCTCGCCCCACGGCCGATGACGCGGTGCGTCAATCACGGCTCGAAACTGCCGCGCGCGGCCCTCGCCCTGCTGCTGGCGTCGCTGCTCGGCGCCTGCCCGGGTGACTTCGGCGGCGGCGGCGGAAAGGACGCGGCCAAGCCGGTGCCCGACACCACGCAGCGCCTCGACACCGGGCCGCTCTCGGACTTCACCAGCGACAGCCCGCCAACCTTCGACGGACCCGCAGCCGACGGGCCCGGCGGCGGCGCCGACCAGGGGCCCGCCTGCTCGCCGGCCGGCACCGCGGCCAACTGCACGCCCAAAGACGGCAGCGGCTGCGGCGCCAACGCGTCGTGCTACTTGATCACGGCGACGGGGCCAGCCTGTGTCTGTCCCGCCGGCGGCAAGGCCGAGGGCGCCGCGTGCAACACGACCAGCGAGTGCGGTCCCGGCCTCGCCTGCGCCGGCGACGTGGCCCCGGGCAAGTGCGCGCGCTTCTGCGATCCGCCACCTGCCGCCGACACGTGCGGGGCCGGCAAGAAGTGCACGCCCTTCACACCGTTTCCCGCGTTTGGCGCCTGCTTGTGACGACCGCGCTGTGAGGACCGCGCCGTGAGGACCGCACCGTGAGGACCGCGCAATGGATCATCAGTTCGAAGGCACCAAGACCTGCCCCAAGTGCAACGCCAGCTTCGATCGCGCGCCGCTCGAGGAGCGCTTCAAGCCTGTCGTCGTGGTGACGTGCCCGCAGTGCGGCACACACCTGTGGCTTCCCGGCTTCGACGCCGACGGCAAGCTCGTAGAGTTCGACACCAACGCCGATGACGGTCTCTAGCAAGCACTCACCGCCCGCACGCATCACCTGTGTTGTGCTCGTCGCGCTCGTCGCGCTCGCGCTCCTTGCCGCCGGCTGCGTCGAGCCCGACATGCGTCGCGTCCCGGCCGGCTCGGCAAGCAGCGCCGCCAGCGCCCCCGGCTCGGGCAGCGCGCTGTCGCCCGCCGAGCGCCGCGCGCGCCGCGCCGCGGCCGTCGACGAGGACGTCATCAAGGCCTTCAGCGCGCTGGCCAGCTGCGGCTACCAGGCCGGGCGCCTCGACTATCGCTGCTTCGAGCTCAAGGCGCTGCGCACGTTGATGCGTAAGCGGCAGTCGGATCGCGGCAGCCACGAGGTGCTGGCGCGCACGCTGGCCAAGCTGCTCGCCAGCAGCAAGGAGGTCGAGCGCCTCGTCGCCGCCGACAGCGTGTTCTTCTATCACCGCAAGCCGATCATCGTCTCGGCGCTGTGGACCGCGCTCGCCGCCGAGAAGTCGCCCACGGTGGAGGCCACGCTGATCCGCCAGCTGTGCTGGCAGCGCTCGGCGCGTGTAGAGAAGGCCGCGCGCGAGCGCCTGCGCGACCGCGCCAAAGCCGTCGCGGTGCGCGCCGAGGCGGCCAACTGCCTCGGGCGCCAGTCGCAGGTCGAGGCGTCGTCGAAGCAGGCGCTGCGCGACGCGCTGGCCAGCGACGGCGCCGTCGCCGTGCAGAGCAACGCCTGCGCCGCGCTCGGCGCCCTCGCCGACGCCAAGTCGGTGCCGGTGATGATCGCCAAGCTGGCGGCGCCCGGCCTCGGCTGGCGCTGCGCGGTGGCGCTGTCGCGCATCGGCAGCCCCGCGGCCTACAAGGGCCTGCTCGGCGCCACCGACAAGGCGCTGCGCAAAGGCGACGATCTCGCCGCCCAGCAGGTCAGCGCGCTGGCCTCGTTCGCTTCGAAAAAACACGCCAGCCGCGCACGTCTGGTGGCGCTGCTAGCGCGCATCGCCGCTGCCCCCAAGGTCAGCTGGCTCGGCCGCAAACGCGCCGCGCGCGAGCTCGGCATCCTCGGCGCCAAGCCACAGCTCGAGCGCCTCGCCAAGCGCTACGCCAAAGCCGACAAAGGCAACGAAGCCCTCGTCGCCAAAGCGATCCAACAAGCCCTAGTCCGCACCAAAGCCCTGCGCGCCCGCAAACGCTAGCTGCCCCCCTAGCTATGCAGCCGGGGCATGCCGTCGGTCTCGGCGATGATCTCGGCCTCGCGCAGCGCGAGCTCGCGCAGCCGCGCCGCCACCTCGTCCCTGTCGACGAACGTCGCCGCCATGCGCACGTAGGTGGCGTGGTGGCGCGCCTCCGAGGCGTAGAGCTCGCCATAAAACGCAGCCAGCTCGGCGTCGGCGAGACCGTCGCGCAGCAGCGCGAAGCGCTCGCAGGAGCGCGCCTCGATCAGCGCGGCGATGAGCATGCGGTCGACGAAGCGCCCGGGCTTTTCTTTGCGCACCAGCTCGCCGAGGCGCGCGCCGTAGCTCGACGGGAACTGGCGCCGAAACGCCATGCCGCGCCGCGCGAGCAGCGCCAACACCGCCTCGAAGTGCTCGAGCTCCTCGCGCGCGATCTCGCTCAGCTCGCGCACCAGCTCGGGGTGCTCGACGTGGGCGAAGATCAGATTCACCGCGGTGCCGGCCGCCTTCTTCTCGCAGTGGGCGTGGTCGACGAGCACCTCTTCGAGGTTCGGCTCGACGACCTCCTCGACCCACTGCGCGGGCGTATCGCTGGCGAGATTCAACATCAGCTCATCTCTGTCTTCCGCGGCACGTGCTACTTCTGGTAGCTGAGGCTCCAGGTCATGTTGGCGCCCGCCGGCAGCGCACGCGCGCGAAACGCGCCGGCGAACGAGAACGAAACGCCGAGCCCGCCCAGGATGCGCACGTAGGCTTCGACGCCCCACGATGCCACCGTCACGCCGCTGCCCACGCCGCTGGCGTCGTCGGTGGTCTCGGCGTTGCTCGCGAACGACTCGATGCCGAGAAAGCGCACGATGACCCACAGGCGATCGAGCACGGGCAGCCCGGCGTAGCGCGTGCCAAATTCGGCGCGGTAGCGCAGCGCGTCGGCGAAGCCGCGCGTGCGCAGCCAGTAGCCCGCCTGCAGCACGACGTAGTGCTCGAGCGGCCACACGCTGCCGCCGCCGCCGAACGAGCGTCCCAGCGCGATACCGAGCTCGACGTCGCCTTCGCCGTCGCCGGTGCGCAGCGTGCGCGACACGACACCCTCGGCGCCGGTCAGGCCGCGCGAGAGGCGGCGCGCTTCGCCCGTCGGCACGCCCGCCATCACGCCCAGCGAGACGTTGAGCGGCCAGCGCACCACATTGCTCCAGAAGCCGATGCGCAGGTCGCCGAGGCCGCCGTTGTCGCCCGCGCCTTCGATGCTCGCGTGGCGCCACAGCGTTCCATCGATGACCATCATCAGCCAGCGATCGATGACGCCCAGCTCGATGTAGGTCGACAGCTGGTTCTGCGTGAACTTGCCCGGGAACGTGCGCTGCTCGGTGTCGGGGCCGTAGTAGCCGGTCGCCGCGATGCGCGAGTAGGAGAGGCCGATGAAGTACTTGCCGGCCCCGCGGGTCCAAGGGTTGGCCCGCGCCTCGCGTACGCCGGCGGCGCCGAAGAGCACCAGCGTGAGCAGCAGCGAGGCGAGCGTGCGCACCATCGGCGGCATCCTAACCCTTTGCGAATTGGTTTTGGGTACACTGCGCCGATGCGTTTCAGAACCCCGATGCTGGCGCTGCTGGTGGCCTTGGCGCCGCGCGCGGCGAGCGGCCAGTCAACGCCGACCTCGGCGCCGACCTCGCAGCCGGCGGCGGCGAAGCCGGCCGCGGCGAAGCCGGCCGCGGCAACGCCAACCAAGGCCAAGCAGCGCGACAGCGCGGGCGGTGAGCCGCAAGCCGGCGGCCGCATCGAAGCAGTGCCCAAGGGCAAGTCGCTGCAGATGCTGCCGGCCAGCAAGAAGGGCAAGAAGCAGCGCATCGCCGACGTGCGCACCGAAGGCGCGCGCCGTCGCGTCGAGCGCGCCAAAGTCGGCATCGAGTTCGTCCCTGGCGTGGCTGTGCCGTTCAAGAACTATCTCGACTTCGGCTCGGGCAACAACACCTACTCGATGCAAAACGGCGCCGGCTTTGGCTTCGCTATCTCGCTGACGCTCAACTTCGTCGAGCTGCGCTACGCCTACACCTCGCTGAGCACCGGCCGCGTGCAGGGCAGGCTGCCCGACGACGCCGTCACCGCAGTCAACCTCGTGCGCCAGGCCGACGGCAAGGCGCCCATCACGGCGGATATCGATGTCGAGGCGCCGTCCAACCTGGTGATCCACAACATCACGTTCGGCTATCGGTTCGCCTTCGAGCTGTCGAAGCTGTTCAAGATCATCATCCCCTTCGGCTTCGGCATCGTCATCGCCAAGCCGCCCGACTTCGGCATCCTCTCCTACAGCCTCTATGGCTTCGGCGGCTACGTCGGGCTGCGCGGCGAGTTTCAGATCGCCGGCATGTTCGGCATCGGCGTCGACACGCGGCTTTCGATCTTCGTCACCGAGCCCGACCCCAACCTCGCGGCCGCCGGCTATGCAGCCACCGAGAGCATCTTCGAGAACGCCGTGGCGTATCTGCCGATGCTCAACGTCGCGCTCAGCCTGCGCTACCACTACTGATGGGGAGCATCGCGATGCGAAAACTTGCTGCTGCCCTCTGCCTGACCCTCGCGCTGCTCGCGCCGCGCCCCGCCCACCCGCTCGAGGTGGGCCTCGAGATCGAGCTCGGCACCAGCGTGCCGGTGGGCCCGTTCCCTGACGGCGTGCCCGTCAGCGTCACCGACACCGCGGGCACGCTCTTCGCCGGCGTGCCCAACAGCGCCTACAACGTGCTGCTCGACGCCCAACCCGTGGCCGGCTTTTCGGGCGGCCTCTCGCTGCTGCTCGGCAACTGGTATCTGCGCGTGGCCGTGGCGGTCAACACCTACAGCTCGTGGAAGGCGACGCGCTACGCCTTCACCAACATCAACGGTACGCCCGTGCAGGAGGGCTTTCAGAACATCTATGTCGGCGAGGCGGGCAACGAGTATTCGCTCGACAAGAGCGCGACCATCGTCAGCACGCGCTTTTGCGTCGGCTATCGCTGGTATCTGCTGCCCGAGGGGCTGATTCGCCCCTACATCCCGATGGGCCTCGGCATGGTCGTCTCGGCGCTCGAGGGCAGCGTCAACTACGGGCTGACCTTCCACGCCGGCGTCGGCTTCGACGTGCACCTGCACGAGCGCGTCGATATCGGCTTCAAGGCGCAGTACGAGTGGATGGGCGTGATCCTGCCCAAGCAGTTCCAAGCCGGTTCGGCTGCGGACAAGATCAGCGCCGCCGCCACCTCGGAAACCAGCGTGCTCGAGGCGTTTCTGGAGTCGCTTCACACGTTCCAGTTCGCCGTGACCACTACGTTTCGCTTCTGAGGCCGAACCCGTCCTGGCGTGCTGGCGTATTGAGGAAGGCTCCGCCTGGCCTTGGAAGGCAATTGAGGAAGGCTCCGCCTGGCCTTGGAAGGCATTGACTAGAGCTACATCTGGCGGATATCACCCGCCTGGACGTATCATCGAGACTGACCATGGCGAAAAAATACACATACCCGACCTACGTTCGCGTCGTCGAATGGGTCGGCATGCTCGCCTTCGGCAGCCTCTACGCGTTTATCGCGTGGCGGCTCGGCGAAGCGCTGTGGGAGCAGAACCGCGATCACATGTGGTGGATGCTCTCGATCCTGCCGCTGCTCGGGTTGATCAGCGCCGACTTCATCAGCGGCACGTTTCACTTCCTCGCCGATAACTTCGGCGACGAAGAGATGTGGTTCTGGGGCCAAGCCTTCGTGCGCCCCTTCCGCGAGCACCACGTCGACCCGCAGGCGATCTGCCGCCACGACTTCGTCGAGCGCAACGGCAACCTCGCGCTCGCGCTGCTGCCGCTGATCTCGCCGCTATTGCTGCTGCCCTACCGCACCACGCTGTGGGGCCAGGTCGTCACCGTCTACGCGCTGTTCTTCCTGGTGGCGATGGTCATGACGCAGACGATCCACTCCTGGGCGCACATGGACGACCCACCACGGCTGATCCGCAAGCTGCAGGACTGGCATCTGGTGCTGCCGCGCGATCACCACCACTGTCACCACACGCCACCATACCGCGAGGCCTACTGCATCACCGTCGGCTGGCTCAACCCGCTGCTCGACCGCTCGAGCTTCTGGCAGCACGCCGAGGTCTGGGTCGCGCACTACATGCCGTGGCTCGCGCACCCAGCGGCCGAGCAGGCCGCCCGCGAGGCAGCTCAGAGGGCGATCAACAGCGCGGCCGCCATCAACCACGTCCCCAGCGAAGACAGCCCGGCGTAGATCCACGAGCCGGTAGAGATCTTCGGCGCCGCCACCGGGATGACGGTGGTGATACCCGGACGTACATCGACCTCGCGCACCTCGTGAACCCGACTGCGATCGCCGCCACCGCTGGCGATCTCGATCTTCGACCGACCGCACGGCACGCCGTCGATCTCGAGCCGCTCGGCGCGCTTCTTCTCGGCGACCAACGCGCCGTTGATCGTCACCGTCAGATCAGGCACCACGCGCGTCATGCGCACCACCACGCGTCCAGCGGCCGGCACGCGCAGCGCGGCGGTGGGCAAGGTCGTCCTGACGACCACCGGCTGCGAGCTGCAGGCGCCGAGCGCACCGATGCACAGCACGAGCCCGGCCAGGGCAATCGTTCGCATCTCGTCTCCTCGATGTCTTTGATGGCGGCCGTCGAGTGAGACGGCGCCTGGACGGGGGCCGTTGCCTACGCCGCGATACGGCCCTCGCGCTCGCAACGATTGCGAAGGCTATGAACTTTGTTGCGAGCGCGGCGAAATCGCAGCCGATATCATTGAGGAAAAAGCGCTCCGCCGCCCTGGTGCGCGCATTGCTTTCGCCACCCCCATGACTCTACGTCACGCCAGGATCTCCGTCGTCGCATCGATCGTGATCGCCGCCGCGCTGGTCATCCCCGCCAGCGACAGCTTCGCCAAGCTCGATCCCATGCGCTTCATCACCGCCAACGTCACGCGCCCCGAGGTCATCATCATCCTCGACAACTCGGGCTCCATGCGCTGGAACCCCGGCCACTCAGGAACGGATCCCGGCACCGACTGCACGGTCTCCGGTTCTACGGCGGTCTGCGGCGACGGGCTGTGCAGCTCGACGGAGACCGCCGGCTCGTGTGCCAACGACTGCGGTCCAGCCGATGACACCGCGACAACGGCTGGCTCCGTCGTGAAGTGCGCTTCGAGTGCGACGGGCCCTGCCAGCCGCATGGCGATGTCCAAGCGCGCGCTCGCCGCCGTGCTCCCATCGCTTCGCACCACGGCTAGCTTCTCGCTGATCTCGTTCACCCAAAATGGCTACTACCGCTACTACACCTCGCCGTCGACGCCGACGACGAAGGCCCGCACGATCTATCTGTCGGAGTGGGAGCTGCGCGCGACCGGAGCCTGGACTGGCGGCGCGGGATGGAACGGCGGCACCAACGCGCCGCAGTCGAGCTTCACCGTCAACGGCACGACCTACACGCTGCTCTCGGGTACCTCGCAAACCGCCAAGCTCGACAGCCTCTATCGCGCCAACGTAGGCACCGGCTTCAGCTACAGCCGTCACGACTTCTCTTCCTACGGCAAGTCGTACTTCGATGGCAGCTTCACCTGGAACTACGTCGGCAGCTACTGGGGTTTCACCGCTCACGACCGCATCGACAACAACACATCGCCCAACTCGCACGTCGAGACCAACTACCTCGGGCCGCAGTACACGAGCGCCGGCACGACCTACGTCTACAAGCCGTTCAGCTACCGCAACAATGACATGGATCTCGACGACAGCAGCAACGACTCGAAGATCTATGTGCCGCTGACCGACCTCACCGACCAGCCGACGCACGACACGCAGCTCGCCAAGATCATGACCCACATGAACTTCGCGGCTAATGGTGGTTTGCACGCCTCCGCGAGCACGCCCACCGAGACCGCGCTCGACCTCGCGTTGGCTCACTTTCAGGATCGCCACAACGGCACCGGTCCCTTCTCCGCCGCCGATCCTGCGGGTACGTGCCGCAAGCGCATCATCCTCGTGCTCTCCGACGGCGCCGCCAACGACTCGCCGGTGGACGCCGCCAAGCGCATCTACCAGTGGAGCTGCGACCCCACCGACGCGAACTGCACTTCGGGTATCAACAACAAGATCATCGTGCGCACCATCGGTCTGCCAGGCTTGCCCGACATCACCGAGCTCAACGAGATCGCCTCGGCGGCCGATGACGGCGACGAGACCAACGGCTCCGCCTCGGCGCTCTCGTCGTCCAACGAGGTCACGCTGATCCAAAACATCAAGACCGTGCTCTTCGACCTGCTGCAAGGTGACTACACCACCGGCGGCGCCGGCGCGGCCTCGAGCAGCACGGGCACCGTGCCCGACAACGTCGCGATCATCCCCTCGACGACGTACCCGGGCTGGGATGGCCATCTGCGCGCCGTCGACCTCACGCTGCCCTCGACCGATCCGGGCTACGAGCTGTGGGATGCGGCGACGGTGCTGGCGGGCCGCGCGACGGATCGCAACCTCTTCACCACGCTCGAGGGCAGCTTCAGCGCGACGCCGATTCCGCTGCTGTGCAGCGGCGCGCCCAACCTGACCGGTACATGCAGCGGCGGCGTGAGCGTCAAGGACGCCTGGCCGGGCACCGTACCCTCCGATGCGCTCGTCACAGCGGCCATCACATACATCACCGACAAGAAGCTACGCGCGATGATGCGCTCGACACCGGCCACGGTTGGTACTCCACCGCAGATGCCGGCTTCGCTGCCAGGGCACGCGGCCTTCCAGGCGGCCAACGGCAGTCGCAACGAGCTGGTCTACGCGGTGTCCAACGGGACGCTGCACGCGTTCGAGAAGACCAACGGCAACGAGGTCTGGGGCTACGTGCCACCACACGCGTGGCCCAAGATCTTGCAGATCGCCAACAACGGCGGGCAGAGCGACGACCCGACCGAGTTCGTCTACGCGTTGGCCTCCTCGCCACGTATTGCCGACATGTACGTCGGCGCGACGCCAGCGTGGCAGACCTCGCTGATCCTCACCGCAGGGCCGGGCGGCTCGCGCTACTACGCGCTCGATATCACCAGCGCGACGGCCTTCACGCTCACAGCCGACTCCAAGTTCAACAGCACCGCCGCAGCCCAGATCGGCGAGACGTGGTCCATTCCCGCAGTGTTTCATGTCAACAGCACGGGGCAGCCGATGGCGGCGGCCTTCGCCAGCGGCTATGGCAGCAACACCGGCGGCTACCACTCCTACTACACGGCCGAGGGCGTGTGGGCCGACGCGAACGTCGTCACCGATCCGATCGCCGCCGATGCTTCGCAGATCACCGACTACGCCCGCGTGGCCAACGTCTCGGCGGCGCTGCGCGACGATCAATCGGTTATCGCTTCCTACGTCGCCGACCCCTCGGGGCGCATCTACCGCCAGCCCTCGGGCGGAGGCTCGGGCGCGGCGCTCACTATCGGCAGCCCCGCTGGCGTTAGCCATCCGCTCTATTTCGCGCCGGCGGCTTTCAACATCTCGGGCACCGACAGCGTGATCCTCGCCTTCTCGTCGGGCGCATTCCAAGAGACGCACTCGTGGATGAGCAACGCGAGCTTCGAGTCACGGCTGTTCATCCGGCGCGAGACCGGCGGCACCGTCGACGGCAGCAACAACAACTACACGTGCGCCGTGAGCCAGGTCTGCACCACGTCCTGCACGGGGTCGGCGCCCGTGGGCGGCTGCGTCGCGCCGAGCGCCAAGGCGGTGCCCCTCGGCTCGCCCGTCATCGTCGACAACATCGAGTCGGGCAATCCCGAGGTGTTCTTCCTCTACTACGACCCGCCCTCGAGCTCGTGCAGCGGCAAGGACGTCGCCGTCGGCGACACCTACTTCATCCGCGTCTCCACCAACGGCGCCACCAACAAGGTCATCACGTCCAAGCAGTATGCGGGCGTCGTCGCCTCGGGCTTCGCCATCGTCGGCGGCGGCACGGACATCGTGCTGATCAACTCGACGCGCGGCGCCTCCGGCAAGGCTGCTGCGCAGGTGCTGTCCGGCACGCAGCTGGCAAACCCGGGCGTGGCCCCGCCGATCATCGAAGGTTACCGCGAGGTCGATTGATCGACCCGCGCCAAGCGGCGTGATAGACAGAAGCTGATGGCTCGCCAGTCTGCACTCGCGCTCGGGGTCGTGTTGATCGCGTCCATGGCGGCCTCGTGCACCTGCGGCACGCGCAAGCAGCACGCGGTGTCACGCAACAGCAAGGGCACGGCGCTCGGCAAGAAAGCACAGCACAAGCGCGTTCGGCGCGTGGTTGTCACGCGACAGCAGCAGCACTGGTTGTGGCGGCGCGTGTGGCGCCAGACGCAGAACCTACGCGAGCAGATCCGCACCGGCTACGGCGTCACGCCCAAGCGCACGATCGCCCATGTGCTGCGCGACGCCAGCGTCGCCGGCCAGTCGCGCGAGTACCGCGACTTGCTCGACGATCTGCGTCGCAACCTGGTCGCGCTGCAGGAGACCCCCGAGGTCGTACGCCTCTACAACAACGTCATCGACGTCTGCGCCAAGTGCCACAGCAAGTTCTCGAAGAAGGAGCTGGCGCGCGTCAACGCGCTGCGCCTGGAGGACAAGGACGTGCTGCCTTGGCCTCAGCGTCAGGCTCGTATGAAGATCCGCGAGAAATTCCGGCGCGACTATCAGGCCAGGCGCAAGCGCGCCGCGGCTAAGCGGGCCGCGCAGAGCAACAAGAAGTAGCTCGCAGCACGGCCCGCCCGCCGGCGAGAGAGGGGTCTAGCCCTTGGCCTTCTTGAAGTTGTCGGCGACGGCGCCCCAATCCACGACGTTCCAGAAGGCCGCGATGTAGTCGGGGCGGCGATTCTGGTAGTTGAGGTAGTAGGCGTGCTCCCAAACGTCGAGGCCGAGGATCGGCTTGAGGCCTTCCATCAGCGGCGAGTCCTGATTGGGCGTCGAAGAGACGACGAGCTTGCCGTTCTTGCCCACCGACAGCCAGGCCCAGCCCGAGCCGAAGCGCGTGCCGGCGGCCGTGGCGAACTTCTGCTTGAAGGCGTCGAAGCTGCCCAGGTCGGCGTCGATCGCGCTCGCGAGGTCGCCGGACGGCTTGCCGCCCTTGCCGGGGCCCATCACGCGCCAGAACAGCGAGTGGTTGCTGTGGCCGCCGCCGTTGTTGCGCACGGCGGTGCGGATCTCTTCGGGCACGCTGGCGAGGTCGCTGATCAGGGCGTCGACACCGAGCTCGGCGAGCTTGGGCGCCTTCTCGAGCGCGGCGTTGAGATTGGCGACGTAGCCGGCGTGGTGCTTGCCGTGATGGATCTCCATCGTTTTGGCGTCGATGTGGGGCTCGAGCGCGTCGTGCGCGTAGGGCAGTTCTGGCAGCTTGTGGGCCATCGTAGTCCTCCGTTTTCGGCCGCGGAGAGTCTTTCCGCGGTGGTCTCCGTCTTTGACTTTCGAAACGACGCGCGAATGTAGCTCGGCCGGAGGCGGGCAGCAACCGGTGTGGTACGGTCCGCGCCGTACCGAGGAGGAACCATGCGCGTCTTGCACACGATGATCCGAGTCGGCGATCTCGAGCGTTCGATCGCCTTCTACACCGAAGTGCTCGGCATGAAGCTGCTGCGCCGCAAGGACTTCGAAGGCGGCCGCTTCACGCTCGCCTTCGTCGGCTACGGCGACGAGTCCGAGACGGCCGTCATCGAGCTGACCCACAACTGGGACACCACGAGCTACGACCTCGGCAACGGCTTCGGCCACATCGCGCTCGCCGTCGAGGACGCAGCGGCGGCGTGCAAGGCGATCAAAGAGCGCGGCGGAAACGTCGTGCGCGAGGCGGGGCCGATGAAGCACGGCACGACCGTCATCGCCTTCGTCGAGGATCCCGACGGCTACAAGATCGAGCTCATCGAGCGCTCGTAACGCCGCGGACAGGATCCTAGATGGCGGATCTCGAGGCGCTGGGCCTCGGCTCGGCAGAGCTCGAGGCGCTGCGCGCGGCGGCGCCGCGGCTTCTGCGTTGGTTTGCTGGCGCAGCGCGCGCCATGCCGTGGCGCGAGAGCCGCGATCCATACGCGATCTGGGTCTCGGAGGTGATGCTGCAGCAGACCCAGGTCAGCACCGTGGTGCCCTACTACGAGCGCTGGCTGGCCGAGCTGCCGGACGTGCGCGCGCTGGCCGCCGCTGAAGAGGCGCAGGTGCTCAAGCTGTGGGAGGGCCTCGGCTACTACTCGCGCGCGCGCAACCTGCATCGTGCCGCGCGGGTGGTGGTGGCCGAGCACGACGCGCAGGTGCCGCGCGATCCGAGCGTCTTTCGCCAGCTGCCGGGCGTCGGCGCCTACACCGCAGCTGCCGTCACGAGCATCGCGTTCGGTGCGCGTGTCGCCGCGGTGGACGGCAACGTGCGCCGCGTGCTGTCGCGCCTGGTCGCGCTCGAACGAGACCCTACGCGCGCGCGAGAGTCGCGCGGGCTCGAAGCGCTCGCCGCCGCGCTGCTCGAGGCGAGCGCGGGTGACGATCTCGAAGGGCCTTCACGCCACAACCAGGCGATGATGGAGCTCGGCGCGCTGGTCTGCGTGCCGCGCGCCCCGCGCTGCGAGCAGTGCCCGATGGGCGCGGCCTGTCTCGGCCTGCGCAGCGGTGAGCCGACCCGTTTTCCGCCGCGCAAGGCGCGCCGCGCGGTGCCGCACCACGACCTCGCGGTGGCGATCGCGCTCGACGCGCGCAGCGGCGAGATGCTGCTCGAGAAGCGCCCGGAGCGCGGCTTGCTGGCGGGCCTGTGGGACCTGCCGCAGACGCGCGTGGACGAGGCCGCAGCGGCCGACGAGGCGGCGCGCGTGCTCGCGCTCTCGCAGCTGCTCGCCGAGCGCTACGGCCTGCGCGGCGCGCGCGTGGAGCGCCAGCTCACGCCGGTCGGACACGTCTTCACGCATCTGAGGGTCACGTTGCATCCGACGGTGCTGCGCGTGTCGGGTGCGTCGTCGCGCGCGAGCGAGGGCGGCGAGGCCAGACGCTGGGTCAGCCGCGCGGCCATCGCCGAGCATGCGCTGCCCACCGCGACACGCAAGGTACTATCGCAGCTATGGAGTGCGGCCAAAGGCTGAGGCTGAGAGCCGACGGCTGAGAGCTGACGGCTCGAAGGAGCAGAGCATGTTGAAGGGAGCGATCATCGGCGCCATCGCCGGGCTCGTGGTCACGCTCGTGATGTTTGCCAAGCGCGGCAGCACCCGCAAGAAGGTGCTCGCGGCGCTCTCGACGCAGGGCCCGCAAGCGGCGCGCGCGGTGCTCGACAAGCGCGTGGCGCCGACCGCCAAGATCTCGACCAGCCGCTTCCTCGACGTGCGCGAGCGCGTCTGCGCGCTGGCGGTGATCGGCGATGTGGACGCGCTGCAGCGCGAGCTGGAGGCGATGACCGGCTCGTTGACCGTGGTATCGCAGGTCGGCGTGCTGGGCTGGCTCGCCACCGCGCTGCGCCTGCCCGACCCGTCGCCGGCTATCGCCAAGGTCGAAGAGCACGCCTCGCGCCTCGAGTCCGAGGGCGGGCGCATGATGGCGCTGGCCAAGCGCAAGATGCGCGCGCTTGCCGACCTGGCGGCCGCGCTGCAGAGCGGCGCACAGCTCGCGGCCGACACGCGTCGCGACATCGACGCCGTCTCCAACGACGGCGGCTTCGTGCAGGTCGTGATCTGGCAGGCGCTGCGACGCTACCTGCAGGCGGCGGGCGAGGCGGAGAAGGCCGAGGTCTACGCCATGCGTGTGCGCTCGGTCACCACCGCATTCGAGTAGTACCTCGCGCGGCGCGAGTGCGTCATGCTTCGAGCATGCGCGTTTTTGTCTCGTTGCTGCTTCTGCTGCAGGTGATCTGCTCGGCGCCGCAGCGCGCGCACGCTCAGAAGGTCGACGACAGCGAGCATCGCGGCCTGCACGTGATGGTCGCCTTCGGCTGGGGTGGCGGACCGACGTCGAGCGGCTTGCTGCACAGCATGGAGATCGGCCACACCTTCAACAGCGGCCTCGCGCTCGTCTACAACCACGTGTTCGTGTGGAGCGATGGTCTCGGCAAGCCGGCGCCCAACGACGCGTCCTACGCCGACTTCTCCGACCTGTTCGGCGGCCACTTCGCCGTGCTCAAGGTGCCGCTCTTCTCCAACGACATCGTCGGCAAGATCGGTGCTGGCCTGGGCGAGAACGTCGATCTGTCGGATGGCTTTCGCCCGCGCTTCGGCGTGGGCTGGACCTATGGCATCGACCTGCATCTGCCGCTGACGCGCAGCTCGGGGCTTTTGCTGACGCTGCTCGGCGTGCACGCGGTCACCGTCGATCGCGGCCACCAGGTGGCCTTCGCCGCGGGCCTCGGCTACTGCTGGTTCTAGCTCAGCTCGCCTTAGGAGAGGTCGTCTCGCAGCTTCTCGAGAAGCTCGGCTGCCTGCTCGGCGAGCTTGGGATCGGACGTGCTGCTGCACAGCAGCTTCATCAGCGACGCCACGGTGCGCTCGAGGGTGCGCACGCGATGGGTCAGCAGCGTGTAGCGATCGTCGGGGAGAATGCGCGCCAGCGCTACACGTTGGGCGCGGCTCGCCTCTGACGCGCCGGCTGCGGCGGCGGCGAGCTCGGCACGGGTGGGCAGCGGGCCGGTGATGTTTGCGTCGAGGTCGCGCCTGCCCAGCAGCGACTCGTCGATGTCGTCGGCGTCGTCGCACGGCTCTTGCGGCGGCGGCGGCGCCGCCTCCTCGCCCGAAGGCGCGGGTTTGGGCGCGGGCGGGAGATCCGCGCTCTCTTCGGCCTCTGGGGGGCGCTGCGCCGCCTCTTCGGCGACGATCTCGGCGGCTGCGGCCGCTACGTGCGCGGCGACCGTGTCGTTCTCGGTGGTCGCCCGTACGTTGTCGAAAGCGTATCCACGGGTCGGCACGCGCTTGACCGCGTGCAGCTCGTCGGTGCCCGAGCCCTCGCTCTGCGGTGTCTGTGGTGTCTGCGGCGTCTGCGGTGTCTGCGGTGTCTCGCCGGTGACGGTCGCCGCCCGCGTTAGCGCGTCGTCGACCGGCTCGGGCGGCGGTGTCGGCACGTGCCGTACGGCGGGGCCGCGCTGCGGCTCGCTGGCTGGCATCTCTTCGTCGGGCGTGCCGCGGTGCGGGCGCGCGCGCGGATCGGTGATGTTGTCGTAGCCGAAGAAGCGCCGTCGCTTGCCGCCCGTCTCCTCGACCCACGAGTCGAGGTAGTGCTTGCGGATCGCCTTGTCCAGCGAGCGCGGGCCGACGATGAAGATCTGTGGCTCGTGGCCGACCAGCTGCTTGAGCGCCTCGAAGGCCTCGACGTCGGTGGGGTCGGTCATGGCGACCTGCAGCCGCCCCGCGACGCGATCGACGCCAAACGGAAAGAGGTGGTGCTGCCAGCAGAGATCCTCGGGGATCGTCTGCAGCACCTTGTGCGCGACGGAGAGCTTGTAGAGCCTGCGCGGCGCCGCCGGCACGTCGATCTTGCGACTGATCATGTCGACCAGATCGACCTCGGTGAGCAGGTCGCGCTCGAGCAACGCCGCCGCGAGCGTCATCGCGCTTTGCGTGGTATCCGCGATATCCCCGAGCTCGTCGTCCCCGACCAGCTCGGCCTCGACCAGCCACTCACAGAGCCTCTCCCTCGTAAGCTCCAACACTCTCTCCTGGCGCCAAACCTAAACCTGCGGGCAGTGTCCCTCGTGAGCGCAAAAAGGTCAAAGTCGCGCTAAACTACTCGTTAATGTGTCGCTTGTACGGATTTCGCTCCGCCATCGTCAGCGGCGTCCATCGCTCGCTGATCGCCGCGGAGAACGCCCTGGCCCTGCAGAGCGAGAAGCACAGCGATGGCTGGGGTCTCGCCCATTACATCGGGACCTTCCCGCACCTGATCCGCAACAAGGAGCAGGCGGTTGTCGACTCGCTGTACCGCGAGGTCAGCGGTGTGGTGGCGACACGCACCTTCCTGGCGCACATTCGCAAGGCGACGGTGGGCGAGGTCAACGTCCTCAACTGCCACCCGTTTCAGCACGGACCCTGGACATTCGCGCATAACGGGGAGATCGCCGGCTTCGATGACGAAACGGTGCGCGCCGACGTGCGGGAGCTCGTCGATGGCCGCTTCCGCCGGCACATCCTCGGCGCCACCGACAGCGAGCTGGTCTTTCATGTCTTCCTCTCGCAGCTGGCGCGTGACGTGGAGAGCATCCACGAGCCCGGCGTCTCCACGCGTCACGTGGTGGCGGCCTTGCGGCGTACGGTCAAGGCCGTGCTGGCGGTGAGCCGCGAGACGGATGAGAAGCGGACCAAGCTCTCGTTCCTCGTCACCAACGGCAATGTGTTGGTGGGCTATCGCCATCGCTGCTCGCTCTACTTTTCGACCTACAAGACGCACTGCCCCGAGCGCGACGCGTGCCTCGCTTACGAAGCGCACCGCTGCGAGGCCGAGGTCGTCGACGGCATCGTCAAGCACCTCATCATCGCCAGCGAGGTGATCACCGGCGACAACGTCTGGCACGAGCTCGAGGACGGCGAGTTCGTCGCGGTCAACCACGCCATGAACTTCCAGCGCGGCCGCCTCGAGGCCGCCTGAGGAACAAGGCGTGAGCGAGGAGCGCATCGCCGAGCTCGAAGCGCGCGTCGCCGAGCTCGAAAAGGAGCGTGACGCGGCGCTCGCAGCGCGCGACAGCATCATGCGCGAGGTGCTGCCCGTGGGGCGGCTCGGCGCATCCGGCGAGGGCAGCGACCCGCGTCGCGGGCGCTCGACCGCGATGCTGCTCGTGACCTTCGTGTTGATCGCCATCGTCGCGCTGCTGGTCTGGCGTATGGCCAACACCGCCAAGATGCTGGGGCGGCGCAGCAGGGCGGCTACGCGCGCGGGCAGCGGCAGCTCGGCGCGCGGCAACGTTTCGAACGCGTCGAACACACACGCGCACCGTCGCGCCTCGCACGCCGTGTCCGTCTTTCGTGCAGGCCGGCGTGCAGCGATCCCGATGCTCGGCCTGAGCTACGTCGGACCGCTGGCGCTCGGTCCGCGCTCGCGTTTGCTCGTGGTCGGCGGCGCTGGCGGTCGCGCGGTGATCTACGACCTCGGCAGCGATCGCCTGCTGCGCACGCTCGCCGGCCACGCCGGCGCCATCCGCGACGTGGCCTTCGACGACGCCGGCAAGCACGTGCTCACCGCCGGCGCCGACGGCAAAGTGATCCTCTGGGCGTTGTCGGGCGCCAAGGTGCGCGAGCTGCGCAGCAAGCCCTTCGACGGACTCAGCGGCGTGCGTGACATCGCCGTCGGCGGCGAGATCGTCGCGATGGCAGCCGAAGGCGACGGGCTCGAGCTGGCGACGCTCGACGGCAGGCTGCGCAAGCGCGTCGAGCGCTCGCAGCCTGGATGGGTGCGCGCCGTGGCGGTGGCGCGCGGCGGCAAGAAGGTCGCGGCGGCCGGCGAAGACGGCAAGATCCGCGTCTATGGCGTCTCTGTCGGCAAGGACGTCTTCTACAAGGCGTCGAGCGAGATCGAGGGCCACCCGCAATGGGTCAACGCGCTGGCGTTTTCGGCCAAGGGCGATCTGCTCGCTTCGGCCGGCTTCGAAAAGCGCGTCATGATCTGGGACGTGGCGAGCGGCAAACGGCGGGCGCGCCTGCGCGGTCACGTGCGGCGCTGCACGGCGCTGGCGTTCGATCCGTCGGCGACGCTGCTGGCCAGCGCTAGCCTCGATCGCACCATCGTGCTCTGGGACGTGGCGCGCGCGACGAAGCCGGGCAAAGACGACAAGGTGCGGCGCGCCGTGCTGCGCGGCCACCGCTATCAGGTCAACTCCGTCGCCTTCGATCACCGCGGCCGCTTCGCCGTCAGCAGCTCCGGTGACGGCACAGTGCGCGTCTGGCCGGTAGCGCTGCCGCCCGCACCTTCACGCCGGCTGCTGCCGCGCCCCGCCAAGGGCGAGCTGACCTTGCGCGGCTACACCAGCGGCGAGCGCCGCCGCATTCGCGTCATCGGAGACGACGGCAAGGTCTTGCCCGAGGGGCGGCGCGCGCTGGCCTACGTGCTGCGCTCGGGGCCCGACGACGCCAGCAAGCTGCCCGCCGAGAAGCTCGTCGCGCTGCTCTACAAGGTCGTCGATCACTTCGGCCGCTGGCGCGAGGTGGTGGTGATCAGCGGCTATCGCTCGCCGCGCTTCAACACGCTGCGCACGCGCCAGAGCAAGCAGGTGGCGAAGAAGAGCCGCCACATGCGCGGCGAGGCGATCGACTTCCAGATCGAAGGCGTGTCGCTGCGCAAGCTGCACCGCTACGTCAAGAAGCTCAAGGCCGGCGGGCTGGGGCTTTATCCCGACAGCCAGTTCATTCACATGGACGTCGGGCCGGTGCGCTACTGGGGCGGCGACTAGCGCGGCGCTGCGCGCTACTGCACCGAGACGTCGTCGATGTACCAGCCCGAGTAGTTGACCACGGTCGTAGCCATGAAGTGGAACGCGACGGTGATCGTCTTGCCGATGTGCGCCGAGAGGTCGAGCGTGTTCTGCGTCCAGTTGGGGTCGGCGCTGCCCGTGCAGTGCTGCTTGGCCACCGCGCCGTCGACGCGCACCTCGGCCCAATCGAACGTCAAGAAGTAGTCGCGATACTCCCACCAGCGCAGTGTCGCCGAGCTCATCGAGGCGGGCAGGGTGATGCGGAACCTTAGGATGCTGTCGTCCTTCGGGTCGGCGTTGGTGCAGCTGGCCGAGGCGTTGCCGATGGCGGTGTAGCAGTCGTTGAGCACCGTGCCCCAGGCCTTGCTGCCCGAGTGCGCTGCGGCCGGCGGTTTGGCGCTCGTCGAGCAGTTGCCGCCCGGCGTGAACGGCGCGATGGTGCCCCACTGCCAGTCGCGCGTGCCTGATCCGCCGCCGTTGCTGCTCTCGAAGTCGAGCGTGAAAGGCGCTGTTACGGTCGTCAGCGGGCCGCCGTCGAGCTGACCGCTGCCGTCGCTGGGCGTCCCCGTGTCCTGCGGCACGCTGCCGTCGACGGTCGTGTCGCCGAAGACCACCGAGTCGCGCGGTCCTTGCTCGGGCCAGACGAAGGTGTCGGGCAGCGGCGGGTTGGCGCTGTCGAGCGTCAGGTCGGGAAACGTCGTCGTGTCGAAGAAGCCCCCGCTGTCGACGGTGCTGTCGGGAAACGGGCCGCTGGGATTGCCGCCGCTGTCTCCGCAGGCGGTGACGAGCAGGACGACTGCGACGAACGCGAGGGCGGCGAGGGCGGGGCGGGCAGACTGCATGAGTACGGCTCCAGGTCGATGTGGGAGACTGTAGGTAAGCCTCGGGCTTAGTGCAAGAGCGCGTGCCGCGCCACGAACACGGCGGCCAGCACCCAGCCCACCACGCTGACCTCGCGCGCGCGCCCAGCGATGAGCTTGACCACCGCGTAGGTGACGAAGCCGAAGGCGATGCCCTCGGCGATGCTGAACGTAAACGCCATCGAGGCGATGGTCAGAAACGCCGGGATGCCCTCCGAGAGGTCCTTCCACTCGATCTTGCGCACGCCCGTCATCATCAGCGCGCCCACGGCGATGAGCGCCGGCGCGGTCGCCATGCGCGGCACGATCTTGAACACCGGCGCGAAGAGCAGCGCCAACAGAAACAGCAGCGCCGCCACCACGGCGGTCATCCCGCTGCGCCCGCCGGCGGCGATGCCCGCGGCGCTCTCGACGTAGCTCGTCACGGTGCTGGTGCCCACCAGCGAGCCGAACAGCGTGGCCAGCGCGTCGGCGAGCAGCGCGCTGGTGGCGCGCGGCAGGCGCCCGTCGTCGTCGAGCAGCCCGCCTTGCTGCGCCACGCCGATGAGCGTGCCGAGGGTGTCGAACAGGTCGACGAAGAAGAAGGCGAAGATCACGTTGGCGAGGCCGGCGTGAAGCGCGCCCGGGATGTCGAGCGCCAGAAACGTCGCGCTCGGCTGCGGCAGCGCCACGATCTGCGCCGGCAGCTTGGCCAGCCCGAGCGGCAGCGCCGCGAGCGTCACCACGAGCATGCTCCACAGCATCGCGCTCTTGACCTCGCGCGCGAGAAGCCCCGCCGTGAGCAGCAGGCCGCCGATGGTCAGCAGCGCCTGTGGGCTGCCGATGTCGCCGAGGGTCAGCATCGTCGCCGGGTGCGTCTTGATAAGGCCCCCCTGCTGAAAGCCGATCAGCGCGATGAAGAGGCCGATGCCGGCGGAGATGGCGACCTTGAGCGCGATCGGCACGGCGTCGACGATCATCTCGCGCACCTTGATCACCGACAGCAGCACGAACAGCACGCCCGAGATGAAGACGCAGCCGAGCGCCGCGCGCCACGCCAGCTCGGGCGAGGCGTAGCCGCTCTTGGCGATCAGCGGCACCACCACCAGCGAGAAGTAGGCGTTGAGGCCCATGCCGGGGGCGAGCACGATCGGGTAGCGCGCCACCAGCCCCATGAAGGCCGAGCCGAACGCCGCGCTCACGCAGGTGGCGAACAGCACCGCGTCGAAGGGCATCCCGGCGGCGGCGAGCAGCTGCGGGTGCACGACCAGAATGTAGGAGACCGTGACGAACGTGGTCAGGCCGGCGACGACCTCGCGCCGCGCCGTCGTCCCGTGCTCGGAGAGCCGGAAGAGCCGCTCGAGCATCGCGCTAGCGGCCGCTACTCGGGGATGAACGAGGTGGTGGGCTTCATCTGGCGGATGGTGCCGGCGATGAGCCGCACGGTGGCGTCGAGATCGCCGAGGTGACACAGCTCCACCGGCGAGTGCATGTAGCGCTGCGGCACGCCGAGCAGCGCGGTGGCGACGCCGGCGCGCGTGATCTGGATCGCGTTGGCGTCGGTGCCCGAGCCGGCGGGCAGGGCGCGGTGCTGCAGCGAGATCTTCCCGCGGCGCGCGGCGGTGCGCAGCATGTCGTAGAGCGGCGGGTTGATATTGGGGCCGCGCGTCAGCACGGGCCCCGCGCCGAGCTTGCACTCGCCGATCACGCGCGCCTCGCCGCCGGGGTTGTCGGTGGCCCAGGTGACGTCGACGGCGATGCCGACCTCGGGGTCGATGCCGTAGGCCGCCGTGCGTGCCCCGCGCAGCCCGATCTCTTCCTGCACCGTGGCCACCGCGGTGACCTGCGCCTTGAGCCCCTTGGCGCCCTTGAGCGCGCGCAGCACCTCGGCGACGACGAAGGCGCCCGCGCGGTTGTCGAAGCCGCGCGCCACGGCGATCTCGCCGCGCAGCATGGCGAACGACTCCTGGTATGTCGCGGGGTCGCCGATGTCGACGTTGCGCTTGGCTTCCTTGCCGTCGGCGAAGCCGCAGTCGATCCACAGCTCGTGGTACTTGGGCGCGTTGTGCGTCTTGCGGTCGCGGATCAGGTGGATCGGGCGCTGGCCGATCACGCCGACGATGGCGCCCTTGGCGGTGTGCACCAACACGCGGCGGCCGGTCAGCTGGCGCATGTCGTGCCCGCCGATGGGGCGGAAGCGCAGCATGCCGTTGTCGTCGATGTGGTGGATCTGGAAGCCGAGCTCGTCCATGTGGCCGGCCAGCATCACGCGCGGTGAGCCGCCGGGGTTGAGCGTGGCGATGGCGTTGCCGTGCACGTCGACGCTCGTCTCGTCGGCGACGTCGGCGACGCGCGCGAGCCATACGCGCCGCGCGGGGCCTTCGTAGCCAGAGGGGGAGGGGGCATCGAGCAGTTGAGCGAGAAACTCGCGGGCGTCTTTCTTCATTGCCATTGCGATCGAGGGTCCTGGTTAGAGCGAGGTCACGGTGGCGCCGTCGCTGGCGACGACGCGGAAGGCGGGTCCATCTGTGGCGCGCAGCGACGCGGCGATGACGTCGTCGACGCGCTGCGGCGGCACCGCGGCGAGGGCGTAGCCGCCGAAGCCCGCGCCGGTCAGGCGCGCCCCGAAGGCGCCGGCGCTGACCATCGCGGTGCAGAGGTGGTCGAGCGCGGCGGTGCTGCACTTGTAGTCGAGCGCGAGGCTGTGGTGGCTGACGTCGAGCAGCGTGCCGAAGACGTCGAGCTCGCCGGCGAGCAGCGCGCGCTCGGCGGCGTCGACGCGCGCCGCCTCGGATGTCACGTGGCGGGCCGCCGCGCGCAGTGCCACGGCGTCGTCGGCCGGGAAGCTGGTGGTCGTCAGGCGCACCAGCGGCTCGAGCGCCACGCCGGCGCGGTCGGCGACCTCGCGCGCGCTCGCCCTTTCGGGCAGCCCGTCGGCGACGTGTGCGAGCGCGTCGGCCCCGCCGGCGGCGAAGGCGACGTCACCGAGCAGCGGCGCCGCCTCGGGATCGTGCGCGGCCTTGACGTCGAGCTCGAGCGCGCGCGCGATGACGGCGGCGGCGAGGCGGCAGGCCACCACGCGCTCGTTGTAGTCGCGCTGGGCGCTGCCGCCCTTGGGCGCTTCGGAGCCGCTGTAGGCGACGACGATCTCGAGGCCCGCCGGCAGCGGCACGGCGCGCTCGGCGGCCGGCAGAAAGTCGATGCGCAGCGCGGCGCCGGCGCTGGCCAGCGTGATCACCGTCTGGTCCATGCCGCCGCCTTCGACGCCGACATGGCGCTCGGAGACGATGGCGCGGCGCAGCAGGTCGCGTTGGTCGAGCCCCGCCTCCCAGGCGGCGTCGAGCGCGCGCAACAGCCCCACGGAGAGCGACGACGACGACGACAGCCCGCCCGAGGTGGGCAGGTCGCCGCCGATGAGCAGGTCGGCGCCCGCGCCGGGCGCCACGCCGGCGAGCTCGCGCAGCACGCCGACGAGATATCGCTGCCACGGCGCGTCGACGGGGGCGTCGAGCGCGTCGCGGGCGATGTCGGCGTCGCCCGGCTTGACCTGCGAGCGCGCGCGCACGCGCCCGTCGTCGCGTGGCGCTACGGCGAGCCAGGTGGCGCGGTCGATGGCCATCGGCAGTACAGGTAGGTGCGAGTAGTCGGTGTGCTCTCCGATGAGGTTGACGCGCCCCGGAGATCGCACCACGTGCGTGGCGCTGCGCGCGTAGTGGGCGCTGAAGGTGCGCTTTATGCCTTCGAGGTCGATCATCGGAGCTTTGAGCCTACCGAAAAACGAGGCGCCCGTGCTCGCCGTCTCTCGCTAGCTATAATTAATTGGCGGCCCGTTCTTAGGCGAAAGGTGTGTGCTTCGATGTTCTCCGGCGACGCCCTCTCGAGCTGGCTGTTGCTGTTCGTCGGCAGCGGAGCCGCCTGCGCGCTCGCCGCGGTGTACCGGCTGCTGTGGCGTCATCGCTACCGGCCGCTGGACGCCATCGGGCGCCGGACGTTCCGCGTGGTCGGACGCGTGGTCTCGTTGCCCGAAGAATCGCGCGACGGTGATGACCCGGCGTCCGACGGGGAGCGCTGCATCGAGATCGAGATCGGCGAGCGCCGCCACCTGGTGATGACCGCGGGCGCGCTGATCGACGTGCGCGCGCGTTTTCGCGCGGGCAAGGCGCGGCTCGAGCTGCGCGAGGGCGACCTCATCACCGTCGACGGTACGCTCGGCCAGCGCCGCCACGGCGAGACGCACTACCGCCAAGCCGGTGCCGAGAGCGTCATCGAGGCGGTGCGCATCATCGGCGGCTCGTGGCCCGAGCTGCGCTGGCTCGTCACGCCGGTGATCGCCGTGACGGCGCTGCTCGCTGCCGTGTCGTTGACGCAGCTTCTGGGGCTCGGCCAGGCGCCGCGCGCCGACGAGCAGAGCGTCACGGTGCTGGTCGGCGATCCGCTCTACAGCTACGCCGACGACGACGGCTCGTGGGTCGTGCTGCCGCCGGGGCGGATGCTGGTCGGACCGATCGCCGACCGCTGCGCGGCCGACGGCGAGCAGATGCGCTACGTGCGCCTGCAGCACACCTTCGAGATCGGCCGCACCGAGGTGACGCGCCATCAGTTCGAGCGCCTGATGGGCTACCAGCCCTCGCGCGCGCGCGACTGCAAGCGCGACGACTGCCCGGTGGAGAGTGTCACGTGGCACGAGGCGGCCGCCTACGCCAACGCGCTGTCCTATCGGCGCGGCCTCGCGCCCTGCTACGTCTGCCGCGGCGCGGGCCGCGACGTGCGCTGCATGGCGGCACCCGTGCCGCGCGCGCCCTACAGCCCGGCGCCCCAGAGCGACGACGACGGCGCCGCCACCAGCGAGCCCGACGGCGATCCGATCTACCGCTGCGGCGGCTATCGGCTGCCCAGCGAGGACGAGTGGGAGTACGCGGCGCGCGCCGGCAGCCGCGACGCGCTGCCCAGCGGGCCGCTGCCCAACTGCGACAGCGCCTCGTGGAAGCTCAGCCACGTGGCCTGGTTCCGCGCCAACTCGGGCCGCCGCCCGCACGCCGTGGCCAAGCGCCGCCCCAACCGCTGGCGCCTCTACGATATCGCGGGCAACGTCGCCGAGTGGACCCACGAGCGCGCCGTGCGCGGCGGCAGCTGGGGCTCGCCGGCGCGCGACGTGCGCTACTCCGCGCGCAGCGAGCATGCCGGCACCTACGCATCGCCGCGCATCGGCCTGCGCGTCGTGCGCTCGCTGTAGAACGTCTCCGGGGCGTAAGAACGGGCCCACCTCATGCTCGTTGCAGTCGCGTCACACTTCGCCTTACGATGACGCCATGCAACTGCCCATCGGCGCCGCGCTGAGCTCAGCCGGGCGCTTCATGATCTCCAAGCCACTGACAGCCTTCACCCTCGCTCGCCACGCCATGGCGATGCGTATCGCCGTGCCGCTCGACGTCTTCCGCTGGCTCGTGGGCCAGCTCGGCGGCGGCAAGGGGCCGCAGGATGTCGCCATCGCCGCGCGCCCGCCAGCGCTGTGCGTGGGCGCGACGATGAACGTGATGAAGACCACGGTGCGCGCCGAGGTCGCGCTGACGTTCAACCGCCTCGAGTTCGGTCCCGACTCGCTGCGCGTCACCATCGGGCTGTCGGACCTCAACCTCGAGCTCGTCGGCGACGCCGACACGCCGGTGGCAGGTCTGCTCAAATCGGGCGCGCTCGACCTCTCCAAGCCGGGCAACCTGGTCAACATGATGCCCAAGCGTCCCCCGGCGCTGGTCTCGGCCACCGAAGACTCGATCGTGCTCGACTTCTTCGAGGTCCCCGCGCTCGCCGCCAACCCGACGATCAACAAAGTGCTGCGCACCGTCACGCCCGTGGCGAACATCGACAGCATCGCCACCGACGACGACATGCTGCTGATCGGCTTTCGCGTCACGCCCACCGGCATCCCTGCCGCCATCGCCGCCGCGCGCCTCTAGCGCCGCGCCGCTTCCGCACGATCGAGCGGGCGCCACGTGCTCATCGCAGCGCTCGTCGGCTTCGCCTTCGGATTCATCGGCAGCATGCCCGTCGCCGGGCCCATCGCCGTGCTCGTCTTCGCGCGCGGCGTGGAGGGGCGGTTTCGCGCCGCGCTCGCTATTGCCGCCGGCAGCGCGCTCTCGGAGATGGGCTACGCGTTCCTCGCGTTCTGGGGCTTCGCCGCGTTCCTCGCCAAGTACGCCTGGATCGTGCCCGCCTCGCGCGGCGTTGCGGCCGCGGTGCTCGCCGTGCTCGGCATCGTCTTCGTGCGCAAGCGCGAAAGCGAAGGCGAGGCCAAAGACCCGGGCAAGTCGCGCGACAGCCTGGCTGGCAACTTCTTCCTCGGCTTCACCATCTGCGCGCTCAACCCGACGCTCATCGCCACTTGGACGGCGGCGGCGACGACGCTCTTTTCCACCGGGCTGGTGCGCTTCGAGAAGGGCATGGCGCTGCCCTTTGCGCTCGGCGCCTGTGTTGGCATCATCAGCTGGTTTAGCGTGCTGATCGTGCTGGTGCGGCGGTATCGTGGACGCTTCAAGCCGAGCACGCTCGATCGCATCATTCGCGTCATGGGGGTCGTGCTGCTCGTTCTTGCCGGCTGGTTTGCCTTCTCACTGGTGCAGTACCTGATCAAATGAGCTCCTCGATCCTCGCCATCGACTTCGGCACCAGCGCTTGCTCGGTGGCCGTGCAAGCGCAGGGCGGCCCCAGCGTCGTCTGCGACGAGCGCGGCGCGCCGCGTATGCCGTCGGTGGTGGCGGTGACGCAGAAGAAGCGCTTGGTGGGGCAGGCGGCCAAGGCGCAGGCCGGGCTCAACGCCAGGCGCACCGCGCTCGGGCTCAAGCACTTGCTGGGGCGCGACTTCGATGACGACGGCGTGCGCGCGACGTGCGCGCAGCTGCCCTACGGCGTGCGTCCTGGCCGCGACGGGCAGCTGTCGCTATTGCTCGGCGGCGACGAGCTAACGGTCCACGAGCTGGTCGGCGTGCTGCTCGCGCGGCTGCGGCAGCTCGCCGAGAAGTATATGGGCGGTGAGATCACGCGCGCCGTGGTCGCGGCGCCGGCGACGTTCGACGAGCGCCGCCGCCTCGCGCTGGCCTCGGCCTGCGAGGCGATTGGGCTATCCGTGCTCGGCGTCGTGCACGAGCCGGTGGCGGTGACGCTCGCCCATGGCTTGCACGAGCGCGACCAGACGCCCGGCGGCAACCTCGTGGGCATCTACGATCTCGGCGGCGGCCACTTTCACTTCAGCGTCGTCGACGTCAGCGGCGGCGGGGTGCGCTACGTCGGCGGCATCAGCGAGCCGTTTATCGGCGGCGACGCCTACGACCAGCGCATTTGCGGCTGGATCGTCGAGCGCGCCCTCGAGCGCTCGCTCGATCCGCGCGACGATCCCGCCGCCATGCAGCGCATCGCGCAGGTGGCCGAGCACGTCAAACGCGAGCTGAGCCGCGGCACCAAGGCGCGCATCAGCTTGCCGTATCTTTGCGGCGACGACGGAGACCTCGACCTCGAGCTCTCGCGCCCCGAGCTCGAGACGCTGCTCGACGACCTCGTCGAACGCACCTTCGACCTGGCGCAGCAGGCGCTCGACGCGGTGGGGCTGCGCGCCGACCAGCTCGGCGAGCTAC
>JAGQIK010000004.1 GCA_020431405.1 Myxococcales bacterium
CCGAGCGTGGCCCGGCAGCGCGGCCCGCAGCCGCGGGGCGCTGCTAGCCGCAAGCTAGCGGGTAGCGCCCCGCTCCCGCCGGGCGGCAGCGCTCCGGTGCTGCTGTCGCGCGTCCGTCCGGTCTACCCGGCGCCGCTGCGCGAGCTCGGTCTGGAAGGCCCGGTGGTGCTGCGGCTGTCGATCAGCCGCGGCGGCGCCGTGGTCGCGGCGCGCGTGCTGCGGCGGCTGCATCCGCAGCTCGACCGCCTCGCCGTCGCCGCGGCCCAGCGCATGCGCTTTCGCCCCGCCCGTCGCGCCGGCGTGGCGGTAGCCGCGGACCTGAGCTACACGTTCCGCTTCGTGCTGGACTGAGCCTCACCGCGCGGGCACAGCGTCTCACCGCTGACCTCCGGTGACATGCGCGCGCGCGCACGCGCAGCTCGTTGACGGCGGCCGAATCCTCGGTCGTGATGTCGATCGCGGACGTGTGGCCCACCCGCGTGATGGACAGGCGTTTGAGATACAGCGGACAGGCGCTCATGCCTTCGCGACCCATCTTGCGGCCGAAAGCGAAGTGGCAGCGCATGTGCGCCAGCATCGCGCGGACGTTCACGGCTTTGACCAGTTGCAGTCGAACGCCTCGCGCGAGCTTGTAGACGCGCACCACCTGACCGAGCAGCGGACACACCACGTGCACTTTGGTCGTGATGCGCTTGCAGCTGCGGTTCTCGAAGCGCAGCAGCGCCTGTGCGGCTAGCTCGTGCTGACGGGCGTGCTCGCGGTGACGCGCGGCCGCGTAGCGGTGTCGGTCGGTGGGGTTGTAGAAGCTATCGGCGAACTCGAAATCAACGTCGTTTGCCCACGCGCCGCTGGGCGCGCCCCGCGAGCGTTGCGACCGCGATGATACTGCTTGGCGTGATGTCGGGCCTTCTGTCGCTCGGCCGCAGCGACCTGGCCGTGTTTGGCCGCGCTCATGTCGTCCGGTCGCGCACCGCGCGTGGTCGCGCACGACGAGAGCAGCAGCGACACGGCGAGCGCGACGGATGCGCGGAAACTGGTCATTCCGAGTGTGTTTCGGAGAGTCATCAGTTCGCTCCTTCCGCGTCGTCATGGCGAGATCAAGCAACTGCGGGACCAGTACGCGCTTGGGCGTGGAGACGACACGGGGCGCTCTTGACCGAGGCCCAACGCGCTGTATTCGAGGCGCAATCGGAGCGAATCAACGGCGTGGTCGCGGGCAGCGGAGTGTGATCCGCGCGGTCACAGTCGCGCAGCAGGCTTACACTCGCGCGTCGCGGGTCCGACATTTCAGCGGCACGATCCCAAGGAGCACCACTTGCGGTCGGCTTTGCTCCATCGTATAGGGATCGATGTAGGAGGTATCGATGCGCTTTCGTCTTGCATTCCTAGTTGGCCTGTTGCCGCTGCTTGTTCTTGATGCGGCCTGCGGCGACAGCAGCACGGCGGCCGCCGACGCGTCGGTCGACGCGCAGGCTCCTGATACAACGTCGCAACCTGACGCACCGGTCGGTCTCGCCGTGCTCGGCAGCTACGCCCATAGCATCGACTCGGTGTCGATGACGGTGATCCACGAGGGGCCGCAGCTTTCGCGTCCGACGGATCTCGCGTTTCACCCGACGCGCAAGACCGAGCTATGGATCGTCAACCAGGGCGACAACTCGGTCGCGCTGGTGCAGAACCCAGGGACGGCCAACCAGAAGACCGGCAAGGCCAGCGGCGCCGGTGGGCAGCACTTCCTGGCGCGCCCGAGCAGCCTCGCCTTTGGCGCCAACGGCAACTTCGCCACGTCGCACGAGACGGACCAGCCCACGCAGCAGACCACGCCAGCCGACTTCATGGGACCGACGCTGTGGAGCTCCGACCCGGCGATCTTCAACGCCGGCCACGCGGGCCACCTCGATATGCTGCACAACAGCCCGCTGGGCATGGGCATCGCCTGGGAGAAGGACAACGTCTTCTGGGTCTTCGATGGCATGCACAGCGCCGTCGCGCGTTACGCGTTCAATTCCGACCACGGCCCGGGCGGCGCCGACCACTCCGACGGCGAGGTCGGGCGCTACGTCGAAGGCAAGGTCAAGCGCGTCGCGGACGTGCCCTCGCACATGATGCTCGACGACAAGACCGGGCTGCTCTACATCGCCGATACGGGCAACAACCGCATCGCCACGCTCGACACCAAGAGCGGCACGCCCGGTGCGGCGATCCTGCCCAACTACGACGGCACGACCCAGCGGCGGGTCGACGACGCGACGCTGACGACGCTCGTCGATGGTGCCAAGGCCGGGCTGAAGAAGCCGTCGGGGCTCGAGCTTCACGACGGACTGATCTTCATCACCGACAACGAGACGGCCACGATCTACGCCTTCACGACCGACGGCGTCGTCGTCGACTGGCTCGAGACCGGCCTGCCCGCCGGGGCCCTGATGGGGCTGACCTTCGACGACAAGGGCGCGCTGTTCATCGTCGACGCCGTCGGCGAGCGCATTCTGCGCATCACGTCCAAGTAGCTCCGGGGTGACCTCCCCGGTCAGTCTCGGCCAGGCGCAGCTCGCACTGGGCGTGTCGCTGCTCGTCTTGGTCGCAGCGTCGTGTGGCGATGGTCCTGCGGCGAGCGACGCCGAGGGCGACGTCAGCGGCGGGGACGCCGCAGTCGACGCGGCGGGCGATGCCAGCGTCGACGCGCCGGGCCCGTTCGCGGGCACGCTGCGCGGCGTTGTCGTCGACGAATCGGGCGCTCCACTCGCCGGGGCGCTCGTGCGCTTTGGGGGCAGGTCCGAGCGCGCGACGACGGGCGCGGACGGACGCTTTGCGCTCGAGGTGCTCGCACCGCCCGTGGCCCTCGA
>JAGQIK010000213.1 GCA_020431405.1 Myxococcales bacterium
CGGGCGGCGCTCGGTGCCGGCCCACATGGTCGTGGGCAGCTCTGCGGCGTCCGGGCCCGGCCGTGCGTCGTCGCGGCGTTGTTTTGGCGCGCGCGCTCGGGCGGCGTCACGCTGGCGCGCTTGTCGCCGGCGATGGCGCTCGGCACGCGCGCGTTCATGCTCTCGCTCGCGCTCTCGCTCGCGCTCGCGGCGGCGCTGGCGTTCGCGGCTGCGCGCGCGCGCGCGTCGCGGATCGAGCAGCGCTTCGAGCGCCTCGGAGAGCGCGAGCGCGTCGGCGAAGCGCTGGTCCACGTTCTTGGCGAGACAGCGCGCCAGCAGCTCCTCGGTGCCGTCGGGAGCGCGCTCGAGCACCGAAGGCGAGAGCGGCGGCGGCTCCTTGCACATGTGGCCGAGCAGCACCTGACGTGGGTTGTCGTCGGCGAAGGGTGGGCTGCCGCTGAGCAGGTGATAGAGCACGCAGCCGAGGCCGTAGATGTCCGAGCGCGGCTCGGCGTCGTGTCCGTGCAGGACCTCGGGCGAGATGTAGGCTGGCGTGCCGACCGCGAAGCCTTCGCTGGTCAGCCCGTCCTCGCCGGGGGCGATGTCGTGTTTGGCGAGGCCGAAATCGAGCACCTTGATCAGCTCGCCCTGGCCAGTGACGCGCGTGACGAAGAGGTTCTCGGGCTTGATGTCGCGGTGCACGATGCCGCGCGCGTGCGCTTCGGCGAGCGCGCTCGCCGCCTGGCGCATGAAGTCGAGCGCGCGCGCGGGCTCCACGCGGCCCTTGCGCTCGATCATCTGCCCCAGGTCCTCGCCCTCGAGCAGCTCCATCGCGTAGTAGCAGAGCCCGTCGTCGGTGACGCCGTAGTCGAAGACGCGCACGGTGTTGGGGTGACAGAGGTCGGCGGTGGCGCGCACCTCGCGCTCGAAGCGCCGCATCGCCTCGGCTTCGATGTGCTTGTCGGGACGCAGGATCTTGACCGCCACGTCGCGGCCGAGGTTGCGGTGATGCGCGAGCCAGACCTCGCCCATGCCGCCCTTGCCGATGCGCTGCTTGAGCCGGTAGCGGCCGAGCGAGCGCGTCTCGAAGACCTTGCGGCGCAGCGCCCAGACGGCGTGTCCGCCGATGAGCGTCAGCGCGGCGGCGCCGGCGATGAACAGCTCGTTGAGCACGAAGGCGCCGATGGCGCGCGAGTCGGCGAGCTGCGCCTGCATCTCGGGCGAGAAGATCGTCAGCACGGCGAGCGAGAGCGGATGCATCGAGGCGGCGAGGCCCACGGGCATGATCGCGTGGCGCCAGTTGTCGTGCAGCAGTGCGCTGCGACAGAGCAGGACCGTTACGACGCCGAGCGCGAGGGGGCTTTCGAGCCCACCGCACTCGACGCTGGCGAGCGAGATCAGGCCGGCCAGCGTAGCGAAGACGCCGGTGTCGAGCACGCTGAGCAGCCGCGGCGAAGGGGCAGGCTTTTTGTGCAGGCGAAACGCGGCGAGGCCGATCAGCACCAAGCCGACGGCGCGCAGCAGCAGGTAGTACCAGAGCCGGCCAGGGTGGACGAAGCCGACGATGAACCAGTCGACGACCCCGAACAGCGGCCAGGCGACGAGCGCGATGGTGGCCGCCTTCTTGAGGCGCAGCAGCCGCGTGAGGTGCTCGCTCTGCTCGACAGCCGCGTCGCCGAAGTTCCGCTCGGCGGCCCCCGACGACGTGCGCTTGGGCTGGGGCACGGGGAGCTGGTGTCTGACGTCGACGGTGGCTTGATCAGCGCGCGGCACGTGGCTCGACGCTGCAATAAACAGGCGCAAAGTCGGCCGTTTTATTCCAGTGCGTTAGCGCCGCAGCCGCCGAGGGTCGCCACCCCTCAGTGGCCACCATGACAGCCACCGCGTGTGCGCATGGGGATTGCAGCCGCGCTGTCGTGTCGGTCGAGCCGGGCGGCCACAGGGGAGCCGCGCCATGCCCTCGTCCGTTGAAACGATGATGCTTTTTACAGTCCAAGGCCGCGCCAGGACGCGCGCGACAATCGGAGCGGCGGTCGTCGCCGTGGCCATCAGCACGCTGCTGGCGTTGCCGGTGGCGGCGATGCCGGGATCGACGGGCGCGCGCGTGCGCCGCACCTTCACCGGCCGGCGCCAGCTCGTCGTCGGCCGGCGCAAGATGCCGCTCTCCAAAGCGGCGGCGAAGGTCCTCGACGGCGCGCTGCGCGAGCCCGACCTCCAGCGCCGGCTGGTCAAAGCGCTGCAGGCGCTGCGTGCGCACGACCAGCACGCCTTCGAGCACAGCCGTCGCGTGGGCGCCTACGCGCGGTTGCTCGCGCGCGCGCTCGGCTACGGCGCCGAGGCGCCGATGGTCGGTCTCGCCGGCGCGCTTCACGACATCGGCAAGCTCGGCGTGAGCCAGAAGCTGCTGTCGGGCAAGAGCGACAAGCTCGGCAAGCGCCAGCTGCGCGAGATCCGCCGCCACCCCGGCTACGGTGCGACGCTGCTGTCGGCGCTGGGCGCCGACCTTCGCAGCGTGCGCGGCGCGCTGACGCACCACGAGCGGCTCGACGGCGCGGGCTATCCGTTGGGGCTCTCGGGCGCGGGCGTGCCGGCTGTCGCGCGCATCCTCGGCGTAGTCGACGCCTTCGATGCCATGACGTCGCAACGCAGCTACAACAAGCCGATGAGCAAGGCCCAGGCGGTGGCCCGGCTGCGCGAGCTGTCGGGCACCTCGCTCGACGCGCGTTGTGTCGAGGCGTTCATCGAGGTGCTCGACACCAGCAGCGGCCGCGCCGTCTTCGCGGCCAGCCAGCGACATCCCGGCGGGTCCGAGCACTAGCTAGCGGCGCGCGCCGGTCGCCTCGAGCGCGTGCATCGGCTGGAGCTCGACCTGCGGCAGCTCGGCACGCCCGATGAGCCGCTTGAGGTTGGTGAGGGTCGTGCCGCGCGAGACGCGCGCCGGGATCGGACCGACGGCGATGCCGCTGCCACCGCGACCGGTGGTCCAGCTGAAGTGACCGTCGAAGTTGGTGTGTTTGCCGTCGGCGCTCGGCTTGGCGTTGGCGATGTGCGCCGAGCGGAAAATCTGCGGGATGAACCCACGCTGGCCGTGAACGCTCTCGTTGCTGGAGCGCACTTGCTGGCGCGCGTGCTTGTGCCAGGCGCGCTTGGCGACCTGTCGTGCGACGACGTTCGAGACCCAGCGCGCGACGCGCGGCTTGGCCTCTGCGGGGGTGCTGTGGGCGCCGGCGATCAGCGTGAAGCCAAAGACGAGCGCGGCGATGGTGATGGTGCGAGTCATTGCGGTGACCTCCTTAGTCGAGGCGCCGCTAGTCCACGGACCGTGCCAGGCGCCGGCGAGGGCGCCAGAGCGAGCACTTGCGCAGGGTTTGCGGCGATGCCGCCGTACCGCGTCTTCGCCGCTGCTGACCAGTTGCCGGCCAGCGCGCTGTCGGCGCGGTGGGGACGGCCGTGAGCGCACGACCGTGGGCGGGCTCAACCCGCCAGCGCCGCGCGGATGTGCGCGATCAACTCTTCGGGCTCGAACGGCTTCTGCAGCGTGGCGCGCGCGCCGAGCTTGCCGAGCACCTCGAGGTACACCGAGCCCGCCATCGCGCCCGACATGGCGATCAGCGGGACCTGGGGGAAGTTGCGGCGCAGCTCGACGGCTGTTTCAACGCCTTCTTTGTTGGGCATCACCACGTCGGAGATGACGAGATCGGCGGGATGAGCCGCCATGCTGCGCAGGCCCTCGTCGCCGTCACGCGCGGTCTCGACCTCGTAGCCCTCGCGCCGCAGCGTTCGCGCGAGCGAGCGTGCGAAGAGGTCGTCGTCGTCGATTATCAGGATGCGCGCGGACTGCATGCTTTGCCGTCAAACACTACACCCTCGCGGCGAGTGCTCGCCAGCATAAGGACTCCGAGGACCACGGTTTGAACGCCGGGGCGCAAAGATGCGATGCTTCCGCTGCCCAAGGAGCGCATCGATGTCGCCAAAACACCCTGTCCTGACCCTGATCTGCCTCGGCGCGCTCGCGCTGGGCTCGGCTGCGTGCAGCAAGAAAACGTCCGGCGGCGCCGGCAGCGGGAGCGCC
>JAGQIK010000214.1 GCA_020431405.1 Myxococcales bacterium
CGGCGTAGCTCGGCGAGCGCTGGCGCAGCTCGTTTTCGAGCGCCTGCAGCAGCGCGAGCGCCGCGGCGGGGTCGAGCTCGCGCACCGTCTCCACCGTCCAGCTCAGCACGGGCTTGCCGGTGAGCGTGTCGTCGATGCGCGGGCTCTGGGCGGCTCGTGCGCGCGCCGAGCGCCCGCGACCGATCAGGCGCGCGAAGAAGCCCGGCTTGTTGTCGTCGCCCGGTTTGCTCTCGGGCGGCGGCGTGGCGCGCGCGCGCTCGAGCGGCGTCGGAAGCCGCAAAAGCCCCAGCTCGAAGCCGACGAGGCCGATGCCGGCTTCACGCGCTGCCGCGAGCGCCGCGCCGCGCACCTGACGCTCGACGAGCAGCGCACCCGTGGGGCCGAGCGATAGCGTCTCGGCGCGCCGCGACGCCACCGCGATGCGTGGCCCCTGCGGGTCGCGTCCGACGACCTCGACTCGGTGCAGCAGCCGCTGCCGATAGCAGCCGCGATGGCTGGTCAACAGCACGTCGAGCTGCGCGCCGATCTCGACGCGCTGGTCGGCGAGCGGCCGCTCGCCGTCGTCGTAGAGCTCCACCAGCGAGTGCTGCACGCGCGGCAGCGCGCCCACGGCGCGGTCGGACCAGAACGGCTCGCCGACGAGGCCGGCGGCGTGCTCGAGGCCGGGGTCGAGCACCGGCAACGGGCCATAGTGCTCGGGCAGGCGTTTAGCCGCCGCCGCGGCGCTGCCCGACGTCGGGCAGATCAGCACCGATAGCTCGGGCCACACGTCGCGCGGGTCGAGGTAGCCGCGCGCGCGCGCGGCCGCCTCGAGCTTCTCGGCGCGCCCGCGTGCGGGCTTGCGCCGCGCGATGCGCCGCGCCACCGCGTCGGGCAGCTCGGCTCCGACGAGCTGCCGTCCGGTGGCGAGCGCCTCGAGCAGTCGCGGCGCTGCCGCCGCCAGCGTGCGCGCCAACAGCACCAGCGCACCCGGCGTGGGCGCGCGCAGGGCGGTCACGCGCTGCTCGATCGCTAGGCGCAAGAGCAGCTCGAGGCGCAGCTCGTCGTCGGCCACGGTGAAAAGCCACGCCGGCAGCGTGTTGCTGCTCAGCCCCAGCCGCGCGCGCGCCGCGTCGGGCGAAAGCGGCGCCAGCGGATCGTCGACATCGGCATGGGCGGGCAGCAGCTCGACAAACGCGCCACGCGCCACGCGCGGCACGCGCGCGAGGACCATGCGCTGGATCGACAGCTCGTGGTGGCGCCAGCAGACGAGCCCGTCGCCGCCGAGCGGATAGGCGCTGCCTTCGCCGTCCGCGAGCAGCGCCAGCAGCGGCCCTGCCACCAGCGCTTCACCGTCGCCATGAAGCTGGCGCTGCACCGCCGTGCGGAAGGCGTGGTCGCGCGGCTCGAGCGGCGCGACGCGCGCACGATAGGCCTCGAGGCTGCTGATCTCGGCGAAGCCGTAGGCCTGGCCGATCTCGCTGCGGCGGTGCGTGCGCAGGATCGCCGCCAACGCCCGCTCGCGCGCAGCGGCCGGGTCGCGCCAGGCGTCGACATGCTCGCGCTCGAGCTGGCGAAACGGCCGCAGCAGAAAGTGCTGCCCGAGCCGCTCGGGCAGCAGCAGCGACAATCGGCTGAGAAGTGGGGAGTTGGTGCCGCGCACCGAGGGTGCTACTCGGCAGGTTCCTCGGCCGCGACCTTGGCCTTGAGCGCCTCGAGCGCCTCGTCGACCTGCGGGGCCGTCTCCTTGGCCTCGGGCAGCGCCTTGGCCTCTTTGTGCTCGGGCAGCATGCCCATCTTGGCCTTGAGCTCGAGCAGCGCTTGATCGCTGCCCGCGCCCGCCTCGAGCTGCTTGAAGCGCTGCTCGAGGTTGTCGCCGCCGGTCAGCTCGCCGGCAACCTCGGCGCCCGCCTCGGCCTCGGCCTCGAGCTGGTCGATCTTGGCCGCCATGCGGTCGAACGTCTCGAAGGCCGACGTGTCGCTGAGACCCGACATGGTCTCGTGGATCGTCTTCTGCGCCTCCGCGCGCTTCTTGCGCGCGATGAGGATGTTCTTCTTGCGCTTGGCTTCCTCGATCTTGGCGTTGAGCCCGCGCAGGCTGTCCTTGAGCTTGTCGACGGCGTCCTTCTGCATCAGCCACTGCTTCTCCATCGTGGCTGCGGCTTCGTCGTGCTCGGACTTGCGAGCGAGCGCTTCGCGCGCGAGATCGTCGTCATTGGCGCGCACGGCCATCATCGCCTTGCGCTCCCAGTCCTTGGCTTTAGCGGCCTCGTCCTCGTACTGCTTCTTCAGCCTTTTCTCGTCGGCGATGGCGACGGCGACCTGTTTCTTCGCCTCCACCAGCTGCTGCTTCATATCGACCAGCACCTGGTTGAGCATTTTCTCCGGGTCCTCCGCCTTGGAGATCATGTCGTTGATGTTCGACTTAATCAGGCTGCCCAGTCTCGAGAAGATTCCCATACGCGTTGCTCCTACAGGCCGCTTGTCCCTTACGCCGCTTCCACGTACCGACTAAGGATAGGATAGTGCTTGGTGACCGCCAGGCTCATGTCCTCGATGGACGCCTGAAACTCGTTGAAGTCGAGGTTTTCGAGCTCGAGCGCCGACGTCATCACGATGGCGCCCTCCTCGATGCCGTACGAGCCGTGAAGCATCTCGGTGGCGTTGAGCTCGAGCAGCGTGCGGAAGAGGCTCTCGCGGTTCTCCTTGACCTGGGCTTCATCCATGACCTTGACGCGGAAGACCAGCACCGGGCCGGCGATGCTGATGACGAGGTCGGGCCCCGTGTCCTTGATCACCCAGATGTTCTGGCCGACCAAGTTGTAGTTGGAGTCCATCTCGATGAGGTAGCTCTCGATGTCGTCTGATGTCTTCATAGGCGTCGTCTCCACCGGCAAGGTCTGTGCGCGTGGCAGGTCAACACGAACCGCCCGAGCGGTCAACGTGTGATCTGGCGGTTGATGATACGGCGTAGAGAGGGGCGAGCACCCCCCGACGGAGCCCCGAATCGCGCGGCCCAACCAGTCGATCCGTTTCGACAAATCGTGGCTCGCGACCGCATTGAAATCAAGGGTCTGCAGGCGTGCGAGGTGCTTGCCACGTCGGCGCAAAGCGTGCTACTCCGCGAGCATGGGCAAGGACCACTCTCAGGCTGCCAAGGAGCTGCCGCCAGAGCCGTTCGAGGCGGGGCAGTCTCGGGTGGGAGAGACCTTGCTGGCCGGCGCCCCGCTTCCGCGACACGTCGCCATCATCATGGATGGCAACGGCCGCTGGGCGCGCGACCGCGGCCTCGCGCGCATCGACGGACACCACGAAGGCGCCAAGTCGGTGCGCAAGGTGGTGCGCGCGGCGCGCGCCATCGGCATCGAAGCGCTGACGCTCTACGCCTTCTCCGAGCAGAACTGGGACCGGCCTCCCGACGAGGTCGAGGCCCTGATGGAGCTGCTGTATCGCTACGTGCTCGAAGAACGCGCCGAGATCATGGACAACGAGATCCGGCTCACGGCCATCGGCGAGCTCGATCGGCTGCCGCAGTTCGTGCGCGAGCCGCTCGACCAGCTGATGGCCGACTCGGCCGACAATGACGAGATGATCCTCTGCCTCGCCCTCAGCTACGGCGGGCGCGAGGACCTCGCCGCGAGCATGCGCGCCATCGCGCGCAAGGTGCAGACCGGCGAGATTCAGCCCACGCGCGTCGACGAGCGCATGATCACCGAGCACCTCTCGACGTCCTACCTGCCGCCGGTGGATCTGTTGATCCGTACCAGCGGCGAGCAGCGCGTCTCCAACTTCCTGCTCTGGGAGCTGGCCTACGCCGAGCTGCTGTTCGTCGACACGATGTGGCCCGACTTCCGCAAGCCGCACCTGCTCGACGCGATCCGTGCCTACCAACAACGCGAGCGTCGCTTCGGACGTTTGTCGGCGGCCCACGCGGCGGACTAGCGCAGCGGTCTGAGCACTAGTGAAGGACGTCAACAAGAACCTTCTCTGGCGCATCGTCTCGGCCCTCGTGCTGGCGCCCCCGCTGGTGCTGGCGGTCATCTGGAAAGACCCGACGGCCGTGGCGATCATCGTCCACGTCGCGGCCTTCATCGCGCTGCTCGAGTTCTATTGGATCGTCCTGCGCGACGACCCGATCTGGATCCGCATCACCGGCGGCTGCGTCGGCGTGACGGTCAGCGTGATGATGTATTGGCTGCCCAAGCGCCCCGACGCGCTGATGGCGCTGCTGATCTTCGCCACGCTGGTGAGCGCGATCTTGTTTCTGATCCGCCTCAGCGACGTGCGCTCGGCGGCGACATCCATGGCGCTGATGGTCTTCGGCGTGATCTACGTGCCGGTGCTGCTGACGTGCCTGGCGCTGATCAAGCGCATGCCCGACGGCGGCTTCTGGGTGCTGATGATCCTGACGATCACCTTCGGCTCGGACACGGGCGCCTACGCCGCCGGACGCGCATTCGGCAAGCGCAAGCTCTACCCGTCGGTGAGCCCCGGCAAGACGGTCGAGGGCGCCATCGGCGGGCTGTTGACCGCGTTCGGCTGCGCCGTGCTGGCCAAGTTCTGGTATCTGCCGCGGCTGAGCTGGGCCGACGTGGTGTTCATCTCGATCCCCGGCGGCGCCCTCGGTCAGATCGGCGATCTGGTCGAGTCGATGATCAAGCGCGCCTACGGCGTCAAAGACTCGGGACGCATCATCCCCGGACACGGCGGCCTGCTCGACCGAATCGACGCGCTGCTCTTCGTGTCGGCGCACGTGTACCTCTACGCGCGCTATGTCGTCTACGGATGGGGCGCATGAGCAGCAGCGAGCTCGACTAGGCGTGGACCGCTTCTCTGCACAGCTGATTCTGCAGAGGCAACTGCGCCAGCGCGAAAACCGGCAGGCCGCGCGCGCCGTGGAGGCGGTGATGGACGCGCTCGCCGCGCACCATCGAGCCGCAGACGAAGGCGTCGATGTCGAGCTGTGGGGCACGTTGGCGCTGCTCAGCTGGGCCGACGTCGAGCTGTGCGAGCACAACGAGCTGGCGCGCGGGCGCGTGGCGTCCGAGCTGGCGCAGTCCGAGGGCGCGCCGGCGCCGATGTGCGAGGTCCTCGCGCGCGCGCGCCAGGCGCCGCCCGACGAGGCGAGCGCGCTCGAGCTGTCGTTGATCCTCGCCGAGTGGCTCGGCGCGCGCGTCGAAGCAGACGAGGCGCTCGAAAGCGCGACGCTGGCGCGCGAGCTCGAGCTTCGCGCCGGGCGCGGAGACGCCACGGGCGACCGCATCGACGGGGCGCTGGCGGCGCTTCAGCTCGAGCCGCCCGCCGCCGCGGCGATGGCGCTCGCCGCCGTGCGCGCGCTGCGCGAGGCCAAGCCATGACCGCCCTCGGCGGCGCAGACGGCGCGCTCTTCGAGTACCGCCGCGGGCTGCACCTGCGCGGCACCGTGCTGTGGTTCGACGCACCGCGCGCGCGCGACGTCTGCTTCGTCAGCAGCGCAGCGATCAGCGGGGCGCACCGCCACGAGAAGATCCTCTGCACCGGCGAGACGGCCGAGCTGCTTCACGCGCTCGCCGAGGCGCACGGCCGCGGGCGGCGCGTGCACGAGCCGCGCGCGCTGGTCACGCCTTACGGGCGGCCCTTTTCCCTCGGCAAGCTGCGGCTGGAGCTGTTTCCAGCGGGCTACGTGCTCGGCTCGGCCTCGCTGCTGGTCGAGCACGAGGGGCGCCGCATCGTCTACGCCGGGCCGATCAACCCGCGCGAGCGGCCACCCATCGAACGGCTCGAGGCGCGGCGCTGCGACGTGCTGGTGCTCACCGGCGGCTACGCCGGCGCCAACCGCGTGGTGCTGCCGCCAGCCGGCGGCGTGCGCGAGCAGATCGTGCGCTTCGTCGACGCGGCGCTCGAGGCGGGCGAGACGCCCGTGCTGCTCTCGGCAGTGCTCGGCGAGGCGCAAGAGCTGGTGGCCCTGCTCGGCGACCGCCCGCTGCGGCTGCATCGCCGCATCCACGCGGTGACCAGCGTCTATGCCGGGCGCGGCGCGGGGGGCTTGCGCGAGGCGACGCTTTTGCCGTTTCGCGCCACCGTGCGTCCCGGCGAGACGCTGATCTGGCCGGCCACGCTGCGCGACTCGCCGGCGCTCTCTCGCCTCGAGCGGCGCCGCGTGGCGCTCGTCTCGGCGCACGCCCACGAGGAGCGGCCGCTGGGCAAGACGGCGCTCGACGGCGCCTTCGCCTACAGCGCGCAGGCCGACTACAGCGGCCTGCTCGAGTACGTGCGCGCCTGCCAGCCGAGCACGGTGGTGCTCACCGGCGGCTACTGCGCCGAGTTGACGGGGGATCTTTCGGCCCTCGGAATCACGGTGCTGCAGGCTGGGCCCGAAGAGCAACTGCCGCTCTTCTGAGTTAGAATCTCGTCGGAATATGTTCGGACTGTCCTTCTGGGAGATCGCGGTGGTGCTGGTCGTGGCGCTTTTGGCGCTGGGGCCGGAGAAGCTGCCCAAGCTGCTCAAGACCATCGGCCGCGGCATGCGGCAGGTGCGTCAGGCTTCGGCCGAGCTGCGTTCGGCCATCGAGGAGCCGCTCGAGGAGCTGCGCCAGCCGATCCAGGAGATGCGCGACGGCCTCTACGAGAGCGTCTCGCACGCGCAGCGCGAGATCGAAGACGAGGCGCGCCGAATCGAAGCCGACGGCCAGGACCTGATGGGACTCGCCGCCGCCAGCGAGGACGACGCCGCGGCCGACGGTGAGGCTTTCACGGCTGACGATCTCACGGCTGACGGGGCCGAGCACTTCGCGCACGACTACGACGACGAAGAAGAGCGCGCGCGGCTCGAGGCGCTCGAGAACGAGAGGCAGCACGCGCGCTACCTCGCCGAGCACGCCTCGGAAGATGCGCCCACCCGCCACGAAGCGGTGCCCGACGATCTGTTCGAGGAGGACGCCGCGGTCGCCAGCGCGAGCGCTCAGGAAGCGCCGACACAACACGACGCGAGCATCGCCGCCAGCGCTGCCGCCGACGCCGGCGATCCCGAAGAAGCGCGCACCGAGATCAACGCGCCGAAAGTGTAGAGCCGCAGCCCATGTCGCAAGAGAAGGTCATGACCTTCACGGAGCACCTGCGGGAGCTCCGGACGCGCCTCAAGTACTGCGTCATCGCGCTGATCCTGGCCACGCTGGTGGCCTACCTGTTCTCCGACATCCTCTTCGTGCTGCTGGCGCAGCCGCTGGTGCGCGCCTGGGCCGACGCCGGCCTCGGGCCGCCGAAGATGCATTTCGCCAACCCCATCGAGCCGTTCTTCACGTACCTCAAGATCTCGCTGGTGGGCGGCATCTTCGCGGCCTCGCCGGTGGTCTTCTATCAGCTGTGGAAGTTCGTCGCGCCGGGGCTCTACGAGAACGAGAAGAAGTACGCCATCCCGTTCGCCGCGGTCTCGGCGATCATGTTCATCGGCGGCGCTGCATTCGGCTACTTCATCGTCTTTCCCTACGGCTTCCAGTTCTTCCTCAGCTTCGCCAAAGACAACATGGGCTCGATGCAGAAGCTGCTCGGCGGGCTGGTCAATGTCTCGGTGGGCAAGCCGTTCGAGCTGCGTCCGACGCTGATGATGGGCGAGTACTTCGGGCTCGTCTGGCGCCTGCTGCTCGCCTTCGGCGTGGTCTTCGAGCTGCCGCTGGTGATCGTCTTCTTGTCGATGGTCGGGCTGGTCAACCACAAGATGCTGTGGCGCTTCAATCGCTACTTCATCGTCATCGCGTTCATCATCAGCGCGTTGCTCACGCCGCCCGACGTGCTGACGCAGCTGATGATGTCGGGGCCGCTGATCGTGCTCTACAACCTCAGCATCTTGCTGGCGTGGTTCTTCCACAAACGACGCGAGCAGCGCCTGGCGGCGATGGCGGCGACGACGGCCGAAGGTGCCCCCGAGGACGAGGCGACGGTCATCGATGATCGCGGTGACGAACGCTAGCGCTAGCGGCGCGTGATCACGTGAAGCGGAACCAGGCGGCGCCGAGCAGCGTCGTGGCGCCGAACCAGATCAGCAGCGTGTAGATGCCGTGGCGCCAGCGCATGCTGCTGACGGCCTTTTCGATCTCGTCGGGCGGCCGGTAGCCAGGGCGGTCGCGCAGCAGGCTGCTGTAGGCACGCGCACGGGAGAGCTCTTTGAGCTGCGGGCGGACCTTGTTCGACATCACCGACGAGGCGTGAAACAGCGGGGCGATGGAGCCGAGGATCAGCGCGAGCGCGAAGCCGACGCCCACGCGCAGCAGCGGGCGCTGGCGCAGCTTGCCGCCGAGCAGCAAAAAACCGCCGGTACGCGCGCTCGGACGGGGTCGCACGCGGCGCGCGGCGGACTGCTCGCCGGACACGCGCGCCGTCTCGTGCAGGCCCGAGGTGCGCGCCGCTTCGTGCAGCCCCGACGTGCGCGCGGCCTCGTGCATGCCGGAGGGATCGCGCAGGGTCGCGACCTGACCGGAGTGGCTCGGCCGGCTCGCGCGCCCGATGCCGCTGTTGTCGGGGCGCGAGGCGCGCGCGGCGACCGCCGCGTGGTTGGACGTTGCCGGGTTCTGCGAGACGCCCATCTGCTGCGGCGCGGCGAGCGCGTCGGTGTCGAGCTCGAGCGGCTCGTCATCGTGCGGCATGAACGCCTGCGCTTCGCCGAACTGCGAGGCCATCGACGACGAGGACGAGGACGATGACGCGGACGGCTCCGAGGGCAGCGCGTCGGGCGTGGCGAGATCGACGCCGGCATCGGCGAGGCTGAAGTCGTCATCGAGTCCGGGCGCGTGACGCGCAGGCGCTGCGGGCGCTGCTGCGGGTGCGGCAGCTGTGGCTGGCGGCGGGGCGAGGTCTGGCAGGCGGTTCTCGCCGGTGGGGGTGCCGTCGAGGGTCATCAGCTCGAGTCGGTCGTAGCCGCTGTCGTCGCTCGCGTGTGCTCCGCCGGACGGTGGTGCGGCAGGCGCGCCGGCCTTGGCCGCCGCGGCGCGCGCGTCGATGAACTCGAGCTCCGACTCGTCGTCGTCATCGACGAACGGCTCGTCGCCAAAGGCCGCCTCGGGGGCGAGGCTGTCCTGTGGTTGTGGATCGAGCGCGAGCGCGGGCGTGGCGCCGCCCACGTCGCCGACACCGAGCGTCGTCGCCATCTCGCCCGCCGCGGCGCGCCCTGTCTCGACGATGCCGCCGCGATCCATCACTCGAAAGTCCGCGCCGCAGGCTGCCAACACGCGACCGCGCGCTCGCGCCTCTTCGAGGGAGGCATCTTCGAGCACCACGGCGCCCATCGCCAGGTCGATGGCGCTGATGTCAGCGCCGAAGGCCTGCGAGATCTGACGTGCGATTTCGGCCGCGCGGCCCTCGTGACAGCCCGCAGGGATGTCGGCCAGCAGCTTGTAGGCCATCGCTGTCAGTGTACCGGAACGAGCACCCGGCGCGGAAGGAGATCGAGGCGCGAGAAACAGCGAGGCCGAAAGGCCTAGCCCGAGACGGGCGCAGCCCGACATTGGGGTGAGGGCGCAAAAGCCGCGCTGTTGCGGCCGAGGGGGCTGGGACAGCCCCCTTAGACTAATTGGCTAGGCGCCGCATGGCGGCGTTCATCCCGGCGCGGGCCGCGTTGCTGCGCGGGTTGTAGCGCAGGGCGCGCTTGTACTGCGTGATCGCCTGGCGCATTTTGCCCTGCTTGAAGTAGACGTGGCCGAGCAGCACCAGGTAGCGCGAGTTGCGCGGGCTGAAGCGCAGCGCGCGGCGCAGGTGACCGCTGGCGGCGCCGAAGCTGCCCATCTCGAAGGCGACCTCGCCGAGGCCGCCGTGCGCTCCGGCAGCGCGCGGGTTGATCGCCAGCGCCCGCGTGAACTCCGCGCGCGCCTTGCTGTAGCCGCCGCGGCGCAGGTGCGCGCGCCCGGCCTTGACGTGTTTGGTCGCCTCGCCGCGGTTGACCTTGGGCCGCGCCGGCGCGCGTTTGACCACGCGCGGCTTGGTGCGCCGGCGCGGGGCACGCACGGGCGCCACGCTCGCCACCTTGGTCGGCTTGCGCACCGGTTTGCGCACAGGCTTGCGCACCGGCGGCTTGCTGGGCGGCGGCGCCTTCTTGCTGGCCAACGCCGAGCCAGCGTTGTCGCTCGTTCCGCTCGCCGTGCCCTCGCTGCTACCCGTGGCGCTGGCTGCCGATCCACTGCCGGCCGAGTCGGCGCTGCCGGCCGCGGCAGTGCCCGCGCTGACGCTGGCCGCGCTGCCCGGGTTGGTCGCCGTCGCGGCGCTGCCGGTTCCGCCCGAGCCGCTGTGCTCGGCGGTGGTGCCTTTGGCGCTTCCGCTATTGGGCGAGGCCAGCACTGGTCCGGTGTTCTTCTTCTTCTTCTCGCCGCTGTTGAGCGCGAAGAGCACGACGCCGAGCACCACGGCGGCGCCGATGATCACGAACGTGATGATCTTGCCGGCGCCGAAGCGCGACCTCGGCACCTCGTCTTCTTCGCCGTCGTAGATCGCTGGCAGCGGCGCGCTCTTGGTGCGCGTCTGCAGCGCCTTCTCAGCGGCGACACCCTCGGCGAACCAGTTGCCGGTTTCGCTGCCGAGCACGTCGGAGTCGGAGAACGGCTCGGTGGCCGCGCTCTTGATCTTGCGTAGCGGGCTCTCACCCGCGTCAGCGGCTTGCAGCGACGGTTGTGACTTGGCGGCCTCGCTTTTGGTCGCCGCAGTCACCGGCGCCGCCGGCGTCGACGCGCTCGCCGCCGGTGCCGCCGGCGTCGACGCGCTCGCCGCCGGTGCTGACGGTGTCGACACGCTCGCCGCCGCTGGCTCGGCCTTCTTCGGTGCAGGCGTAGGCGCGGGCGTGGGCGCGGGTGTAGAGGTGGGCGCGGGCTTGGACGCGACTGCTGCCGCGGGCTTGGGCGCGACTGCTGCCGCTGGCGTGGCGTTCGCTGCCGGCGCCGGTGCAGCGGCCGTCGCGAGCGCAGCGGCCGTCGCGGGCGCAGCCGCCTTCACCGCGGGCGTCGCTGCCGGATGCGGCTCGGTCTTGGCCGCGCGCGCGAGCACTGCCGCCGCCGCGCTGCCGCCTTGCGCCATCACGCGCACGTCCTCGGCCGAAAAGCCGTGGCCGAGCGCCGTCTGCGCCGCCTCGGCGTTGCGCGGGGGGCGAGCGGGTGTCGTGCCCGGCGACGAGCCGTCACCCGTGACGATCTTGTTGTGCTTCGACGACTCGCGCCGACGCCGCTTCTTTTCCTTGCGGCTGAGCTTGGCCGAGCTGTCGGCGGCTGCGGCAGCACCAACGCTCGCCGTCGCCCCGCCAGAGGTCGCGCCCACGGCCTGCTTCATGGCCTGTACGATCGCCGGGTCACGGATCGTCGCGTCGGGAGGCAGTTTGTCGGCGCGCTCGAGCGTGGCCTTGAGCTCGGCCGGCGAGACCTTCTGCATCGGCTCGGTGTTGGCGCCATCATCAGGCGTGGTGTCCTCGCCTGCCGCGGCGGTGACGAAGGCTTCCGCCGATCCGAAGCGCTGGCCTGGCTGTTTGGACAGCGCGCGCGCTACCGCCTTGCTGAATGTCGCCGAGACGCCAGGCACGACCTTGTCGAGTGGACGCGGCTCGTTTTCGATGTGCAGCGTGAGGATCTCGAAGGTGGTGTCGGCTTCGAAGGGCGGCTTGCCGGCGATCATCGAGTACGCGAGCAGGCCGAGGCCGTAGATGTCGCTCGCTTGCGTCGGGTCGTCGCCGCGCGCCTGTTCGGGCGACATGTAGCGTGGGTCGGCGATGCCGGCGCGGTCCTTGTCCGCGCCGTCCTTGCTCGCCGCGCCGCCCTTGGTCAGCTTGGCGAGGCCGAAGTCGAGCAGCTTGACCACCGTGCGCCGCTTGCGCTTGGCCAGAAAAACGTTTCGCGGGCGAATGTCGCCGTGGATGATGCCGACCTCGTGGGCGTCGGCGACGGCCTCGGCGACCGCCTCGAGCAGCTCGAGCGTGCCCTCTTCGGCCATCTTGCCGTCGCGCGCGAGCTTGTCCTCGAGCGTCTCGCCCTCGAGGTACTCCATCGCGAAGAACAGACGGTCGTCCTCGGAGCGGCCGAAGTCGGTGACCTTGACGATGGAATCGGTGTCGAGCTGCGCCAGGCGCGTGGCCTCGTCCTGGTAGCGCTTGATCGCGGCTTCGTCGTCGCTGAGGCCGGAGTGCAGCAGCTTGATCGCCCAGCGACTGCGCAGCGTGGTGTGCTCGGCGCGATAGATCACGCCCGATTTGCCCGAACCGATGCGCTCTTTGAGCACGTAGCGCTCGGCGACGATCGAGCCGAGCATCGGGTCGCTTGTCGCGGCGGCCTGCGGCGCTCCGCACGACGGGCAGAACCGCGCCGCGTCGGCCAGCAACTCTCCGCAGGAGGCACAGGACTTCATAAGATTCCTCGCCAGTCGGAACTAGTCGAGGCGCGCCACTAGAAGCGGCCCGACGCCCCGAAGACTACGCCGCTCGACGTGGGCATCACACCCACGTTGGTCAGACCGAGCTCGTCCGACCCGATCAGCGCGGCCGCCTTCTCGCTCTTCTGACCCTTGGAGCGGAAGTAGAGATAGAAGAGGACGCCCGAAGCGGCGATGCCAGCGATGCCGAGACCCGTCATCAGCCAGCCTCCGCCCGACGTGCTGTAAATGTCTGCGCAGTTGGATCCGTCCGGCGCCGCAGTGCCAGTGCAGTTGGTGTAGTTGCCGTCGATGGCGAGCAGCGGGATGCCGACCACCAAGCCGACCACGCCGACACCTGCGGACACCAGCGCGGGCCACAGCGGCCAGCGACGGCCGGTGTCGGTCTCGGTGGTGGTGGTGCTGCTGCCGCTGCCCGAGCCGTTGCCAGTGGCAGTGCCCGTGCCGGCGCCCGTCGTCGCCTTGGGCGTCGCTTTGGCGGTCTTGGTCCCCGTGGTCGCACTGGGCTTTTTGACCGTCTTGGGCGGCGGCTTCTTGGCCGTCGTGCCGCCAGCCGCGGGCGGCTCTTCAGCTTTGGAGCCCACGTCGGTGGCCAGCTTCTTGGTTTTCTTGAGGGCTTCTGACAGCGTGCAGATATCGCAGCGGCCCGCCGCCGCGCCGATCTTCTTCTTGCCCGAGAAGAGCAGCACGGTGATCTGGTAGTTCTTGCCGATGGTCTTGATGTGCGCTGCGCCAAAGCGCTGGTTGCCGCCGAAGACCGTCATCGCCGGGCCGAGGCACGACGGCTGAGCGCAGCCGGCGTTCTGCGGCGGCAGCTTGAGCTTGGACAGCACGGTGGCAGGCGCGACGATCTTGGCGCCACCCTGCTTGAGGCCGTCGGCCAGCGCCTTGTGGAACAGCGAGATGATCTCGCCTTCCTTGGCAGGCTCCATCACGGGCGGCAGCGGTACGACGTCAGCCCGCGCCAGACCTGCGCTGCACAGAGGCACCAGCGCTACGACGAGCGCCACCCATGTCCGCCCGCCCCACGGTTTGGGTGGGCCCACAACGTTGCAGAAACACTCCCGTTGCATGTCGCGAATCTTAGCACATGAAGACTTCATGGGCGCATCCAAGGGTTGGGGGCGAATTCGGCCGCGTCAGCGGTCGAATCAAGCTGACCATTCCTCGCGGCGCGAGCCGCGCTGGAATTCTAGACGTCCTTGGCGTGAACTAGCGACGCCAGCTGCTCCTCGTACTCGTCCTGGGTGATAACACCCTTGCGGATCAGCAGCGCTACCAGCGCGTCGATGCGATGGGCTGGTGTGGACTCTTGCTGTACGCGGCGCACCGGCTTGGTGTGCAGATCCGTGTCGCGCAAGCCCGCGCCGAACAGCCGCCGCGCGCCGCTGGCCCCGCTGCCCTCGCTGCTCGCTGCGCCGGCGCCGGGGCCGGCGCCTGGCGTCGCGGCGAGCTCGCCATCGCCCATGCCCGACGTCGGACCATGGCCGCGCGGAATGATCTTGGTGACCACGTTGCGGTATTGGTTGCGGATGGCGTCCGCCAGGTCGGAGGGGCGCGCGATCAGCGGCTCGACGGTGCAGCCCGTGGCGAACTCGATCTCCTCGATGGTCTGGTGGTCGAGGGGGTCGGCCATCGCGACGCGCAGCAGGCGCCGTCCGCCGCGCCGCGCCACGCGCACTGGCAACAGCCGAAAGCGGTTGGCCTCGTCGACGGGGATCTCGCGCACCGCGTCGACGTCCACCTCGGTGCGTATGGGGTCGAAGACCTCCACGTCGAGGTGTTTGCACAGCGCGTCGACGAGCGCCTCCTCAGCGACGAGCCCCTGCTCGAGCAGCACCACCACCAGCGGCGCGCCGGAGCGGTTCGCCGCGCGCTGCGCCTGTTCGAGCTGCGAGCGCGCGATCAGGCGCTCCTCGGCGAGGATGTCGCCGAGCGTTCTTTGGCGCAGCGTGGTCAACGTCTGCCTACGAGTCCTCTTCGTGTTCGTGGGCGTGCGCGATGAATGTCTCGATGCGCTCGCGGTCGGACTCGGCTAGATCGAGGAACTTCACACCCATGCCGAGGTCGGTGGCGTCCTCGCCGACGTTGACGATCTCGCCCTTGACCTCGATCGGCTTGGGGTCACCAGGCAGCGAGAAGCGCAGGTTGATCACCGTCCCCTTGGCGTGTGGGATGGTTCGCTCGAGGAAGATCCCGCCGGCGCTGATGTTTGCACCACGCTGAAAGTACAGCTCACGGTCGCTGGATTCCTCGACCCAAAGCTCTACTGGATAGCGCTCGGTCGATCGGCGCTCGTCGGTCATCCCCCGCTCCTCGCAAGGCGTAACACCACCGGGGAGTCATACCTCAATCAGGGTGGGGTCGTCGAGTGGAGGGACGGGCGTTACAGGATTCGAACCTGTGACCTTTGGCTCCGGAGGCCAACGCTCTATCCAGCTGAGCTAAACGCCCTCGAGACCGCTACTACTAGCCGAGCCCCTATACCACGTCAAGGCGCCCATCACCTCCACAGCGTGCGCAGCAACGTGGCGAATCCGTCGCTGGCGGCAAACTCGAGCAGCTCGCTGACCTCGGGCGAGGCGAGCGCGGCCCGCGCGTCGCTGGCGCGCCCTGCGGCGAGCGCGGCGATGGCGGCGCGCGGATCGCGGCAGGCGGCGAGCGCGATGCGGTGCGCGCTGGTCTCGAGCGTCGCGCGATAGCCGACCCAGTCGGCGCGCGGCACCTCGCCCACCAGCTCGGCGAGCTGCTTGCGCACGCGGCGCGGCAGGCTGCGCGAGAGTGTGCGCCGCAGCGCCTGCGCTTCGTCGCCGACGTTGCGCTGTGACGACAGCGCGTCGAGCAGCGCGTCGAGCTCTTCGTTGCTGTAGGCCGAGATCAAGCCGCCGCCGCCGTGATACTGAAACAGCGCGCGCGTCAGCTGGAACGTGAGGATCGCGCCGGGCAGCGGGCCGTCGGCGATGTCTGGCGCCGCGCGCTGCGCCTGCTCGAGCAGCGCCGGCGCGATGAACAGCGGCAGCGGGTCGCCCACGCCGACGCGCACGTCGCTGACACCGGCGGCCGCGTAGAGCATCGGCTCGGGCAGCGCGAGCACCATCGCCAGCCTGCGCGCCTTGGCGTGCGCCACGTGCGCGCTCGAGAGCGGGCGCCCGCTCGGCTGTGGCAGCGTCTCGCCGAGGTGAGGCGCCGCCGCGATCAGCGCGCGCTGCATCGCGCCCAGCACGCCGGGCATGCCGAAGGCGGTGGCGGGCAGCTGCCCGCTGGGCAGCCCGTCGCCAGCGAGCGTCGCCAGCGACATGGTGTCTTCGGCGTCGGGCTCGCCGAGCCAGGCCACCATCGCGGCGGCGCACGGCGCCAGCGCCGGCGGGCCGACGCGCGCCAGGCCGCGGTAGCCCTCCACCGACGTGCGGTCGCGCTCGAGCGCCGCGCGAAACGCGCTCGTCGCCGCGGCGCGCTCGCCGGACAGCTCGTAGGCGCGCCCGATCAGCACGTGACACTCGGCGGCCGCCACGCCGCGCTGCGCGAGCCTGCCGAGGTGCGCCAGCGCGCGCTCGCTGTCGCGCTCGCGCTCGATCCACATGCGCGCCGCCAGCAGCTCGAGCGCGCCGGCGACCTCTGGTCGCTGGTCGTGCTGCTCGATGGCGGCCTCCATGTGGGCGATGACACGCCGCGCCTGCTCGGGCGAGCGGCAGCAGCGATCGAGGCAGTCGCGTGCGGCGGGGTCGGCGGTGGCGATGGCGGCGGCTACCGCCCGCGCCTCGCTCTCGTCGCAGGCCGCCACGTCGGCGAGACCGAGACGGGCGACCTCGGCGTGATCGAGCAGCGCCGCGATGCGCGTCGCAGCGTCGATGCCCTCGCGCGCCGCGAGACCCGCGAGCAGCGCGCTGGCGCGCTTCCAGTCGCCGACCGTGCGCGCGAGCTCGATCATGCGGCGCTGGATCTCGAGGTCCTGTGGGTGCTCGGCGGCCGCGTCCTCGAGCATCTGCCGTGCCTCGCTGGCGCGATGAAGCCGCGTCAGCAGCAGGTCCGCGAGCGAGAGGCGCGCGGCGCGGCGCATCTCGCCGGCGCTGGCGATCTCGACCAGGCGCGCCTGCGTCGCCGCAGCCTCCGACCAGTGCCCGAGCTGGCCCTGCAGCGCGGCGAGCGCCTGCAGCGCGTCGGAGTCGTCGGGGCTGAGCGACAGCAGCGCGTTGAGCTCGGTGATCGCTTGCTCGGGCCGATGCAAGCGCGCGTGCAGGATCTGCGCGTGGCGGCGCAGCAGCTCGATGCGCTCCTCGGGCGCCTCGGTGATGCGCAGGCGGCGGCGATAGAGCTTCGAGAGGTCTTGAAAGCGCCCGCGCCGGCCGAGCAGCGACTCGGCGCGCGCGAAGGCTTGCGGTTGGCTCGGATCGCTGGCCAGCGGCACCGAGAGGCTGGCGATGGCCTCGTCGAGCTTGCCGCCACGCTCCCACAGGTCCGAGGCGCAGAGCGCCGACTCGAGCTGGTTGGTCTCGTCGACGCACGCGTTGGCGAGACCGTCGTGCAGCCGCGCCAGCTCGCTGGCGGCGCCGCCGCGTCGTTCGCAAAGCTCGATGCGCAGGCGGTGCGCGGCGATCGAGCTGGCGTCGAGCTCGAGACACTCGGCGCAGACGCGCTCGCAGTCTCCGCCGTCGCCGGCGTCGGCATAGGCGCGCGCGGCCGCGACGAGCCGCTGCACACGCAACGAACGATCGAGCTCGAGCGCGGCCTCGGCTTCGCGCAGGCGCGCCAGCTCGCGCTGCTTGTCGGCCTGCGCCAGCACGCGCTCGTAGGCCCAGATGGTGGCGAGGTTGGTCGGTGCGCGGCGATAGGCCTCCGCGATGGCGGCGAGCGCCGACTTTCCGGCGCCGGCCCACTCGCGCATATGCGTCGCTTCGAGCAGGTGCGCCAACGCCAAGCCCTCGTCGGCGGCGTGGGCGCCCAGCTCGCCGAGCCACTCCGCGGCGCCGTCGAGCGAGGCGCCGTGGCGCGTAGTGTGGCGCAGCACGCGCAGGAGCTCGAAGCGCAGCCGCTCGCCGAAGGGCCCGCGTGCGGCGAGCTGATAGAGCTCGAGGTCGGGTTGGTCGTCGAGATGAAGCTCGCGCAGGCGCGCCAGCTCGAGCACCAGCACGCTCTGCTGCTCCGAGGGCTCGTCGCCGCGCGCCGCGTCGCTGGCGCGGCCGCTCTCGACGCGGCTCTCCACTTGGGCGATCAGGCGCGCGAGCACCTCGGCCGCGCGTTCGTGTCGCCCCGAGCGCAGACACACCGACACGAGGCCGTGCATCGCGCGCGTCGAGGCGGGGTGCTGCGTCAGCGCGCGCTCGAAGAGATCGTGGGCGCGCTCGAGATCCGAAAGCTGCAGCGCCGCCACCTCGCCCGCGCGACACATGGCATCGGCGGCGCTCGGGCCGTCGTCACGGGCGGTGGCGTAGCGGTCGAGCACATCGACGAGATCGGGCCAGCGACGCTCGCTGGTGGCGAGCCGCTCGAGGGCGCTGATCGCCGGCTCGTAGTGCGGATCGTGGCGCAGCGCCTTGGAGTAGGCGGCGATGGCGGCCTCGGAGTTGCCGAGGTGGTCGGCGAGGATGCGCCCCATGCGGCACAGCAGCACGGCGGCGTCGGGGCGGTCTGGCTGATGCACCAGCTCGTGGTGGTTGAGCGCGAGCAGGTCGTCCCACGCGCCGCGGCGGTGCAGGATGCGGCCGATGCCGCGGATCGCCGCCATGTCGTGCGGGTCGTCGTCGAGCACCTGACGGTAGACAGACAGCGCCTGGTCGAACTCCTCCAGCTCGCGCTCGAGCACCTGCGCCGCGCGCATGCGACAGCCCGCGCGCTCGCGCGTGTCCTCGGTGACCAGCGCGTGCTCGAGCAGCGCCGAGGCGAGCTCGACGTGCTTGCCGGCGCGCTCGTAGTGCGCGATCAGCTCGAGCTCCACGACGCGGCTCGCATCACAGGCGGCCGCGGCGCGCAGGCTCTCCAGCGACTGGTCGAGCTGACCGAGCTCGCGCTCCTGCAGGCGCGCGCGCATCATCAGCAGGTAGGCGCGCGTGCGCGGATCGAGCGATTGGTCGGCTTGCTCGAGAAGCAGGTCGGCGAGCTGCGCGTGCTCGCCCTGACTTTCGAGCAGCGCGGCGAGGCCGTGGAAGGCCTGCTCGGCGCCGGGCACGAGCTCGAGCGCACGGCGAAAGGCCGCGGCCGCCTCGTCGGCACGTTCGAGCTTGAAGGCCAACATCTCGGCGAGCTCGACATAGCGCGCGGCGCGCGCCGACGGCGGAAGGCCGCCTTCGAGCTGCGGCGAGGTGATCGCCACGAGGCGATCGAAGTCGTTCTGTTTGCGATAGAGCGTGCCGAGGGCTTGCAGCGCGGGCACGTAGTCGGGGACCTCTTCGAGCGCGCGCGAAAGGGCCGCCTGCGCGCCAGCTGCGTCGTGGAGCTCGTAGAGGCGCAGGCTGCCGATCTGCGTCAGCAGCGCCGCGCGTCCGTGGGCGTCGTGCGTGCGCTCGAGCAGCGCCTCGAGCGCCTGGGCCAGCTCTTCGGGGCGCCCCTTGGCTTCGAGCGCGAAACAGAGCCGACGAAGCGCCGTCGAGTCTTCGGGCGTCGCCTTTGCCGCGGCGCTCAGATCGCGCACGGCGCCGTCGAGATCGCGCGTGAGGTCGAGGTGCAGCGCGCCGGCTTGCTGCAGCACGCGCGAGACGAGATCGGGCTCCTTCAGCACGGCAGCGAGGCGCTCGAATATCGAGGTCAGCTCGGTCCAGCGCGCGGAGCGCTCGTAGAGCCGCACCAGCGACAGCAGCGCGGGGATGTTTTCGGGATCGGCCTCGACCGCGCGCTTGTAGGCGCCTTCGGCCTGCTCGTCGTGGCCGAGGCGAAACTCGAGCAGCGTGGCGGTGGTGTAGAGGCAAAGCGCGCGCTCCGCGGCGTCGCTGACGACCTCGCTGAGCTGCTCGAGCGCCGTAGCCGCTTCCTCGTAGCGCGCTAGATCGTCGTAGAGCGAGGCGGCGCGAAAGAGCGCCGGGATGTCGCGCGGCGTCAGGCGCAGCGCGCGATCGAGCAGCTTCAGCTCGGCGTCGCTGTCGCCGAAGCAGTAGCGCATCACCGCGGCGGCCTCGAGCAGCACGGCGGCGCGCGTCTGGTTGTCGCCGCCGACGTTGACCTCGGCCTGGCCGATACGGATCGCCTCTTCGAAGTAGCCCAGGCGCAGCATCAAGCGCCGCGCGCGCGCGAGCAGCGTCGTCGACTGCGGCGCCAGCGCGAGCGCTCGGCTGACGTCTTCGGCGAGCACGCGCGCCGACGCGCCGACGCGCTCGCCGTACATCGCGCAGTCGAGCAGCGTGTTGGCGGCGCGGCCGAGCTGGTTGGCCGTCTCGAGCGCGTCCGCTTCGCGACGATAGATCAGCCGCTCGCGCGCGAAGGCCGCGTCGACCTCGGGCTCCGCGTCGGCGGCCGCCGACTCGGCATCGCTCGCGACCCCGCCGTCACCCTCGCCGCGCGGCGCGTCGTCGGGGATCGCCGGCGGGCGGACGACGTCGTCTTCACTGCTGAGCAGCGCTTCGACCTCGTCGGTGAGCAGCCGCTGACTGCCGCTGTCGTCGCTTCGGGTGGTCTGCGTCACGAATCTCGATGGTATTACAACCCACGCAAAAAGGGCGGACAGTAACGTGTAACGTTGGCGTGATTCTCACTACCTACACAGGTATTTTAGTCGAGATGGTGTAACAGAGTCGTGACACTGTGCCGTGACACTGGCACAATTCCGGAGCGTTTACGGGCCTTTTAGCGCATTCAAGTGCGCGGAATCACGGCCCGGCATACATGGTACGACCGTTGCTCTAGCGCTACACCCAGACAGCCACGGAGCACCGGGAGTAACCACATGATCGCCTTAGCTCGACTGGCCCGACGCGCGCTCGCGTCGTCGGGACCCCTACTGCTTGTCGCCTTGCTGGCGCTCGGCTGCAACGACAGCGAGCCCGCCGCGCAACCCGAGACGGGCCCCACGCCCGACGTCCTGCCCGACCCCGACGTCGGCACGGACATCTCGGTGGACGCGCCCTTCCCCGATGGACAGGTGCCCGACCTCGCGCCCTACAGCCCCGAGGTCTGCGACGGCATCGACAACGACATCGACGGCAAGGTCGACGAGGGCACCGTGGTGCCCGCCGTCTGGGCCGGCGCCACATACGTTCCCGCTGGCTTCTTCGGCCTCGCCGAGCAGCGCTTGATCGTGCTGAGCGAGCCGGATCCGACCCACTCGCGACCGGCGGTGCTCTTCGCGGTCAACCTCGACCTGATCAAGCTCGCCAATAACGCGCCGTCGTTCCTCTCGCACCTGGCGCGCGTCGATCAGCTCGATCCGAAGGTCAACAGCAGCTTCAGCGGGCCGACCGGCTTCGCGCTGCCGTCGAAGCCGTTCACGGCGCTCGCCTATCTCGCCGCCGGCACCGGCGCGACCAACACCGTGCTCGGCAGCAACAACAACGCGCTCGTCTTCGCCGGCGCCGACGACAAGCTCTATCTGCTCGAGTCGGGCGCGGACGCGAGCGGCCGCGATCTGGTCACCACGGGCAGCTGGCGCACGGTAGCGCTCGCCGACGTGTTCAACGGCAGCAATCTGACGCCGCCGAGCAGCATCGACGCGATCGAGATCTTGGGCGGGCTGCTGTCGATCGTCAGCGGTCAGGATCTCTACCTCATCAACCTCGGCGACAAGAGCAAGTCCACCAAGGGCAGTGCGGCGACGTTCCTCGCGGGGTTTTCCGGCGCGGGGCCGCAGCTCCCGCTGGCGACGATCTTCACGCAGCCCGGCCAGGCCTGGATCTGGGTCACCCAGCAGAGCGACCTGTTTGTCGCCGCGGCGGGCAGCGGCTGGCTTCCCTCGGCGACGCTCGAAAACCGCTTCCTCTGCGAGCCGCCGACCACGGGGGGCAACTGATGCGTGCGCGTAATCAGAGCAACCGCTTCGCCGCGCTGCTGCTGTGCACGTGCAGCTTGGCCACAGCGCTCGGCTGCGCGAGCGACGAGCAGCCCGTCGCCGAAGAGACCTACGTCGCGCTGAGCGAGATCAGCGACGCCGAGCTGCCGTTGAGCACGCTGGCGCTGCCCGTGGCGCTCGCCGACGACAGCACCCTCAGCGCTGGCGACTACCGCGGCGTGGTGCTGCTCGGCGGCAAGGCCGGTTTGTTCAAGCAGTCGGGCAGCACGGAGGTCGAGCAGCTCGACAGCGAGGCCGTCGTCGCCATCACGCACGATCCTGGCGCGGGTGCGCGCAGCGAGAAAGTCATCATCGCGCGCGCGCATCGCTTCGAGACGTATGACGGCGAGCTTCTGCTCTCGCCGCTCTACGCCTACCTCTCCGGCGGCGGCGACGTCACCGCCGTCGCGCCCGCCGCGCAGTCCGAAGGGCGCTTCGACGGGCTGTGGGTCGCTGCCACAAGCGGGCTCTATCGCCTCGTCGGCGACGAGGTGGAGCGCTTCGAGGCCGTGCGCAGCGCGAGCGCGGTGTCGGCCATCGCCGGCGCCGGGCGCGCCGTGGTGCGCGACATGAAGTCCGTCGCCACCGCGCTGCGGCTGGAGAAGGACGGCTGGGCCATGCGCGCGCTGCCAACCAGCGAGCAAGGCGCGCCCGCCAGCGCGACGGCGATCGTGCCCACGCGCGACGGCGGCTATCTGGCGCACGCCGGCGGCGAGCTGTTCGTACGCCGCGAAGCGGACAAGACGCGCCCCGCGCGCTGGCTGCCGCTGCGCATCAAGCCCGACGCCGACGGCAACGAGCAGGCCAAGGTGCAGCGCGTCGCCCCGGACGCGAGCACCGGCAGCGTCTGGGTCATCACCGACGATGAGCTCTACCGCTTCGACGGCGGCAGCAAGGCGCTGCGCGTGGCGCGGCCGCAGGGCTTCGGTGCGTCGGTGGCCGCGCACGTCAGCAGCGACGGCACGCTGTGGCTCAGCGACGGCAAGCTCGTCGCGCGCATCGGCGAGCGCGAGGTGGTGACCTACGCCAAGGACGTCAAGCCGTGGCTCGCCGCGCGCTGCACCAGCTGTCACGAGCCGGGCGGCCCCGCGCCGATCGCCCTCGATAACTACGACAGCGCCAAGGACAACATCGCGCGCGCCATCGAGCTTGTCACGCGCCAGGAGATGCCGCCCAGCGGCGGCGAGGACGCGACGCTGCTGCGGCTGTGGCGCGACGGAGGCTACCGCAAATGAGACGTCCGCTTACCCTGATGACCACCGTCGCGCTGGCGGCGCTCTTGACGTCGGCGTCGGCGCTCGCCGAGGCCCCCGCGTGCAAGCCGTCGTCGAGCGCGCGCGCGCTGCAGTACCTGCGGCGGCTGAGCCTCGATCTGCTCGGCCGCGTGCCGACCATGGCCGAGATCGACGCGGTGAAGAAGGCCGGCGAAGTGAGCGCCGAGAGCATCGACACGATGCTCTCGTCCGCCGGCTTCGTGCAGCAGATGCGCGCCTATCACCGCGGCTTGCTCTGGACCAACGTGCGCAACGTGCGCATGTCGTCGCCGTCTTTCGATCTGGTCGGCTTCGGCGGCGTGCCGATGGCGATGCGCGGCTACCGCGCCTACCAGTATCGCGGCGACGCGGCGGCGAGCTGTCTCGACGTGCCGGCGCTTTTCGATCCCAACGGCAAGCCGATCACCGTGCCACACCCGACGCTCCCTGGCGCGCGGCAGGAGGGGTACGTGATGGTCGAGCCGTACTGGGCGCCGGGGACGCAGATCAAGGTCTGCGCCTTCGACGCCAACGCCGCCGAAGAGGTCAACGGCAAGAAGTGCTGGCGCCCCGACGCCGGCGCGGAGTGCGGCTGCGGCCCCAACCTGCGCTACTGCCAGCGTCGCTCCAACGAGTATCTCGGCAGCGGCATCTACGGCGGCGTCGACACGCAGCGCATCATCGCCGACGCCTTCGCCGAGCAGATGCTGCGCTTCATCGACGACGTGGTCAGAAGCGATCGCCCCTACACCGATCTGCTGGTGGCCTCGGACATGGAGGTCAACGGCCCCATCGCGCACTACCTGCGCTACCAGACCAAGACGCGCGGCTTCACCGACTACTACGCCGATCCCGATCAGGACTACAAGGTGCCCGACCTGAAGTTTTCGGACCAGGGCCAGTGGGTCAAGGTCGCGCGCGGCGGGCGCCACGCCGGCATCTTGACGATGCCTGGCTACCTGCTGCGCTTTCAGACCAACCGCGGGCGCGCCAACCGCTTCTACAACGCGTTTCTGTGCAAGCAGTTCGCCGCGCCGCCGAGCGGTCTGCCCTCGGGCGCCGACCCTTGCAACAGCGAGCCCGACCTCAAGCAGCGCTGCGGCTGCAGCCACTGCCACACCAGCCTCGAGCCGCTGGCGGCCTACTGGGGACGTTTCGCCGAGAGCGGGCTGGCGCCGCTTTCGGACATGGTGCGCTTCCCCAACAAGCTCAACAGCGCCGATCTCGCCACTTGCGAGAAGCCCGGCCTGAACTTCCTCGACAAGCAGATCTGCCAGCGCTTCTTCCTGCTCGACCCGGGACACCCCAAGGAGCAGGCCGAGAAGGGCAAGCTGCGGCCCTACGTCTTCGCCACCAAAGAGATCGAAGACAACATCGAGCTCGGCCCCGGCGCCTTGGCGCAAAAGGCGATCGCCAGCGGCGAGCTGGCGAGCTGCACCGTCAAGAAGATGCTCGGCGTGTATCTCGGCACGTCGAGCGACAGCGCGCTGGTCGACAAGCTGGCGGCGAGCTTCCGCGCCGGCGGGCGCTACAGCCTGCGCGCGCTGGTGCGCAGCATCGTGACCGACGCGGCGTATCTGCCGGGTGGGCTCGGAGGTGGGAAATGACGAAGAGGCCACAGGCTACGGGCCACAGGCCACAGGGGTGGCTTTTTGCGGCTCTCTTGGCCTTTGTGATGTTGGGGTGCAGTGAGACGGCGGCGCCTACGACCTCGACGGGTGAGCCTTGGCGGCAGACGCCGACGGGTAAGACGCCGGGGCGGTTGGATCCGGTGGGGCGGCAGGCCAAGCGCGTGAGCATCGCGCAGCTGCGCGTGTCGATCCCGCAGCTGTTCGGCGGGCTGACGTGGACCTCGGGCACCGGCAACGAGAGCATGTTCGACCAGCTCTCGCGCACGCTGGGCGAGCCCGACTACCTCGAGGTCACGCGCGAGAATCGCGACATCACGCCGCTGTTTCTCAAGTTCATGAGCGACATGGCCGGGCAGGTATGCCGCAAGGCGGTCTTCGCCGACCGCGATCAGAGCGACGAGCAGAAGCGCGTGCTGATGCGCCACGCCGACGTCAACACCAACCTGCGCTGGCTCAAGCTCAAGTTCCTGCAGATCGACGTCGCCGCCGACGACAAGGACGGCATCCGCCACCTGCGTCGCGTCTACGACGCCACCCTCGCGGCGACCAAGTATCGCGAGAAGGGGTGGGAAGCGGTCTGTGTCGCGCTGCTGACGTCGCGCGAATTTCTCACCTACTAACGGAGCACATCGAGATGGCTTCTTCACGACGTACGTTTCTCAAGGGTCTCGGCCTCGGCGTGGGCGCGATGATGCTCGCGCCGTGGCGCGCGATGCCGCTCTTCGCCGCGGGCAACGCGGTCAATCGGCGCTACATCTTCTGCTACATGGACGGCGGCTGGGATCAGCTGCTGGCACTCGATCCGCGCGACCCGGCGACCTACACCAAGAGCACGCACAACATCGAGCCGGCCTACGACCTGCTGCCGGCGGCCTATCCGCGCACGGTGCTGCAGCCGTCGGGCAGCAACATCACGTTCGGCCCCGCGATCGGCAACCTGCAGAGCCACGCCGACAAGATGTGCGTGGTGCGCGGCGTGCAGATGGGCACGCTGACGCACGAGGTCGGGCGGCGCTACTTCCTGACCGGCAAGGTGCCGCGCGGACTGACCGCGGCGGGCTCGTCGATCCCGGCGCACATCGTCGACCAGCACGGCGCGCTCGGCTATCCGCTGCCCAACCTGGTGGTGCAGGCCGAGACCTACAACGAAGACCTGCACGTCTACGCGTCCGGTCTCGCGCTCAACGGCGTGGGCGATCTACTCGCCGTGCTGCGCGACGGCCCCGACGCGCCCGACGCGAAGATGCGCGCCATCCTCGCCGAGTATCGCAAGCGCACGAGCTGTGATCCGGGGCGCCTCGATCCCGACGGCACGGGTGTGTTCGCCGCGGTCAAGCAGTCCGCCGACGACGCCGAGAAGCTGATGGACGCCGATCTCGACAAGCACTTCGACTTCGGCGGCGGCGCCACGCAAGAGATCCTCGATCTGCGCCAGCGCTACGGCATCACCGACGCTCAGCCCAACTCCGGCGCCGCACAGCTGGCGCTGGCCTTCCAGGCGATCCGCCTCAAGGTGGCGCAGTGCGTGACCGTGACGCTCGCCAACGGTCTCGACACGCACGAGGGCACCTGGCGCACGCTGCAGCCGCAGCTTCTGCGCGACGCCTTCAACGCGCTCTCGGTGCTCATCGACGACCTCGCCAACACAGCCGACCCCGACCAGCCGCAAAAGAAGCTGCTCGAGACGACCAACGTGGTGGTCTTCTCCGAGTTCGCGCGCACGCCGATGCTCAACAACCGCGGCGGGCGCGACCATCACCTCGCCAACTCGGCGCTCTTCTTCGGCCCCGACGTGCCGCACAACCGCGTCATCGGCGCGACCTCCGACAGCGGCATGGACGCGCTCAAGATCGACCCCGACACCGGCGCGCCGCGCACCGACGGCGTCTTCGTCACGCCGACGCTGCTGTTCACCTCGCTGATGACCAACGCCAACTACAAGATCGACAAGCTGCGCGTCAACGACACGCTGCCCTGCCTACGCCCCACCTAGGGTCACTCTCTGCCTCGCAACCACCCGAAAACATGGGGCGCGTGCGGCACAATGACAAAACCCAACGTGCGAAATCCGCACGTGGGTTTTGTCATTGTGGGTTATCGCGCCTTTGATTCCGGCGTGTTGTGGAGCATAGAGTGACCCCACGAGGAGGGCTGGATGCCTAGCACGCCGAGCAAGACGCTCGAGACCTTCGACAACCCCAAGCCCGAGCGCGACTACGAGATCCGCTTCGAGTGCCCCGAGTTCACCTGCGTCTGTCCGATGACGGGGCAGCCGGACTTCGCGACGATCTACATCACGTACGTGCCCGACCAGCGCTGCGTCGAGCTCAAGTCACTGAAGCTGTATCTGTGGTCGTATCGCGACGAAGGCGCGTTTCACGAGGCGGTCACAAACAAGATCCTCGACGACCTCGTCGCCGCCATCGCACCGCGCAGGGCCACGGTGACCGGAGACTTCATGGTCCGCGGCGGCATCCACACCGAGGTGGAAGCCCACTACGAGGCCGAGTAGAGCTGAAGCTGAGAGCTAAGAGCTAACAGCTAAGAGCTACTTGTTCTTCGACAGGAAGTCGAAGAGCGCCTTGCCGACGGCGGGCAGGTTGGCGCCGGTCTGACGGAAGATCATCTTCATCGTCTTGAGGTCGATCAGCATGTTGAACGGCACGGCGTTCTTGTCGAAGTACTTGCCCATCTGGAAGCCGGGGTCCGCGGCGACGGGGAAGCTGAGCTGGAACTGGTTGTTCTTGGCCCACAGCTTGGTGAAGGGCAGGTCGGCCGGGGCGCGGCTGTCGGTCTGGTAGACGAGGTTGAGCAGCGCCACGCGCTTGTCGAGCGCGCCCTTGGCGTACTGCGCTTGCGTCTCGCTGACCTCGAGGTGGCAGGGCCCGCACCAGCCGGCCGAGACCATCACCCACAGCACGTCGAACTTCTTGTTCGGGCAGGTGGCGCTGCCGTTGTAGAAGTCCGAGAACGAGATCTTCCGCGCCTGGCTGAGGTTCATCACCATCTGCGCGGAGTCTTTGCAGAGGAAGTCGGCGTCGGCGTAGCCGTCGAACTCGAAGTTCTCGATGGTGTCGCCCTCGTTGGTGCCGTAGGGACCTTCGGGGTAGGTCTGCGCTGGCGCCGTGTCGGCGGCCGTCGTGTCGCTCGCCGTCGTGTCGGGCGTGGCGCCGGTGTCGGGGGTGCTAGCCTTGGTGTCGGGCGACGGCGTTCCGCTGTCGTCCGAGCAGGCGACGGTGCTGAAGGTGAAAAGGGCGATAAGCGCGGCGGTCAGAAGCGTTCGCATCGGTAAAGACCTCTTGGCGATGAGCGATTGGAGGCGCGCAGCATAAGGGGCGCGCCTACATCAGCGCAAGGGGTCTTACACGCCGGCTATTCGTTCGGCCGTGCTCGTTCCGGCCGTGCTCGCTCGGGCCGTGCTCGTTCGGGCCGTGCTAGTTCTGGTTGTAGGGGTCGGAGGGATCGTAGCCGCCCGCTTGCGCCTGCTGCGCGCGGTCGCCGAGGCCGGCGATCTGGTCGAGGTTCACGCCGCCCTGCGACTGCTGCTTGGTGCGGACGTAGTTCTCGAGCAGGCCCTGCAGGCGGCCGGGCTCGATCGGGGCCGGCGGCACGCCGCCCGTCTTCGAGTAGCGCAGGTGGCGGTACTGCGTGACGGTGAAGAACTTGATCGCCTTGAAGGGCAGCTTCGCCAGCGCCCAGGGCAGACCCAGCACGCGGCGGATGATGCCCGGCTTGGTGGCGTTGAGCTGCTTTTCGACCTTGTTCAGCCGGCGCATCGTCGAGCTCGAGACCTTCTGGTTGGCGTCGATGGCGTTGCTGACGTGCTCGCGCGCCATCTGCGTGACCTGCGCGATGAGCTCGGGCGTGTAGCCAAACTGCTCGGCCATGCGCGGCCACTTGACCATCCACTCGGCCTGCTTGGCGAGCACGTTGACGAAGTTGCGCTCGGCGCGGCCGACGTCCTTCTCCATCTGGCGCGCTTCGCGCTCGCTGATGCGGTAGTCGGCGCCCTTGCGGTCGATGTCATACGCCTCGCGCAGCGTGTAGGCCTGGCGCACGGCGTCGGGGTCACCGGACTTGACCGCTTCTTTGATCGTCTTCTTGAGGTTGCGACGCGCCTTGCTCTGCGCGCGACGGAAGCGCCAGCTCTTGCCGAGGCCACGGCTCTTGGCCTCGGTGAGCATCAGCTGCGCCGTGATGGCGCCGTCGACGCCGCCCTGCTTGACCTGCCGGCGCGCTTCGCTGATCAGCGCGCGGTCGAGCTTACGCTGCGCGCCGCGCGGCGAGCCGAGCACCAGACCGGCCAGACCGCTCAGCAGCTTGCGGATGCCCTTGTGCTGGGTGCGCTTGCGCTCGAGGTGGCGCAGGACGCGGCGCGACTGCTGGTAGTTGGACGGGTTGTTGCGCAGCTCGCCGACAAAACCGGTGTGATAGGAGTTGAGCACTTCACGGAGGTGCTCTTGCACCTGGGCGACCTTCTCGGGGTCGTTGCCGGCCTGCGCCATCAGGTCGCGGGCGTAGCGCTCGAGGTTCGGGTCGTTGAAGTCTTTCCAGTTCTGCTTGTAGGCCTTGGCGGCGGTACCGTCGCGCAGCGACTCCTTGCCGAGCTTGACGGCGGCGCGGCGCATCTTGCGGCGCGCGCGCGCTACCTGGAAGCGCTTCCAGAGGCCCTTGACGCCGCGCGTGTTGCCGGCGTCGCGCTCGAGCGCCTTGAGCACGGTGAAGGCGCTGCCGAGGTCCTTGTTGTTGAGGTACTTCTTGAGCTTGCCGTAGTCGCCCTTGACCTGCGGGCGCTGCGAGGCGAGCTGCTGCTGGTGGGCGTCGCTGTGCGCGCCGTCAGCCGTGTTGGCGTCCTTGCCCAGCACGTCGGGCTTCTCGGCGTCGGCGGCCTGCTGCGTTGGGCCGGTCAGCAGCTTCTGGTCGGCCTTGGGCTGGCTCTGGTGGTCGCCCGCGACGCCGTGGTGCTGGTCGCCGTGGTTCGCGTCAGCCGCGCCGCCGAGCGCGGCGGAGGCGGCCTTGAGCGCCTCGGCGCTCTTGAGGTGCGGGTTTTTGTCGATGACGGCCGAGCGCTGCGCTTCGATGTTGTCGGCTTTGCGCTCGAGGCGCTTGGCGCGCGCTTTGAGCTGCTTGCGGCGCTTGGGCGTGGCGGCGTCGGCGGCGAGGCGAAGGCCCTCGGCCTGCGCGCGGTAGCCCTTGGCGCGAAGCTCGGCCGACTGCACGTAGATCGCCTGCGACTTGGTGGAAAGCTCGGTGCTGCCGTTCTGCTTGGCCTCGATGGCGAGCGCCTGGGCCTGCTTGTCGAGCGCGCGCGACTGGCGCACCAGCTCGCTGCCCTTGAGGCTCATGCGGCTCGACTCGCGCTTGATCACCTTGCGCGAGCGCTTGGTCAGGCGGCTGCGGCTGCGGGTGCGGGTGCGGCTGCGCTTGCTGGCGGTGCGCTGGCGCGCCTGCTGGCTGGTGTGCAGGTTGCTCTCGTGCGTGACGAGCGCGGCGGGCTGCTGCACGGCGAGCGCGGTCTCGGCGGAGCGGATCATGTTGAACGCTTCGCGGACCAGCTTGTTGCCGTGGCGGGCGGCGATGGCGCCCTCGGGGCCGTGGTCGAGCTTGGCGCGCTCGAGCGCCTTGACGGCGCGCTCGAGCTTCTTGACCGCCTCGGGGTTGGGCTTGGAGGCATTCTTGGCGGCCCAGAGCAGACCCTTGGCGCGGTGCAGGCGGGCTTCGCCGAGATGCGCGCGCGCCTGGGTGCGATTGGTCAGGCGCAGCGAGCGCGCCTGCTGGACGTGGTGCTGGGCTCGGGCGTAGTGATGCGCGCCGTTGCCGCCTCCGGCCATCGCTACGCTAGGCAGCGAGAGGAGCAGAACGAGCGAGACAGCAAGCGTGGCGCGGCGGGTGTTCATAGGGATTCTCCGAAAACGGATGACATTGCTAGGTATCAGCAAGGAGCGTGCCGCGGTTCCGGGGGCTTAGCGCATGGATTATCGCGAGGTTGCGTTTTCGGAAATCGGAGAGGTGGCTGGGGGATGAGCCGCTTTTTGGCCGAAGTGGACGCTCGGGTGGTCACCGCATGACCAGTTGGATCCAAGGATCCGCTGCAACGCGGTGGCCGCATGCGGCGCTAGACCCCCAAAAGCAAAGCGCCCACGTCGAGGACGCGGGCGCTTCGAGGTCCGTCGCAGGTGGCGGCGCAGCTACTGAATGAACTTGCCAGCGGCGGGCAGGTTCGAGGGCGGCGGGCAGGACGCGCCGTGCGCCAGCTCGGGCGTGAAGATCCAGTCGGTGAGGATCGCTTCGCCGAGGTCCAGCGAGGCGCCGCACTGGTTGTTTCCGACGATGCGGCCGATGCGATAGACGCGCGTCGTCTGGCGGTAGAAGGCGGCGTACTGGCCGGGCAGGATCTGGCCGCTGATGTCGAGCGCCTTGCTCTGCGTGGTGCTCACCGAGGCGTTGACGTCGACGCCGAAGCCCGCGCTGAGGTTGAGGCCGAGGGCGAAGGGGTTGCTCGGCAGGCCGAGGGTCAGGCCGGCGCTGGCGTTGTAGTTGAAGCTCATGCCGCGCGAACGGCTCTCCGAGTTGTCCTCGCGGTAGCTGACGTTGCGGCCGATGTCGCCGCCGGGGATGCAGTCGCTGACCATCGAGGGCGGGAAGCGCTCGGCGATCTTGGAGGCGCCGTCGTAGATCAGCTCGGCCTGGGGGCGAACCTTGATCGGGATGCTGATGCGGGCGGTCTTGCCGGCAGCGTCCTGGACGGCGACGTTGACGGTGGCGTTGTAGTGGCCTTGATTCTGCGCTTCGGCCGGGATCGGGGCGGTCTTGAGGGTCTTGAGGCGCGAGTTGCCGATCAGGTCGTTGCCGATCTTGATGAAGAAGTTCTTGTTGCCGCCGTCCTGGATGGCCGAGCTGCGGCCGGACGTGACGCGCTCTTCGATGGTCACGGCGCCCTGCTTGGGCAGCACCGAGTCGGGATCGAACGAGCCGTAGCTGAACGCGACGGTCCAGTTCTGGCGCAGCAGCGTCCAGTTGAAGTTGAGCGGCGTGTCGGCCGTGGCGGCGCGCAGGCCGATGGCCTCGACCGTCAGCGTGAAGCCGGTGTTCTCGAGCGTGCCGGTGACCACCGACTGGCAGTTGGAGTTGTGCGGGCGAACCACGCGGGGGATCAGCGAGGGGCCGATGCTGACGCGCACGGGCAGGCTGTTGGACTGCGTGAGGCTGCCGTCCTTGCCCTTGTTGATGACGCGGACCTCGCCAAGGAACTGGCCGAGGCGGTCACCCTGCGGGTGGAAGACGACGTTGGGGTAGAGCTTCCAGGTCAGCTTGGCGGCGCTCTTCCACTCGGGCTCCACTTCCATGTCGACCGGATTGCTCTGACCCTGGTCGTCGGTGAAGGTGCCTTTGAAGATGACGCGGACGTCGCCATACTTGGGCTCGACGAAGTGATTGCCGAGGATGGTCATGTCGTCGCCGACGCTCATGGTGCCGGGCGACGCGACGTGAATCGAGGGCGGCGTGTTGACCCAAGGCGTGGTCGGCTGCGTCGGATCGTTCGGGTTGAACGGGTTGGGCGGCGTATATCCGACGTCTCCACACGCGCTGACGGTCAGGGCGAAGAGGGCGGTCAGTGTGAGCGTCTTGGTCATGATGGCTGCTCCACGATTCATGGCCCCCTTTGAAGCAAGCTGCATGCCCGCAACACAGCGCTGTAAGACATGAGAATCTATATGGCGGGTGGGATCATCTGACCCAAACGGCAAGGCCGCTTGCCGCTGGTCACGGCGAAACCGGCAGGCGCGGTTGCCACGTGTTCGGAAGCTGGAGCGAGGCGCCTGTGATTCCCGCGCCTTGTCAGCGCAACCTGCCGTAATCACCGCGCCAGCTTGCGCCCTGCGAGAGCGCGACGGTATTCTGCCGACCGATGCGTTGGAGCGCGCTCTTCGTGCTGCTGATGGCGGCCTGCCAGTATACGGAAGTGCCCCCGCCGGGCGGTCCGTTGCCGCAGCCCGCCAACTGCGGAGATGGCGTCTGCGATACGCAGAGCGAGGATTGCTTCAACTGCTCGAAAGACTGCTCGTGCTGCAGCGCGGTGACCAGCAACGGCTCGGGCGCACCCGTGCAAGGCGAGGAAAACGGCGTCGGCGAGGCCGACGGCAAGTTCGTCGAGCTCGCGGAGAACTCGGTGCTCACGCTGGTGCTCGGTCGCGCGATCTACAACGACCTGCTCGGCACTGCACCCGACTTCAAGCTCATCGGATCGGTAGAGAGCCAGCCTACCGATCCCAGCGGCCTCTGCTCGACGTCGTCGCAAGGGACGCAAGCGTTCGAGGTGCAGGCCAGCGACGACGGCCTCAGCTATCGCGTGGTCGGATTCTGGACGAGCGCTAACGATCAGGAGTTCGACATCGGCTGCGCGCAGATGCGCTCGGCCCGCTTCATTCGCCTGCAAGGACAACCCGGCGCTCGCGCCAAGCTCGACGCGGTCCTCGGGCTCCCAAGCAGCTGCCTCTCGCAGTGATCCTGCGCCACGGGCTCCTGGTCGCGGCTGTACTGCTCGCCTCGACATGGGGAGGCAGCGCTCGCGCCGAGCGCGACGGTTTCTACCAGGTCGCTTCGGCCGGCCTCGCCGATGACTACACCTGCATCGGCATCAGCCATCGCAACCCCAACCTCGTCTTCGTCGGCACGAGCACGGGCAAGATCCTGCGCACCGACGACGGTGGCGCCACCTGGCAGGAGACGCTCGTCACACCGGCGCGCTCGCTGTTCTTCGGCCGCGAGCGGCAGTCCGACTCGCGCCTCGAGTACGCGCTCGGACTGCCCGGCAAGTCGCCGCACCTGCAGTCCTGGCTACGCCAGAAGGGGCTTCACACCTCGGGCATCAACCTGCAGCAGCTGCTCGTCAAGAAGGGCGACAAGCAGGTGGCGGTCAACTGGATCGAGGTCTCGTGGCACGACGAGAACCTGATCTACGTCGGCACGGTGGACGGCCTCTACCGCTCGGTGGACGGCGGCCGCACCTATCTGCGCATCTGGCAGGGCCGCTCCGGTATGCGCGAGCGCATCATCAACACCGTCGTCACCGATCCGGCGGTGCCGGGGCGGCTGATGGTCGGCACGGCGTCAGGGCTGTTCTACTCGAAGGACGGCGGCGCGTCGTTTCGCAAGGAGATGGACTTCTACATCCGCGATTCCTACATCCGCGGCATGTGGTTCGACCGCACGCAGAAGGGCCTGGTGCACATGGCGATGGGCGGCGCCTCGATGGCTTCGCCCGACGCCGGCAAGAACTGGATCACGACCTACTGGCACCTCTGGGGCCCGCGCGGCAGCGTGCACTGGCTGAGCCTCGGCCCCGGCAACCTGCGCTTGATGGGCACCGAGGACGGCCTCTTTGCCTCGCTGCAGGGCGGCGAGATGGGCAGCTGGAAGCGGCGCGGCATCCGCTTCGTCAAGCAGACCATCGACAAAGTGCAGGCCACCAAGGACCCGCGCATCTGGTACGCGACGACGGAGATCGGCCTCTGGAAGACTTATGACCAGGGCCTCAGCTGGCGCCGCGTGATCGAGCTCGGCGGCAAGGAGCAGCCGCGCTGGGTCGAGGCCTGGGCCAACGATCCGAACCAGATGTGGTTCATCACCAACCGCGCGATCTATCGCCGCGGCGTGATCCTCAAGATGCGGGCGCAGAGCGCCGCGCCGCGTCGCCGCCGCCTCCTCGACGTGCCCTCGCTGCACACGTTCTGGAAGCACGTGATGCGGCACCACCACCACTACTTCGCCGACATCCAGCGATACAAAGACCGCGCGCCGTGGGCGTCGCTTTTGCCCGAAGTGATCGTCAGCGGCTACTGGTCGCCGACGCGCGACGTGGCGCTGATCAAGTCGTTCCCCTGGTTTCAGTACCCCTACACGTACTTCAACCAGCGCATCGACCGCGAGCTGTCCCTCGAGGTGCTCGCCATGTGGGACTTCACGCGGCTGGTCTTCGACCGCCGCGCGCTGCCGCACTTCGGCCGCATCGAGCGCAACCTCAACGCCCACCGCCTAGAGCTCGGCGATCGCATGCGCAAGCTCTATCGCGAGTACATCCTCGTCGCCCGCACGCTCGCCTTCTCGCCGCCGCAAGACCCGATCACGCGCCAGTTTCTGCGCATCCGAATACAGGAAATCACTGCGTACTTCGACGCGATCAGCTCCGGCTACTGGAGCAAGAAGTCCAAGGGAGGTCTCAGATGAGTCGCAAGCTAGTCACACTATCCATCACAGCGCTGCTCGTGTGCTTCGCCGCGCCGCTCTACGCGCAGGTGGCCAAGCCGCCGAGCAAGGCCGCGCTGCGCAAGCTGCGCCGTCGCTTCGAGCGCGAGCCCACCGTGCGCCAGGTGCAGCGCGCGGCGCTGCGCTTCTTCAAGGTGCACCCCGACCGCGTGGCGTCCTATCGCGCCGGTGCCGCCTGGAAGGCGCTGATGCCCGAGATCGAGGGCAACTTCAACTTCACTCGCGCCGACGGCTTTCGCCGCCTCAAGGACCAGCTCTACGCGCAGAGCACCAACCCGTTTCTCCAGGACGCCAAGGACCTCGAGTACACCGACAACAACTCCTACTCGGTGGGCATACGCGCGCACTGGTATCTCGATCGGCTGATCTTCAACGCCGAGGTGCTCGACGTCGCCTCGCTGGTCGGCGTGCAGGAAGGCCTGCTGCGCGAGATCACGTCGCTGTACTTCACGCGACGGCGCCTGCTCACCATCTTCGCGCTCAACCCGCCCAAGGATCCCGGCGAGCAGATCACCGAGTCCATTCGTCTCGACGAGATCACGGCCAACCTCGACGCGCTGACGGGCGGCTACTTCACGCGCAAGGTCAAGGCGGCCGGGCTGCGCTGAGATCGCGGCCGCGCACGATCTGCGGCCGCGCACAATCGGTCGCAGGGGGTGGCCACCGGGCTAGGCGAGTGGCTACTCGAAGTGGCCATCGGCCTAGCCGGCGACCGATCACCGAGCGACCAGTTGCAGGAGGCGATCGTTTGATATCAGGTGGATAGGCGAGTCTGCGGTCTGGCGTGCTTCTTGATCTATCTCGGGGCGCCAGACCACGAGGAGACTTGCAATGCGACTCAAAGCCCTGCTGACCGCCACCCTCCTGATCACCGCCATCGGATGCGGAAGCGACGAGCAAACGACGCCGCAGTATCCGACCAACCCGTATCCGACGAATCCGACCAATCCGACCAACCCGACGAATCCGACCAACCCGACCAACCCCACGGGCCCGCTGACGCAGCCCTCGGTGGATCCGGTCTCGGGCTCGGTGTGCACCGAGAGCGTCGCGGTTCAGGGAACGGCCGAGCCCGGCGCGAGCGTCTTCGTCGTCGGCGGCCTCTCGACCTCGGGCATCGCCACGGACGCGCACCCGGTGACGGGTCGCTTCTGCATCGACGTCCCGCTCAAGAAAGACCAGAGCAACACCCTCGAGGTGCGCGCGCAGGACCCCACGCGCGGCATCAGCGAGGCGACGATGATCACCGTCAACCAGAGCGGTTGCACGGGCAGCGACGACATCAACCCGCCGTCGGGCAGCAACACGACGCCGTCGACCAACGTGGCCCTCGGCGCCGTGAGCAAGGCCAGCGACGACCTCGACAAGGGCAACCTCGGCTTCCTCACCGACGGCGACAGCAAGACCAGCATCACGGTCAGCGGTGGCGAGTGGTACTGCGGTTGGTGCAGCTATGACGGCTGGGTCACCGTGAAGCTCGACAAGCTCGTGGAGCTCTCGAAGATCGTCGTGCAGTGGGGCCAGGAGAACATCGGCCGCGACTACCGCGTGCTCGTCAGCTCGATGACCGACCCCGGCGATCCCGACCTCAACAACGGCAAGTGGGTCGAGGTCAAAGCGGTCACCGGCAACAGCGCGACGTCGGCCGCAGTGGACCTCTCGCAGACCAAGCCGCTGGCGCAGCACGTCGCCATCTGGATGGAGTACGACTCGAGCACGTCCTACTTCGAGACCTTCACCATCGGTGAGATCGAGGTCTACGACGTGGCCAAGACCAACACCAACACCCCGCTGCCCGGTGGCGCCAACAGCTGCTCGGCTCTGGGTAACTAGCTCGTCCCGATTCCACGGCGCCTCGGGTGGTGCCGCGGTCAACCGGTCGCAGTCGCTGACACGCGACCATAGTTCCTCCGAAATTCTGGCAAGGCGCAGGCCTCGGCAATGGTGCCGGGGCCTTCGTCTTTTTGCAGTCCTTCGCGGCGATCTGGCGCCCTGCGGTATGGGGGCTGCGGCCGTCGAAGATGACTGAATCGGTGGCCACCTTCCGGAATCCGAAGCGCGGTCGCGAGCGAAAAGCGATGTAGTTTCTTTCGCCGTGGCGTCGCGTGCGGTGGATCAACGTTTGCACCGCTTTGTACCGAAAGTAATCCGGCCTACGGACGCTCTGCGAAGAGCGAGGGGAGCGGTTGGGTAACGCGACGAGCCGTCGAAGCATGCGCTTCGCGATCATCGCCGAACCAACGCGTGTTATGGTGCCGCCCGCGGAAGTGGCTCCGTACCCCTTCGTATAGGGCTTTCGGGGTTGTTGTACACACCATGCGGGTCACCGAACCAAGCGGCGCGAGCCGCGCGCGATCGACCGGGGTCGCGCCGACCTTCGTCACCACGGCGAAGTCGCTGCTGTTGCGTCGACGTACGTTCGAGGCGATCAACTTGCTGCGTCGCGGGTTGAGCATCGACCCGGGCAACGACGATGCGGCGCTGCTGCTGTGCAAGTCGCTGGTGGCTGCCAAGCGGCTGCGCGAGGCGCGGCGCGCGCTCGACAAGCTGCTCGAGCGGCACGAAGACCCACAAGCCTACGCGCTGCTGATCCGCGTCTGCCTGGTGCTCGAGAACGCGGCGGCGGCATTCGATGCGGCCGAGCAGGCCTGCCACCGTTTCCCCGACGACGAGCGGCTGACGAGCCTCTGGGTGCAAGCCAAGCAAGTGCTCGAGGGTGAGATCCCGCTCGACGCCGACGCCGAGGATCTGCCCACCGACCACGAAGGGACGCCGGCGGCGATCATCGCGGCGCGCGAGGCGAGCGCGCGGTTGAGCGAGGACGGCGTCGTCTCGGGGACGATCAGCGCGCGCGTCAAACGACGCGTGGGCACGATCCCGGACACGGCCTACTACAGCTCCGAGGAGCTGGCCGAAGAGCTGTCGAGCGACGGCGAGGCGATGGCCGAGGCGGCGAAGGCCGAGCCTCGCGCCGACGATGCACCGCCCGACGCGGTGCCCGACGCCGCAGGCGAGGTGGCGCAGCCGCCCAGCGAAGCGGCGACACCGCAGGTCACGGTCGCGGGCGCGCGCCCTGGCAAGAAGCGCGGCAAGGGCGTGCTCGACAGACCGACGATCCCCGTGCCCGCGCCCAACCTGACGCGGGCGGTGCAGCGCTTCGCCGAGGGATCTGATCGCGAGGCGCCGTCGATCACGATCACGCCGCCCACCGGTCCGGGCGGCTCGCTGTTCGGTGCGCTGCTCGGTGACGGGCCGCCGATCCTGCGCTCGGCGCGTGGCGACGACGGCTCGACGGTGCGCAGCATGCCGCCTACGTTCGACGTCGGCGACGTGCTCGGCGATGACGAGGACGAGAGTCTCGACAAGGCGTTCGATGCGGTCGCGCGCGCCAACGAGAGCGACGAAGACGCGATCGATCGCGCCTTCGACTCGATGCAGCGCGCGGCCGACGACGACACGCCCCACGTGCCGCCGATCGCGATCGTCTCGAAGCTGGCGAGCGCCGCCGACGAGGCGCGCATCATCGGCGAGGACGACGATCTCGACGACCTCGAAGGGCTCGACGATCTCGAAGGGCTCGGCAAGCGCGACGCGCTCGAGGGTGTCGAGGGCCTAGACGACGAGGATGACGAGGACGACGAGGAGCTCGCCGGCCTCGATCTGCTCGACGACGACGACGACGGGCTCGACGAGCTGTCGCTGGCGCTCGACGATCCAGAGCCGGCCGACCAAGCGGCGCTGGCCGATGTCAGCGTGCCGGTCTCGCCGAGCAGACAGGTCGCTGCGCGCGCTGCCGAGGCCGCCAAGGCGCCACTGACCAAGCTGTCGTCGCTCGACGCGCTGGCGCAGGTGATGTCTGCCGAGGCGCGACGCGCCGAGACGGCCGAGCTGCCTGCGGTCGCGCCGGAGCGCGTAGGCGCGAGCGCCGAGAGCGCGCCGACGCCGCTCTTGCCGGACAGCGACGAAGAGCTGGCCCCCGATGGGTGCGAGGACGTCGCCTCGGACGCCGTAACGGCCAAGCGTCCGCACCTGCGGCTGCTGCCTCCGGTAGAGATCCCTGCGGCTGTGGTCTCGGTGCCGGCGCCTATCGACGACGACGAGCTGCCCGAGCCGCCGCTCGACTTCGATGACTCGTCGATCGACTACTCGTCGTCGGGGCTCGACGCGATCACGCCCAGCGTCGCCGAGGACGCGCCCGACGCCGAGGCACAGGTGGCGCAGGCGGTGGATGCGGCGCTGCTCGACGCGCCCACGCCGAGCGTCGAGGACGCCGCCAAGGCGGCCAAGCGGCGCGCGCCCACCTTCGAGCTGCGCCGCACGGCGCCACGCGCGCCCGCCGAGCTGTTGGCGGCGGCGCTCGGCGATGCCGAGGACAAGCCCACACCCGAGCTGATCGGCGCGGCACGTCGTGTCGCTGCGCTCGAAGAGGCGCGCCGCAGCAGTGAAGAGATCCCGCTGCCGCAGCCCAAGCCGAGCGACGCGCGCAAAGAGCGTCCGCGCATCGTGCATCCGATGCCGCCGGCGAGCACGGAGGTATCTCTGCCTCGCGTCGACGTGGCGAGCATTCGTGCGCCCGGCAGCCACGACGTGGAGGAGCTCGACGAGCCGATCCTCGAGGCGCCGACGCCGAAGATCTCTCACGCCTCGCCCGACGAGCTGGTCGCGCGGCGTTCGCCGACGGCCGACGCGCTGCCGGCGCCAGTGCCGAGCCCCGCGCAGGTGCTGGCCGAAGCGGCGCTACCGCCGCCGCTGCCGCCGCACACGCCGAGCCCGGTGCGCGTCGAGCTGAGCCCCGTGCAGCAGCAGCAGCAGCAGCCGCGGCGCATGGCGCCCACGCCGAGCGAGATCGCACAGCCTTCGCTGCCGCCCGAGCGTATCGACGTCGATCCGGAGGCGCTCGACTTCGAGCTCGTGCAGCGCCGGCGCGACCCGACGATGGAAGGCAAGCGCCGCCTGCCAGTGATGATGCCGGCGGTGTCGCCGGCGCCTGCGCCTGCGCCCGCGCCTGCTGCCGCAGCGCTGCTGCCGGCGCCAGCGCCCGCCGTGCTCGAACGTGCGCCCGTCGCGCGCGCCGAGCAGGTCGTCATCGAGCCAGCGCCGATCACGATCACGCCGCTGTCGGAGAAGTTTCCGTCGTTCGGCGACTCCCACCTGCTCAACCCGCTGCCGACGACGCCGATGCGCACGCGGCGCCGCCAGCCGAGCTCCCCTCGCGTGCGCGCGCCACGCTCGCTGCTGCGCCGTCTGTGGCCGCTGTGGTTGGCGCTGGCGTTGATGACGCTGAGCGGCGGCGTGGTGGCCGGCCTGGTGGTGCGCAAGCGCAACGAGGCCGAGCGCACGCTCAAGGACGCGCGCACGCTCGCGCAGCGGGTGCAAGCCTGGATGCTGCGTGCGGCGCTCTACAAGGCCAAGAGCGCGGCCAACCTCGGCGGCCGCAGGGCCGGCGTGGTGGCGCTGGCCGCGGCGATCCACGCGCAGCTGGCAGTGGACTACGCCGACTCGGATCTGGGCGGCGCTGCGTCGCTCGTCGACGAGGCCAAGCGGCTCGGCGCGCCCTATCAGAAGAGCGCGGCGCGCGATCTGGCGATCGCCGAGGCGTTCCTGGCGCTCGGCACGCGGCCGCTGCCCGAAGCGATCACGCGCCTGTCGCGCAGCGTCAGCGAGCACCCCAACAGCGCACGGCTGCGAGCGCTGCACGCGCGCGCGCTGCTCGACAACCGCGAGCTGTCGCTGGCGGCGCGCACGCTCGGCGGCCTGCCGCAGACCGATCCGATGGTGCTGCGCACGCTCGCCGAGCTGCAGTGGGCGATGGGCCATCACCGCACGGCGCGCGTCACGCTCGACGCGGCGGTCAAGGCGGGGCTTTCGCTGCAGCAGGCCGACCTCGACCTGGCGCGCCTGCAGCTCGACGCGTCGACGCTGGCGGCCAGCGCGGGGACGCACGCGCGCCTCTCGCGGCTGATCGAGGCCAAGCTGCTCTCGCCCGCCGAGCGCGGCTGGGCGCATCTGCTGCTCGCCGACGTGGCGTTTCGCCGCGGCAAGGGCGCGCTCGCCGAGCGCGAGCTGCGCAAGGCGCTGGGCGTGCGTCCGGCGGCCGACGCGGGCTACTACTATCACCTCGCGCGGCTCTTGCGCTCGCGCGGCCGCTACAAGCACGCGTTGGCGCAGCTTCGCCGCGCGCGCCGCATCGTGCCGCGTGACCCGCGTTTCATCGCGCTGGAGGCCGACATCGAGCTCTGCCTCGACCGGCCGGCGCGGGCGACGGCGCTGCTGCGCTCGCTCGACGAGCTGACGCCGCACACGCGCGAAGTGCTGCTGCGCGCCTACCTGCGCCGCGGGGATCTGCGCCGCGCACGCGCCGAGCTGCGCAAGCTCTCGCGCGGCACGCTGCGCCGGGTGCTCGCTGCGCGCATCGAGGTTGCCGCGGGCAAGCCCTACCAGGCGCTGCGTGGCCTGAGCGGCGTGCGCAGCGAGCCCGAGGTCGAGCTGGTGCGTGCGCTGGCGTCGCTTCGCGCGGGCGAGCTTCGCGCGGCCGAGCGTTCGCTGCGCGGTGTGCTGCGCTCGGGTGTGTTCGGCGACGAGGCGCACTGGGTGCTCTCGCGTCTGGCGCTGCAGCGCAAGCAGGGCCCAAAGGCGCTCGCCGAGCTGCGCGCTGCCGTCGCCGCCAACCCGTACTGCGCCCGCTACCGCCGCGCCCTGGGCAAGCTGCTGCTGCGCCTCGGCCACTACGGTCAGGCGCGGCGCGCGTTCACCAAGCTGCTCGACCGCGACAGCCACGATCTGGGTGCGCTGGCTGGCCGTGCGCGTGCGTCGGTGGAGCTCGACAGCGGCGAGGCGGAAGCCGACCTCGAGGCGCTGGGCAAGGCGGGTCACCGCAACATGAAGCTGCTGCTCTTTGCGCGGCGCGCCATGCGCGCTGGCAACTGGGACAGCGCCGAGCTCTCCATCTCGCAGGCGGACCCCAAGTGGATCGAGGCCTCGCGCGAGGGACAGCTCTGGATGGCCGAGATCCATCGGCGCCAGCGACGCCCGCGGCTCGCCGAGAAGAGCTTCCGCGCGCTGCTCATCGATCCGGCGTCGCGCCCGCAGGCCTACCTCGGCCTCTCGCGCGTGGCGCTCGACATCAAGGACGCACGCGAGGCGGCCACGCAGGCCAAGGCCGGCCTGGCCGCGCTCAAGGACGGCATCTTCCCGCGCCAGCTCGAGATCGCGCTGCACGTGCAGCTCGCGCGCATCTACAAGCGCCGTCGCCGCACCTCGGGCGCCGCCATCGCGGAGCTTCAGGAAGCGCTCGGCATCGACAAGACCAGCCACGGCGCCGCGCTGATGCTCGGCAAGCTCTATCGCCGCCTCGGCAAGCGCCAGCGCGCCATCCCGCTGCTGGCCAGCGCGCTGAAGAGCGCCCGCACCCCGCGCCAGGCGGCAAACGCCAAGCGCTGGCTCAAGCGCGCCTGCCGCCGCCTCAAAGACGCGCCGGCCGAGTGCCGCTAGCGCACTGCAGCGCCACTTCCTTCGCAACTCTGACCATCGCGCTTCGACAAGGGCCACAAACGTAGCCCACGCACGAGGAGGCGGCGATGCCACCCATCGACCGAAGGAACCAGCTACGCCAGCTCTGGACCGATGGCAACGCCGCGACGCGTCGCGATGAACCGCCGGCCCAGCTCGTTCGGCAGACCCGGCAAGATGGCGATTGCCGACTGCGTCGCGAAGTCTGCGATCAGATCGTGCGCGAACGCCCGCAGCTGGCGCGCAGCGAGTATCGCCGCGGCGTGGCGGCGATGAAGGTGGGCGACTACGCGACCGCGCTTGCTGCCTTCAAGTACGGCTACGCCGTGTCCGCGCGGCCGGGCTTTCTGTTCAACATCGCGCAGTGCTACCGCAACCTCGGCCGCTACCGCGAAGCCGCCGCGGTGCTCGAAAGCTACCGCCCGTACGCGCCGGCCGAGCGCGGTGCGGCGATCGACGCGCTGCTCTGCCAGCTCGAGAAGCTCGCACGCCAGCAGCCAGCACGCTGACCGCGGGCCGAGTGCCGCTGCGCCCCTTAGCCTCTAGTTAGCACTTAGGCGTGCTCTGCGGCACGCAGACGTTGGCGCAGCCGTCGGTGCCCGAGGCGCCCTGGCAGTCGTGGCCGTCGACGGCGTTGCAGTCGCGCAGGTCCTCGCACAGACGCGCGCAGAAGCTGCCCGTCGTGCCGCCCGAGACGCAGTGCGAGGCGGGCGGGCAGTCGGCGTTGCTGCTGCACGTGCGCGTGCAGTAGCCGCTGGTGAAGCCCGGGCCCTGCTGGCAGGTGAGGTTCTGCTCGCAGCCGCTGCCGCTACACTTGGCGCCCACCGACGCGGTGACGTCGATCTCCACCGGCGCGTTGGGGCCTTCGACGAAGCCGGTGGTGATGCTGCGGCAGCCGCGGCCGATGAAGAACGTTCCGCTGGTGCCCTGCGCGAGCGCTTCGGCGACGACGATCACCGGCATGCCGGTGAGCACGCGCAGCTGCTGGCTCGCTTCCTTGGAGGGGTCGCTGCCATCCCAGGCGAGCTGTACGGCGCAGTCGGAGTTGTTGACGCAGGCGAGGTTGCTCTGGCCCTGCCCGTTGCTGAGGAAGCTCTCGAAGGTGTACGTGTTGGGGATCTGATCGCAGGTCACGCGCGAGCCGTTGAGATCGGCGCGGCCGACCCACACGCGAAAGGCGGTGGCGTAGCGGTGCACGCCGCGGTCGACGACGATGCCGAAGCTCAGGCGCGCGATGCTCGCGTCGGGGGTGGCGTTGCACGCGGCGAGGGCCCCGCTAAGCGGCAGAACGGCGAGCAGCAGGAAGGCGGCGCGGCGTCTCATTTGATCAGCACCGTGATGTCGGTCTGGCCGGCGGGCGGCGGCGCCGGGCCGCTGTCGCCGCGCGTGAGCAGGATCGCGGCGACGATGCCGCCGGCGACGGCGAGGCCGCCGCCGATGCCGAGCAGCCACCAGCCGACGTTGGAGCTACCGCCCTTGTCGGTGACGATCGCGATCTCGTAGGGCTCGTCCTCGCTGCCGGCGCGCGCGAGCACGTTGCCGCGCATGCCGCGCGCCTCGACGTAGTAGGTCAGCACGCCCTTCTTGCCGGTCTCGAGAGCAGGGATGGTGCCTTCGGCCTTCGGCGTGGCCTTGTCGTACTTGAGCTTGATCGTCGAGAAGTCCGGGCCGCCCTTCACGCGCCAGCGGATCCACAGGTGGTGCACCAGCTTGCGAGGGTCATCGATATCGATCTTGACGGTCACGGGCTTGCCTAGCGCCGATTTGGTCGGTGCACGCGCGTCGAGGTCCACCGCGTTCGACGTGCCGGCGCCCTTGCTGCCACCCCCCGCGGTGGGTCTGCGCGCGGGCGCTCGCCCCGGGGTCGCTGGCAGGCTCATCTGCTTGAGCGCCACCATAAACATGGCTCGGATGCTGGGGGAGACGCCAGCCGGCATGCGGAAACGCGGCCGCCGCTTGAGCACTTCCTTGAAGGCGGCGACGGCGTCGCGGGCGCGGCCGAGGGCCGTGAAGCAGACGCCCATATAGAGGTATGCTCGCGCCTGCTGGATCTTGGTGACACCCTTGGCCTGTTGGACCTTGATCAGCACGCGCAGCGCTTTTGTGTACTCGAGCTGCTCGTAGAACGATTCGGCCTGTTTGAGCAGCGCTTCGGGCTGGGCTTGGGCCAGCGCGGCGGTCGGAAATGCGAGCGCGAGGACGAAGCCCGCGAGAAAGGCGCGTATCACGAGGTGAAACGTAAACGACCGCAATCCTAGCGGTCAAGCACGCGGCAGCGATACACTTCCACGGTGTCTGGCACGCTCATAACGGACCGTCGCGGCGCGAGCGCGACGTTCAAGATTCTCCGCCGGCTCGGCCAGGGTGGCATGGCGGAGGTTTATCTGGCGCGCCAGGAGGGCATCGCCGGCATTCGCCGCCTGGCGGTGGTGAAAAAAATCCTGCCGCAGTTCTCGTCCACCAGCAGCGTTGCCGAGATGCTGCTCGACGAGGCGCGCATCGCCTATCAGCTCAACCACCCCAACATCGTCCAGATCTACGACGTCGGCAACGAGGACGGGCAGTACTTCATCGCCATGGAGTTTGTCGACGGCTGCGACCTCGCCACGCTGGCGCGCATCGAGCGCCACCGCAAGACGCGCGTGCCGATGCGTCTGGCGCTAAGGGTCGTCTCCGAGGCGGCGATGGGCCTCGACTACGCCCACCGCCAGGTTGGGCTCGACGGCCGCCCGCTCAACCTCGTGCACCGCGACGTCTCGCCGCACAACATCCTGTGCAGCCGCGAAGGCGCGGTGAAGGTCACCGACTTCGGCATCGCCAAGGCCGTCGGCAAGCAGCACATGACCGAGGTCGGCGTGGTCAAGGGCAAGGTGCAGTACATGGCGCCCGAGCAGTACACGGGCGGCGAGGTCGACGCGCGCTCGGACATCTACTCGCTCGGCGTGGTGCTCTACCAGCTGACCACCGGACGCCTGCCGCGCGTGACCAAGAGCGGCAGCCTCGCCATGAAGCGCGTGCTCGAGGGCAACATCCCGCGCCCACGCGAGATCCGCCCCGAGTACCCCGAGGAGCTCGAGGCGATCGCCATGCGCGCGCTGGCGCACAACCCCGCCGAGCGCTATCCCGACGCCGCCTCGTTGCGCGACGATCTGCTCGAGTTCGCGCGCGCCAGCGATCTGCTCGCCTTCCCCAAGGAGCTCGGCGACTACGTCAACGAGCTGGTGCCGCCCAAGCCGATCACCGACGACGAGGAGCGCTCGCAGTCGGTGATCGTCAGCCGCTCGCTGGCGGCCGATGGCAACAGCGGCAATACGCGGCAGGGCAAGGCGAACATGGCCGCCGCGATGGTCGGGGCGGCGGCGCGCGTCGACGCCGAGGACGGGCCGCGGGGCACCGAGGTCGTTTCGCTCGAGGAGCGTCGCAGCGCAGCGCGGCACGCGGCGTCGCTCGAGCTCGATCCCGATGACCTCGAGTCGGCGCCGGCGCTCGCCGAGTCGCCGCTGTCCGACAGCGCGCGCCGCAGCGTGATCCACACCGCGGGCGCTTCCGATCCGTTCGGCCAGACGGAGATTCCCATCGGCGGCGATCGCGGGCGCGAGTCGGGAACGGCGGCGGGGTCGATCTCGGCGCGCCTAACGCGCGCGCGCGAGCAGGAGGAGCGGGACTCGCTCGCCTCGTCGGTCTCCAAGAGCGGGCGTTTCGCCGACGGCGGGCGCACGCTCGAGGACCAGCTGCTCGACGGCGATCAGGGCTCCGATTGGGACATGCGCGTCACGCCCGACCAGAGCGTGCGCGACGGCGGCGGCGGTGGCGGCGGGCGGCGCGAGCGCGAGCGCGCGAGCGAGCGTGACCGCGAGCGCCGTGACCGTGACCGTGACCGTGACCGTGACCGTGACCGTGACCGTGGGCGCGGGCGAGTCGTGGAGCCCAGGTGGCCGGCCGGCGAGCAGGATGAAAAGACGCGCACCGGTCAGCTCGCGCCGGGGGTCGAGCTGCGTGACGCGCGCCCCGAGCGCGAGCGCGAGCGTGATAAGCGCGACACGCGCGACAAGCGCGACACGCGCGACAAGCGCGACGGGAGCCGCAGGCGTCCGGGCGTGGCCGTGATCGTGCTCGCCGCGGCGATCGTCGCCGCCGGCATCGTCACCGGCGTGTGGGTCGCTACGCGACCGGCGGGCAGCGGCAGCGGCTCCGCTGTCGGCAGCGCCTCCGCCAGCGGCCCGCTGCTCGCCGCCGGCTCGCTCGAGATCCACATCGAGCCGGCCAGCGCCACTGTCGACATCGACGGCGCGCAGCGCTGCGCGAGCGGCCCTTGCCGCATCAGCGGCCTACCGCTCGGCCGCGAGCTGCTCGTCGCGATCCGCAGCCCGGGCTACAGCGTGTGGATGCAGCGCGTGGTGCTCTCGCGCGCCGAGCCGAAGTTGATGCTCAACGCAAAGCTGCTGCACGACGGCAGCGGCAGCGGCACAGGCAGCGGCAGCGCCGCGCCGCGCCGACACAAGACGCGCCACATCCGCCGCCATCACGCGAGCGGCACCAAGCACAGCGGCACGCGCCGTCACAAGACCAAGACCAAGACGGCCGTGCGCACCAAGACGCGGCGCGTCGGCAAGACCGGGCGCATCGTCGTCGTGCCCACCACCGCGCCCAACCCGATCATCGCCATCGACGTGCGCCCGGCGTGGGCCGAGATCTGGGTCAACGGCAAGAAGATCGGCCACACGCCGCGCGTCTTCGCGGTGCGGCCAGGCGTCTATCTGATCGAGCTCAAGAACCCGCAGTACAAGTATCACCGCAAGTACAAGATCCGCGCGGTGAAGGGCAAGAAGGTCAAGATCAGCGACCGCATCACGCCGCCGCGCAAGTAGGAGCGCTACTCGCCGTCGTCCCAGAGGTTGTGATCGGCGGGCGGCGGCGGCGGGTCGCTGTGATCGAGCGACTCGAAGCGCATCAGCTCCTCCTCGATCATCATCTCGATGAACGCCGCGCGCTCGGAGGCGTGCTCGCGCCGGTGGCTGCGCACCACGTCGACCACGTCGCCGATGCGGAAGGCGCTCACGGGCCTGCCCATCTCGAAGAGCACCTCGGTGAGCGCCAGGCCGAACGAGCGCGCCGTTTGAAAGCGATCGTCGGGGTCGCGCGCGAGCGCCTTGAGCAGCACGCGCTCGAGCGAGGCCGGCACGTATGGATTGGCCGCGCGCGGTGAGGGCACCTGCGCGGCGCGCGCCAGCTGCAGGCTTTCGATGTCGTCCTTGCCGTAGAACAGGCGCTGCCCGGTGGCGAGCTCGTAGAGCATGATCGCTACGGCGAAGAGGTCCGAGCGCGCGTCGCTTCGCATGCCGAGCGCCGCTTCGGGCGAGACGTAGCCGAACTTGCCGCGCAGGATGTCGGGGTCGACCTTCTGTGCGTGAAGCGCCGCCTCCGAGAGCCCGAAGTCCACCAGCTTGACCTCGCCGTTGACCGACAGCAGCACGTTGGCAGGGTTGACGTCGTGGTGCACGACGCCGAGCGGGTTGCCCTGCGTGTCGGTCAGTGTGTGCGCGTAGTCGAGGCCGCGGCAGATCTCCACGGCGATGGCGCAGGCGACCTCGAGCGGCATCAGCGCGTTGCGCTGGTCGAACAGCTCCCACACCTCTTTGAGGTTCACGCCGTTGACGTACTCCATGACGATGAAGTACGCGTCGTCGGCGCGGCCGACATCGAAGACGTTGACGATGTTGCAGTGGCTGAGCAGCAGCCCCAGACGCGCCTCGTCGAGAAACATCGTCATGAAGCGCCGGTTGCGCGCGAGGTGCGGCAAGACGCGCTTGACGGCAACCCGCTTGCTGTAGCCGGGTTGGCACTGCATCTCCGCGCTGTAGACCTCGGCCATGCCGCCTTCGCCGATACGGCGTAGCACGCGGTATTTCTTGTCCGACTGCTGCAAGGCCCACTCATTGTTCGGCGGCTTATCGAAAAAGACAAGCTGACGACTTCGAGGATTTTCGCGACCCCGACGCCGACAGGCGCTGCCCGCCGATCGTTAGTGCTGTGAAAGGGGACGCGAGCTATGAGCAGGCATCAGGAAGGGACGCTCGAGGTCCGAACGCTGCGCTCGCTGGGCGAATACGTGCGGCGCACGCTGAGCCGGCGCAAGCAGCGCTACGCGGTGGGGCGGGCTTACGACATGGCGCGCGAGATCGCGCCCTATCTCGCGCCGCAGGGCCGCGTGCTCGACGTCGGCTGCGGCAACGGCTTCATCGCCTATCACCTGCGCGCGCTGCTCGGCGCCGACGTGTGCGGCGTCGACGTGCTGCCCGGCGCCACGGCTCCGATCACCTATTCGCGCTTCGATGGCCACGAGCTCGATTTTGTCGACGACAGCTTCGACGCGGTGCTGCTTTGCTACGTGCTGCACCACGCCGAGGACCCGGCGCGCCTGCTCGGCGAAGCGCGCCGCGTGCTACGCGAAGGCGGCCGCGTGGTGGTCTACGAGGACGTGCCGGTGACCAGCTTCGATCGCTTGATGTGCCTGCGGCACGACGCAGCCTGGCGTGGGCGCTCCGCCGCTGACGGCGGGGCCTGCACCTTTCAGCAGCCGAGCGCCTGGCGCGGCCTCGGCGAGGCGCTCGGTTTCGACGTCATCGCCGCGCGCCAGCTCTCGCGCCTGCGCGACATCGGCCACCCCGTGCGCCGCGCCTTCTACGTCTTCGAGAAGCGCCGCTAGCGCCGCGCGCGTCGCGAGCCGTTGCGAAGCGTCGTGAACTTGGTTCGCTCGTCCGCTCGCGGTTCGTTCCAATTGCATTGACGGTCGAGGAGCGGCGCGGCAGCCTCTCGCCATGAACCGCATGCGTCGGCTGACCAACCTGTGGAGCTGGTTGCCCGCTTTTCGGGTGGTGGCCGAGACCGAGCACCTGCCGACGGCGGCCAAGACGCTCGCGGTGAGCCCGTCGGCGCTGTCGCGCTCGGTGCGGCTGCTCGAAGAGGCGGTGGGCCAGCCGCTGTTCAACCGCCTGCCGCGCCGCCTGCAGCTCAACCCGGCCGGCCAGGAGCTGCTCGAGAGCATCCGCACCGCCATGCGGCGCCTCGACGACGGTCTGCACACCATCGGCGGCGCCACGCTCATCGGCGAGCTTCGCATCGCCACCACGGCGTCGACCGCGGCGTTGCTGGTGGTGCCCGCGATGGAGGCCGTGCGCAGCCAGAACCCAGGACTGATCCCCGAGCTGACGGCGATGTCGAGCGCGCTCGCTTTCGAGCTGCTGCTGCAAGGGCGCCTCGACATCGCGCTCGTCGAGGAGCGCGCCGCGCCGCCGCGCGACTGTGTCGGCGAGCGCCTGTTGGAGGTCACCTACGGCGTCTACTGCGGCGAGCGCCATCCGCTCTTTGGCGCGCGAAAGGTCAGCGACGAGGAGGTGCTCGAGCACCCCTTCGTCGGTCCGCCCGATGGCGTCGACGACGGCTGGCCGCCGCAGCTGGCCCGTACCGTCGGCTTTCGCGTCTGGTCCTATCACCTCGCGGTGGAGCTATGCCGCGAGGGGCGCTACCTCGCGACGCTTCCCGACCGCTGCGTCGAGGCGATGCCGAAAAACCGCGGCAAGCTCAAACGGCTGCCGGTCTCCATCGAGAGCAAGAGCGAGATCTTCGCCGTCTACCGGCGCCCCATGGGGGTTCGCGATCGCGTGCAGGTCGCCCTCGAGGCGCTGCGTGCGATGGCCGGGTGAGCCACGACGAAGACGACGAAGACGACCACGACCGACGACGATGAACGACAGCGACCCGAGACCCGATCGTTCCGAGACGCCGCCGACACTGCGCGCCCGCTTCGCGCTCGGTGCCAGCCGCATCGGGCGCGCCTTGCGCGACCTCGGCCTGCCGCTCGCGCCGCGCGCCTACCTCGTCTATCACGACGACTACGTCGACGTGCCGCGTACGCGCGGCGCGCGCCACGCCTTCGACGCGCTGCGCCCGCAGCGCATCATCCGCGAGCTGCGCGGCCTCGGCCTGGTCAGCCGCCGCAACCAGGTGCTCGAGCCGAAGCCGCTCTCTCGCGCCGAGCTTTTGACGACGCACCCGGCGCCGTTTCTCGACGACATCATGCGCGCCGACCGCCTCTCGGCGCTGCTGCACGTCGATCCCGATCCGTTGCACCCGGACCCGTTCTACACGTTCGCGCTGCAGGGCGGCGGCACGCTGCTCGCCGCACGCCAGGCGCTGCTCGAGCGCGCGGTGGTGTTCAACCTCGGCGGCGGCTTTCACCACGCGCAGCGCGATCGCGCCGAGGGCTTCTGTCCGATCAACGACGTCGCCGTAGCGATCAACGTGCTGCGCCAGCGCGACATGGTGCGTCGCGTGCTCGTCGTCGATCTCGACTATCACCACGGCAACGGCACCGCGCTGATCTTCGAAGGCGACGACGACGTCTTCACCTTCTCGGTGCACGGCCAGCACTGGGCCGACATCGACCCGCACGCGGCCAACCTCGATATCGAGCTGCCCTCGGGCACTGGCGACTCGGCGTATCTCGCCGCGGTCAAAGAGGGCCTCGACGCGGCGCTGCGGCAGTTTGTCCCCGAGCTGGTGATCTACCTCGCTGGCGCCGATCCGCTCGCTGGCGACCGCCTCGGTGACTTCGCGATCAGCGAGCAGGGCATGCTCGAGCGCGACCTGCACGTCTATCACACCTTCGCCGCGCGCCGCGTGCCCTTCGCCGTCGCGCTCGCCGGCGGCTACGGCCCGCTCGCCTGGAGCGTGCCGTTCAACTTCATCTACAGCGTGCTGGCGGGCACGCCGATCGGTCAGCGCCTGCGCCCCTCCAATCTAGCCGCGCGCCTCGAGCGCCGGCGCATGACCACCGAGGAGCTGCGCGCGCTCGACAAGCTGCCGCTCGAGACGGTCGACATCCTCGCGCAGCTCGAGGGCGCCCCCGTCAGCGGCCGCTTCCTCGACTTCTACACCCTCGAGGCCATCGACGAGGCGCTCGAGCGTTACGAGCTGCACAACTTGCTGCGCGAGCGCGGCTTCGATCCGCAGATCGCTATCGACACCAGCGAGAACGCGCGCCACCTGCTGCGCGTCTACGACGGCCCTCGACGCAGCCGCGAGAACCTGCTGATCGAGCTCGCCGCGCGCCGCGGCCGCCTCGAGCTGTGCGAGCTCGAGCACTACGATAGCGAGCTCGGCAAAAGCTGCGCCGCGCTCGTCATCGAGTGGCTGCTGATGCAGGACCCGCGCGCCAGCTTCAGCCTCGAGCGCCCGCAGCTGCCTGGTCAGGATCATCCCGGCCTTGGCATCGGTCGCTGGATCATCGAGCTTTTGCGGCTGATGGCGCAGCGCCTCGATTGTGCGGCGCTGACCAATCACCCGCAGACCTACGCCAACGCGGTGCTCTACGGGGCGGTGATGCGTTTTGTCGATCCCGCGCTGGAAGGGCGCTTTCGTGCGCTCGAGCGCGACCTCGGCCACCTGCCGCTTGTCGACGCGGCCTGGGCCGTGGAGCGCGGCGAGGTCTACGAGCTATCGCCCGACGAGGGTGTGCTGCGCTGGAGCGGCGAGGAGCAGATGCTGCCTACCGCGGGCGAGGTGGCGCGCTACGTCGACTCCGACGCCTACGCCGACGCCATGCGCGCGGCCTACCAGAGCACGCGCTTCGAGCTGCGCAGCCCGCGTTAGTCTTCGTAGCCGTCGCCCTCCTCGGGCAGCGGCTGCTGTGGACCGGTGCGCGCGGCGGCGATCGGAGTGTTGGCGTCGGAGTCGGTCTGCGAGGCCGCAGCGCCGCCGCGGCGCGCGCCACGAGAAGTCCCGTCGAGGCTGCCGTCGAGCGGGATGCGAAGCGGCGGACGGCTCTGCTCGGGCACCGGCGGCGGCGCGGTCGCGCTGCGCTGGCGCAGCCTCCGTCTGGCCGTCACGGCGGCGCGCGCGATCACACGCGCGTCGGTGCGCCGGTTGATGCTGCGCAGCAGGCTCGCCAGCGCGCGCGCCATCTCGTCGGCGTCGGCAAAACGCGCCCCCGGCTCGCGTTCGAGCGCGCGATGCACGATGCGATACAGCGCGTCGGGCAGGCCAGGGCGCTGCGCCGCCAGCGACGGGATCTCCGCGGCGCGCACGCCGAGCACCAGCTCTACGTCGTCCTGGCCGGTAAAGAGCTTGCGGCCGGCGAGCGCCTCCCACAGCACGACGCCGACGCTGAAGAGGTCGCTCTGCACCGACGGGTCGGCGCCGAGCGTCAGCTCGGGTGCCAGATACGAGAGCTTGCCCTTGACGATGTCGGGGTTGGTGATGCGCCCGCGGTCAGCGGCGCGCGAGAGCCCGAAGTCCGTGACCTTCACCACGCCGCCCATGCCGACGAGGATGTTCTGCGGGTTGATGTCGCGGTGGATTACGGGGCCGCGGCCGCGCTCGTGGGCGGCGCCGATCCCGCGCAGCACCTCGATGGTGATCGCCGAGATCAGCGGCCACGGCGTGTGCGCGTTGACGAGCCCGTAGGCGCGCAGCAGCCGGCCGAGGTCGAGCCCCTCGATCCACTCCATCACCAGGAAGTAGCGCCCTGCCTCGTCCTCGCCGAAGTCATGGATCTGCACGATGTTGGGGTGCAGCAGCTCGGCGCCGACGCGCGCCTCCTCGACGAACATCGTCAGAAACTGCCGGTCCTCCTCGAGACCCGGCAGGATGCGCTTGATCGCCACCGGCCGCCGAAAGCCCGCCGCACCGAGCGTGAAGCCGCGCCACACGCTGGCCATGCCGCCGCGTCCCGCGAGCTCCTGCAGCTTGTATTTGCCGGCAATGACGGTGCCGGCGCGATCGATGGCCATATCCCCCGTGCCCGCGACGCCGTGGCTGCAGCGGCTGCTTGCGTCGCGCCCACGCCCATTATTACTCTACTAGTCCTATGAACGAAGGTGGAGTGCCGTCAATTCGAGCACGCCTGCAGGCGGCACTCGACGAGTCGTTCTCGGAGGGCGCCAGCGACACGCGCGCCGCGCGCGTCCTGCTCGACGATGTCGATGGCGTGCTGGCCACCCTCGCCGGTAATGACGCCACGCTGTGCCGTCTGGCCGGACAGCTGGCGCATCGCGGCGTGGGCGACGTCGACCGCGCGCTGCGCTATCTCGACGCGGCGCTCGAGGCCGACGCCGAGCTGGTCGAAGCCTGGATCGCCAAAGGCGTGGCGCTGACCGAGGCGCGCCGCTACGAAGACGCCATCGCCTGCTTCAAGCGCGCCACGGTGCTGCGTCCAGACGAGGCAGAGGCGCACTACCTGCACGCCGTGGCGCTCGTCGCCATGGAGCGCTTCCCCGAGGCGCTCGACGAGGTCGAGTCGGCGATCGCCATGCGCCGCGATCACTTGCCGTGGTGGCAGACGCGGCTCGATCTGATCGGCCGCCTCGGCGACGAGGCGCGCCGCGAGCGCTGGTACGACGAGGTCGCCGAGCTGGTGCGCGACGACGAGGCCGGCCAGACGACGCTCTTGACGCAGATGTGGTCGATGAACGCGGTCGATCGCGTCTCCGTGCAGCTCGACCGCGCCGCGCTGTTTCTGCGCCTGGGCAAGCTCGACGACGCGCGCGCCGCGCTCGAGTCAGCCGCCGTCGGGCCGAGCTGCCAGGACGAGGCCCTCGTCGCGCGCGCTCGCACGATCGAGGCGCGCATTGCCGGTTCGGCCACAAAGCCCGCCGGGGAGTGATGGCATTGAGCACCTACAGCACCGTTAGCTCCTGGGTCGTCTCGGTCTCGCGGCTGGGGCGCGGCTACGTCGCGACGCTCGGCGGCAGCCAACCGCGCCAGCCGATCGAGATCTTCGAGTTCGAGGGCTGTCCGTTTTGCCGCAAGGTGCGCGAGGTCGTCAGCGAGCTCGACCTCGAGTACGTCTGCCGCCCCTGCTTCAAGGGCTCCAACAATCGGCAGCGCGCCATCGAGGTCGGCGGCAAGACGCTCTTCCCGCTGCTCGTCGATCACGACGCCGGCGAAGTGATGTACGAGTCGGAAGACATCATTAGCTACCTGACCGATCGCTACGGGCCCAAGCACCGCTCCGGCCTCTCGCGCACGGTCGCGCCGCTCAACACGGCGGGCGCGATGCTGGCCAGCGCCCTGCGCCCCACGCGCGGCTCGCGCGTGCGCCCCGAGTGCGCCGATCGCGAGCAGCCGGCCGAGCTGCTCGAGCTGTGGAGCTTCGAAGCGTCGCCCTACTGCCGCAAGGTGCGCGAGCGCCTCGGCGAGCTCAACCTCGACTACCTCGTGCACAACGTCGCAAAGAAGAGCGCGCGGCGACCGCAGCTGGTCGCGCTGGGGGGCAAGATGCAGGTGCCCTATCTCGTCGATCCCAACACGCAGACGGCGCTCTACGAGTCCGAGGACATCAACGCCTATCTCACCGAGACGTACGGATGACCATCACCGAGCAGATCCAGCAGCGCGTGCGCGAGGCGCTCGCCCCCGAGCACTTCGAGCTCGTCAACGAGAGCTACATGCACAGCGTGCCGGCAGGCTCGGAGTCGCACTTCAAGGCGATCATCGTCTCGGGGCGCTTCGAGGGGCAGGGCCGCGTGCAGCGCCAGCGCACGGTCTTCGCCGCGCTCGGCGAGCTGACCGGCCGTATCCACGCGCTGACGATGAAGACGCTCACGCCCGCCGAGTGGCGCGAGGCGGGTGGCGCGGTGGAAAGCCAGTCGCCGCCGTGTCTCGGCGGCTCGAAAGCCGACGGCTGACGGCAGCGCCGCGCTGGCTGCGCGCTGGACGCCTGCTAGGGGTAGGCGCCCTCGGAGATCCACTGGCGGATCGTGTCGAGGTCGTTTTGCGGCATGGCGGGTGCCGTGTCGCGCGGGTCGACCGGCGAGGGCATGCGCTCGCCGGAGCGGCCTTCGAGCTTCTGCACCATGTACGAGCTGTCCGGGTCACCGCGCACGATCGTGCAGGCGCCGTTGGAGCGCGACAGCTCGCCGCCCTTGAAGATGTCGGTGAGCGTCTTGGTGCTGAAGCTCGACTCCGGCGTCGAGGCGCCGTGGCAGACGGCGTTGTTGCAGCTGCAGTTCTTGTCCGCGGCGCAGTAGTTGGTCTCGAGGATCGGGACGATGTGTGTGGCGTAGCTCAGCGTCGAGGACGGGAACTGGTTGGTGTCGAGCGGGATGTCGCAGTTGGGGCCGTCGCTGCCGCCGCCGCAAGAGATGAGGGCAAATCCGAGCGCCGAGAGCAGCGCGGCGAGGCAGAGAGGTCGGCTCGTAAGCATAGGGTCGCGTCTCCAGGTAACGGTTAGGACGCGTGAATTTTTGCAGCGCGCGGCGGGTGGCGCAAGGATCGGTGTGACCCACTGCCCTGCGACCCACGGCCGACCGGCCGCGGCGGCAGTGGGTGCCGCGGCTACTTGCCGGCGACGAAGGCTTCGAGCAGGTCGCGCGCGTCGGAGTCGCGCATCTGCTTGGGCGGGTGCTTCATCAGCCACGCCGACGGCGCCTCGAGGGGGCCGCCGATCTTGCGGTCGAGAGCCAGCTTGGCGTAGCGGATCGCGTCGATGGCCACACCCGCCGAGTTGGGCGAGTCTTCCACCGACAGGCGCGCTTCGAGGTGCATCGGCACGCCGCCGAAGCCTTCGTACTCGAGGCGCAGGAAGCAGACCTTGTTGTCCTTCTGGAACGCGACGTAGTCCGACGGACCGATGTGGATCTGCTCGGGCGGCAGCGAGACGTCGAGCTGCGACTGCACCGACTCGGTCTTCGAGATCTTCTTCGTCTCGAGCCGCTTCTGCTCGAGCATGTTGAGGAAGTCCGTGTTGCCGCCGGTGTTGAGCTGGTAGGTCGCGCGGATCTTGACGCCGCGGTCGCACATCGTGCGCGCCAGCACGCGATGCATGATCGTGGCGCCGAACTGGCTCTTGATGTCGTCGCCGACGATCGGGATGTTGCGCTGCGTGAACTCGGCGGCGAACTCGGGGTGCGACGCGATGAAGACCGGCACGCAGTTGACCATCGCGACGCCCGCGTCGAGACAGGCGCGGGCGTAGGCGCGCACGGCCTTGTCCGATCCCACCGGCAGGTAGCAGACGAGCACCTCGGCGCCGCTTTCGCGCAGCACCTTGGCGACGTCGACGGCCTGCGCGTCGGCGACGCGGAAGGCCTGCTTGTCGGAGTAATTCGCCATGTGCTCGGCGACGCCGTCATGCAGCGGGCCCATCTGGACCTTCACGCCGTAGCTCGGCAGCTCGCGCTGGAACACCGTCGTGCAGTTGGGCTCGGCGAAGACGGCCTTCTCCAGGGGCTGGCCGACCTTGCGGCGATCGACGTCGAACGCGGCGACGACTTCGATGTCGCTCACGCCGTACGGCCCGATGCTGCCGTGCATCAGCCCGACGACGTCTGCCTCGTCGCGGCCGCGGTAATATTCGATTCCCTGCAGTAGCGAGCTCGCGCAGTTGCCGACACCAGCGATAGCGAGCTTAACAGTGGGCGCCATGTGTGCTCCTGTGGCGATACCTAGCGATCTTGCCGTTTGCACGGCAACAACGCCGTGACGTAGCGCATATCGAATGGACCGTAAAGGCGTTTTCCCGCAGGTCCTGTGGGGGCCTCTACACGCCGTAACGATCGAGCGGCGCCTAGAGTCGTATCCCGTGACGGGTTTATGTCAATTTTTCGGGGGCTGGCCAGCAGCAATTGTGGTGAGGCACGTCACATGAGGATGCCGCGGTGAAGCGCTAGCGCAGCCGGATGAGGTGCGCTCGCAGCGCCGCCTCGAGCCGGATTTTGCGCGGGCGCAGCCCCGCGAGCGAGACGCGGCTGTGGTGGATGCCGCTGATCTGCACCGCCGAGGCGCTGAGCAGGCGCGAGCCGACATCGAGGTGATGGATGGCGCCGACGATCTCCTCGCAGCTGACGTCCAGCGCGCCCTCGGGCGCTTCGCCCTCGCGGCGATGTGACAGGCTGCCGCTCACGCGCAGCGCGCGCACGCCCTTGCGCCGGTCGCCGTCGCCGAGCGCGATGGAGAGCGGGCCGAGCGGCAGGCGCGCGGTGCCCTCGTGCTCGAGCATGACCTCGCGCACGTTGACGTCGAGGCTGTGAAGCTGCAGCGGCGGGGGCGCGGCGCTGTCGCCCGCGCCCGCGCCGAGGTCGACGTGCACTTCGGGAGTCGCCAGTGTGCGCAGCCGCACGCGGCCGGCGCGTGCCAGCGCCTGGCCGGTGGCGTCGAGCTTGAAGCTCAGCAGCGTCTCGTTGTCGAAGGTCACCAGCGGGATGACGTCCTTTTCGAGCACCAGCTGGTCGCCGACGAGCTCGAAGTCGAGCGCCGCGCTCTCGAGCGCCGAGAGGCCGCGCTCGAGCGCGCCGTACTCGATGCTGCCATCGATGATGGGCAGCACGAAGTGGTGGCGTGCGCGCCGGCGGCCGACGATGGGCAGCGTCGCGTCGACATCGCACTCGATGTCGAGGTCGCCGAGCAGTGCGTCGAGCGCTTCGAGCTGCGCGGCGCGCCGCGCGCGGGCCTCGGCCTGCTCGGTGTGCTCGGCGTGCTCGGTGTGCTCCGATGCGGGCGCAGGCGCGGGCGCGGGCGCGGGCGTAGAAGCAGACGTTGACGCGGTGAAGGTCAGCTCGAGCTGCGCGTGCTCGCTGGTCAGCACCGGCGCCTCGAGCTGACCGCCGGCGTGAAGTCGCAACCCCTCGGGCAGCGCGACGGCCTCGGCCCGCAACGTGACGGTCGGGCTGTCGAGGCCGAGCCCGCGCGCCTCGGCGCGCGCCGCGTGCAGCTCGAGGCCGCGCTCGTGCAGCGCCAGCTCGACGCCCTGCAGCGTGAGATGGCCACGCAGCGCCAGCGCGCCGATGTCGAGGGCGACGTCGGCTTCGAGCTCGGCGGCGTAGAGCTGCGCCGAGAGGCTGGCGCCGACGCGCGCCTCGCGCACCACGACCCCGCTCAGACGCAGCGCCGTGGCGCGCGCAGCGAGGCTAGCGCTGGCGACGGACAGCTCGAGCTGCCGCGCCTCGACGCGTGCGAGCTCGAGCAACTCGAGCGACACGCCAGCGGCTGCGTTGAGGCCTAGCGCCAGCGGACCGTTCGCACGCAGGCCCTCGAGCGCCACGCCGTCGAGCGTCAGCTGTGTCTTGTCGTCGCGCAGGCCGAGGCTCAGCTCGAGTCGCTCGACCTCGAGCCCCTCGGCGCGCAGCGCGGGTTCGGCCGCTTCCGTGCTGGCTCGCACGAGCGACAGCGCACGCAGCGTCAGCCGCTGCGCCGCAGCGCCGATGCGCAGAGGTCCGATGTTCAGCAGCTGCTCGCTCATGCCGCGCGCGGAGGTTGCCGTGTGGCCGGGTCGAGGAGCGGATGCTAGCATGAGCGCGAGCAGCGAGATGGCGACCATGCAGCAGGAAGAGCTCGTCGGTCAGGTCCTTCAGGGCACCTACCGCGTGGAGCGGGAGCTGGGCGCGGGCGGCATGGGCGTCGTCTACGAGGCCGCACACGTGCGGCTGGCGCGCCGCTTCGCGATCAAGCTGCTCTACCCCAACGTCGCCGCGCACCCGGAGGCGCTGGCGCGCTTTCGCCGCGAGGCCGAGGTCACCTCGAGCATCGGCCACCCGCATATCGTCGAGGTGGTCGACTTCAATCAGACCGACGGCGGCTCGCCCTACATCGTGATGGAGCTGCTGCAGGGCGAAGACCTCGATACGCGGATGCAGCGCGTGGGGCGCTTCGAGCTTCCCGCCGCGCTGAGCGTCTTCTATCAGACGGCGTCGGGGCTCGCCGCGGCGCACGAGCGCGGCGTGATCCATCGCGACCTCAAGCCGCCCAACCTGTTTCTGGCGCGCCTCGGCGGACGTGACGACTGGGTCAAGATCGTCGACTTCGGCATCTCCAAGGTGCTCGGCTCGCGCAGCGTGGTCACGCGCACGCACACGACGATGGGCACGCCGAGCTACATGGCGCCCGAGCAGGCCGAAGGGCGAGCTGCGGCGGTCGACGCGCGCAGCGACATCTTCGCGCTGGGCACGATCCTCTACGAGATGATCAGCGGCCGGCCGCCGTTTACCGGCGAGTCGATCCCGACGGTGCTCTACAAGGTCGTGCACCACGATCCGCCCTCGCTCAGCTCGCTGCGCAGCGATCTGCCACCGCAGCTGGCCTTGGCCGTGGGGCGCGCGTTGGCCAAGAGCCCCGGCGATCGCTTCCAGAGCATGGGCGAGTTTGCCGCTGCCGTGCGCGCGGCAGTGCCCGACGTCGCTGACACGAGCCTGGCCAACATCAGCAACAGCAGCAGCGCCAGCACAGCGCCGGGCCTCGGCCCTGGGGCGCCCACGGGCGAGCAGGGCACCGTGTCGGGCAAGCGCGCCGCCCCCAAGAACACCACGCTGTCGGGCAGCGCGGGGCAGCTCGAGAGCACGCTGGCGCCTCCGCGCAATCGCAGCGCGCTGTGGATCGCGCTCGGGCTGCTGCTGATCGGCGGTGGCAGCGGGGTCGGCTGGTGGTTCGCGCGAGGCGGCGGTGACAAGTCGGCCAGCGCGGCGGGGAGCGCGGCGGCTGGCAGCGGCCTGGCCACCGGCAGCGCGGCCGGCAGCGGCAGCGGCAGCGCCAACGCCAAGCTCGCCGTGGCGCCCGCCAGAGGTGGCAGCGGCGGCAGCGGCGCCAGCGAGGCCAGCAGCGGCAGCGCCCGAGGCAGCGGATCACGGGGCAGCACGTCGCGCGGCAGCGGGTCGAGCGCGAGCCCGTCGCGGGGCACGGGCAGCGGCGCCAGCGCCAAGGCGACGCACGCCAGCGGCGTGCGGCCGAGCAAGGCCGCGCAGCCCAAGCGCGTGGTGCTGAGCGTGCCGCTCGCCGGCGTGCGCTGTGTGGCGTCGTTCGACGGCGGCAAGTCCGCGGCACGCGGGCCCTGCACGCTGAAAGTGCCGCGCGGCTACGTCCAGCTGACGGTCACGCGCGCTGGCTACGCCAGCTACAAGCAGCGCGTTTTGGTCGTCGAGCAGCGCACCGTGCACCGCGTGGCCCTCGACCGGCGCACCAAGCGCATCGTCACGCCGGCGCAGCTGGCGGCCAGTCGGCGCAAGACCAAGCCGATCAAGGCGAGCGGCGGCAGGAAGCCGCCCGCGACAAAAAAGCCCACCTCGCCGAGCTACTGGCCTTAGGGCGATTGGCCGTGGGGCGGTGGCGTGCTAGGCCGCGCGCGGGTTGCGCCCGCTGCGCGAGTCCTCGATAGTAGCGGCGATCCAACACGTTGTTCCTTCGCGACTCGCTCTGGAGGCCAATGGCATGGCGCGCCTCGCACGCCACTTCGCGCTGATTGCGCTGTTTCTCGTCTCGCTGCTGCCAGGTCGCGCGCACGCTGACCAACCCGTCGTGCTGCTGGTCAAACCGGCCACGTCCGGTGCCGTCACGCGCCATCAGATCGGCGCGGTGCACCTCGCCGTGCGCGAAGCCATCGGCAAGGCCGGCGCCGGCATCGCCGTGCTCGGCGACGTCAAGGTGCAGGCGCAGCTCAAAAGGCTCGGCGCCAGCGACCTCTCGAGCAGACCCAAGTCGCTCGAGGTGGCCAAAGGCATCGGTGCGCACGCGGTGCTGCGCTATCAGATCATCAAGACCAAGGTCGGCACCAAGCTGCGCATGGCGGTCTACACGGTGGCGGGTAAGGCGTCGCTGCTCGAGCGCGAGCAGCCCGACGACATGACCAACGCAGCCGCGGGATCGATGGTCAAGGAGCTGCTCAAGGGTGCGCTGCCGGCGGCGGGCGCAGCGGTGGTGCCGAAGGCGAAGCAGGGCAAGGGCACGCCGACGGACCCGAAGGCGAATCGGGGCACTGGGACGGGCACGGGCACGGGCACGGGCACGGGTAGCCCGGGCGCTGCTGTCGGGGCGAGCGTCTGGTCGAGCAGTGGGTTGACGCTGCAGATCCATCTCGGCGGCGCGATCCCGCTCGGCTCGGGGGCCACCGAGTTTCTCAGCGCCGGCTTTCGCTTCGCCGCCATCGCCGGCTTCGAGATCAAGCTCGGCGCGCACGCGTCGCTGGCGCCGGAGGTGGCGCTGCGCCTGACGACCGGCTCGTGGAAGGACGGCTCGAGCATCGCGGGCATCCCCATCGCCAAGGGCGGCGCCACGATGACGACCTTCGGCGGCGGGCTGCGCCTTTCGATCTACGCCTGGCGCCTGGGCTTCGTCGTCGCTGCCCACGCCGGCTTCGGCAACATCACCGTCACCTTCGAGGACAGCAGCGGCGCCTCGGCCGACGACTCCAACCTCGGCTTCGCCTTCGGCACCGACTTCGGCGTCCAGTTCCAGGTCTTGCGCTACCTCGCCGCGGGTCTGTTCTTCGACATCACCAAGACCTTCACCGACGGCTTCCAGATCGACGTCGGCACGAGCACGGCCGGCGACGACATCTCGGGGCTCGCCTTGAGCATCGGCCTCGCCATCAAGGGCAAGCTGCCGCTCTAGAGCGATCGCGATGGACGAGACGATCAAGCGCAAGCGCTACGAGCTCTCGACGCGCGTCGCGTACCACAATCGCTATTTCCAGGTGACCCACGACCGCTATCGCCTGCCGCGTGACGGCGGCGAGGGCGACTACTACTTCGTCGAGCTGCCCGGCTCGACGATGATCGTGCCGCAGCTCGATGACGGGCGCTTCGTGCTCGTGCGCCAGCACCGCTATCCGTGGTCGCGCTCGAGCCTCGAGTTCCCCGGCGGCGGCATCAAGCACGGCCTCGATCCGCTCGACAACGCGCGCGAGGAGCTGCGCGAGGAGGCTGGCTACGCGGCGAGCGACTGGCGCCGGCTCGGCGCCTTCGCGCCCTGCAACGGGTTGACCACCGAGATGTGCCACGTGTTCTTGGCGCGCGGCCTGAGCCAGGTCGGCGTCGCGCCCGAGCCCACCGAGGACCTGTCGGTGGTGCTGCTCACGCGCGACGAGCTCGAAGCGGCGATCGGCTCCGGCGAGCTTTGGGACGGCCAGGCGATCTGCTGCGTGGCCTTCCTCGATCGCTACCAGGGCTCTTTGTAGAACAGCCGCTTGAGGCGTGCCAGCAGCGAGGGCCGCTCGTCGCGCACGTGCTCCTCGTCGGGCAGCCGATAGGCCGCCAGCGCACGGAGATCAGCGAGCGTGGCGTAGATCGCCTGGCAGCCGCCGCAGCGCCACACGCTCGGGCCCTCCATGTACGTCTGCCGCTGAAAGTGCAGCGCACAATCGGGGCAGGACGTTCCCTCGGCGTCGACGGCGGGGCCCTTGGTCAGGCGCGCCTCGAGATGTTGCTCGAGCACGCCGCGCGACAGCTCGCCAGGCTCGCCGTCGAAGTAGTCGAGAAACGCGCTGCCGCAGCGCGCGCAGAGGTCGACGCGCGCCGGCTCGTCGCTGCCCGTGACGGCCACCGAGACCTCGTCCATCAGCTCGTCGCAGCTCGGGCAGTGGCGCAGGCGCTGACGATACATGGGCAACAGCATAGCGTGCCCGAACGTAGGATGATCATGCGCCGCATCGCATCGCTCGCCGTCGCGCTCTGCTCGCTGTGTGCCGTGACGCGCGCCCAGGCCGCGCCCGCCGTGCGCGCAGTGGCGCCGAGCAGTGTCGACCGCCAGCTGCTGCAGCGCGCCTTCGCGCGTGCCGGCTACCGCCCGCCCGCCGGAGCGCGCCTGCTGATCACGCGCGTCTCGCCGCGCCGCAGCCGCGCCGCAGCCGCGCGCGCGCCGACCTACCAGCGCTTCAGCTTCGCTGACAGCGGCGTCACCGTCGGCGGCTTCTGGCCCGCCTCGACGGTCAAGCTGTGGGCCGCCGTCGGCGCGCTGCTCGTCGCCCGCGCCGCCGGGCTCGACAGCCGCGCGCGCGTGCGCATGCGCGACAGCTACGGCCGCTATCGCGGCACGCTCGCCGCGCTGATACGCCCGGCGATCCTGTGGAGCAGCAACCGCGCCTACGATCGCCTTGTGATGGTCGCCGGCGCCGACCACCTCAACACCACGCTCGCGCGCCGCTACGCCCTCTCGGGGCTCGTCATCCAGTGCCCCTACTTCGGCGGCCCGAGCCTCGACTCGCCCGCGCTGCGCCTCGGCAGCACGTCGCTCGCCGCGCGTCCCATGCGCGCCCGCTTCGCACGCTGCGCCTCGCCGCAGAACTGCGCCAGCATGCTCTTGCTGCAGGAGGTGCTGCGCCGCGTGGTGCTGCACGACGAGCTGCCGCCGGCCGAGCGCTTCCCGCTCGCCGCGCGCGACGTGCGCCTGCTGCGCCGCGTGCTGCTGCGTGCGCGCGACAAGGTCGGTCGCGCCGCGCGCGCCGCCCTGCGCACGCGCGCGCTGCGCATCTACAACAAAGCGGGTCGCTACCCCGGCATGGATCACCTCGACAACGCGCTGATCGTCGCCGCCGACGGCCGGCGCTACCTCGTCACCGCCTCGGTGCCCTATAGCCGCAGCGCGCGCACCGATCGCGCCACCGCCCGCCAGCTTCACGAGCTGGTCTACCGCGGCCTGCTCGCCCTCGAGCGCCGCCACGACAGCGCCCGCAAAAAAGTCCCCCCGGCTCTGTAAGCGCGCCCCGTCCCTCCGCGTTGGGCCCACGAACGCACACACACACCACTTGCCGCGGCCTCGCGGCCAAAAATTGGGCCTGTCACCGAGAGGGACGCCATGACCGACCGATCCTCGAAAAACGCCAAGAATCAGAGCGCTGGGCGCGCCAGGCTGGGCCTCGCGCTGGTCAGCCGCCCGCTCGCCACCTTCGCCGTCTGCACCCTCGTCGTCGCCTGCGCGTCGGGCGGCGCTGCCCCGCGGCACGCCAAAACCAGCAGCGGCGGCGGCCGCGCTTACGTCGTTCAC
>JAGQIK010000215.1 GCA_020431405.1 Myxococcales bacterium
CCAACCCCTGGCCCACCGCACGCACCTTCCTACTCACCACCGGCTGGCGCCGCGGTCGAGGCGGCCGCTTCAGCGTCAACGACATCCCCGGCAAACGCCGCTAGCCTTCACGCAGTCCGCCCACGCCCCACGCCTGCAACTCGGCTCGCCGCGCCAAGACGACAGTCCATCAGCGCCGCGCCCCCAACACGCGCGCACGCGCAACGCCTCGAGGCGTCTCGCCACGGCCCGCGAACGGCACGCCCGCAGCGCCTCCCACGCCCGGCCAATTACGCCAAACGCCGGCAGGCCGCCAGCCTCCCATCCCGTTTCAGCCCAGCCGCGCCCGAACGCGCCCCAACCACAAGCGCACGAGGCGTCCTCCCACGCTCGCGCCCCGCGCCCTGCCCCGCTCCGCCCCGCCAGCGTTGCATCCCCGGCGTTGCAGCGTTCTACGCCACCGCACAGCGCAGGAAACGGGGAGCGAGCGTGTCTCTGGTCTCAGTCGGTCGGTGAGACACCGGCGTCCTGCGATGTGTCGGGGAAGCTGTCTGCCGGTCCGATGTCCAAAGACACGTCCGGCCATACGAAGGCGTCCACCCCGACGTCCGGCGATACGGACGTGTCCAGCCCGACATCCGGCAAGACGAAGGTGTCCACCCCGACGTCCGGCGAAATGAACGTGTCCACCCCGACGTCCGGCATCACGGAGGTGTCCGCCCCGGTATCCAGCAAAGCGGTATCCGGCAAACCAGTATCCGGCCAATCCGTCGCGGCATCCGACACGATGGCTCCGTCCGCTCCGACATCCGCATCAGCACCGGCATCGCGCGCTCGAACGTCAGGGCTCGAGCCATCCGTACCCACCTCGGGACCCGCATCCGGCGGCGCGCAGGGACAGCTCTTGGCCACGGCCAGCGTGAGGTCCATGCACACGTGCTTGCACGAAGCCGTCTTCGCGGCGTCGAGATTGTATCCGTCCGCCACCTTGGCACAGTCGCTCTTGATGTCGGCAGGAGCCCGACCACCCGCGGCGCTGCAGGCTTGCACCGTGGGCAGGTAGGGGCAGTTGGGCATCTCGAAGAAGCCCATGCAGAGCGTCTTGCACGCCGAGCGAAAGTCCTGCTGGTCGCAGCTGCGCTGCTGGTAGGCCGGTTTGTCGTTGGGCCAGACATCGGCCCGCGTGTCGCAACACTCGAGGCACTCGGAGCCGAACTGCGTGTCAAAGCGGCCGCCGTGGGCCTTCGAGACGCTGCTCACGCAGGTGCTCGGCCCCGGTATCTCCACCCCTTGCCCCGGGCCATAGATCACTTCGTCGCCATCAAACTGCTTGCCGCACCCCTCCATGATGCATTTGCGGTGGCAGTTGTTCGGATCGGCGGGGACCGTGCTCGGCACCGGCAGCGGGCAAGGCCCGTGACTGCACGGGCTACCCCAGTTCCAGTATTGGACCGTGTTGGTCTTCGGATCGACGATGTAATTGAAGGTGTGGTCCCCCGGATTGTCCGAGCACCTGGGATCGCCTCCGCAGGCCACGATGCCGTTGTGCGCCGGATCCTGCAGCACGCAGCTGTTGGCGGCCGAGTGGCAGTTGTCCTGCCAGATGTCGTACCGGTTGTCGGCGGTGGGGTCGCAGTGGTTGGGCGCGCAGCCGCCGGTCCAACACCTGCCATCGGCGCAGATGCGCGTGCCGCAGGTCGAGCCACCGAGCCCTGCGAAGCCCGAGCTGAAGTGCCTTATCTTGGCCGTCAGCTTGTTGTTCGAGAACGTGCCGCCAACGCTGTACCAGCCGGTCTTGCCCGGCATCGACCAGATCAGAGCCGCTGCCTCGGGCGTGCCCTCGTAGGCGACCACCGCCGTGACCGGCTTGCGAAAGTAGCTGCCATCGGGCTCGAAGCGATACACGGGCGAGTACGCGCTGAAGCCCGCCGGGGCGGCGTCGCCCGTCTTGGTGATGGTGATCGGCGTGTCCTCGAGCAGCGCCCCTTCCGGGAAGACAAGCGTCACCCCCTCGTGGGTGATGGTGCCGCCGGCGGCTCCGATCACTTTCGAGGTGCTCGTGCCATCCGATTCGCTGCCGCAGCCCGCCAGCACGAGGAGCAACACCGCCTCGACGAGGAGCAGAAGAGAGGCGGGCTTGATACGGTCGCCGACAGCTGTCGTCATCATCGAGGGTCCTCGCCTTTGCAGGGTCGCATGTGCTCTAGCAAGGCTCGGTCCAGCCCGCAGAAGGCGAAAGCTCAATGATCGTCTGCTGTGTGCTGGGGTCTACGACGCCCGATCGAGGACCCGCCTCCCATCGCGCTCTAGAGCGCCTTGGGCATCTTCGAGCGCGCCGCGTCGCGCAGCACACCCTTGAGCCGCCGCGCGAGCTCGACGATCTTCAGCGCCTTGTCATCGAGCTTGGGGCCGCTCGCGGCGCGCTGCCGGCTCGTCATGCCGGCGATCGAGATCGCCGTCTTCTTGCCGCGCAGCGAGCCCGAAAGCTCGAGCTGGACGTAGTTGCCCAGGGCACCCGTCGCCTGCTTTTGCCGAAACTCGAGGCACAGCGCCTCGAGCGCCTTGGCAACGCGTCGCCCATGCTCCAACGAGAGCGTGAACGTCACCTCGGCGTGCCGACAGCGGCCGCGCTCGCACGGCTCGTGGGGCCCGTAGTAGGTGACCTTGGCGTGCTCGATGGTCACTCGATACGTGTAGGAGTGACTGTCCATGCTGTGCTCGCCGCTGACGAACCTCAGCTGGATGCGCATTGGGATGTTCGACGGCTTGGTACAGCTCGCCGCCAGCGGCAGCGCCGCCAACAGCGCGAGCGCTGTCACGATCCTCCGCGGCGCCATCAGGGAGCTCCAACCTTCTCGCGGTAGCAGCTGCTGCACGCTGGCAGGTACTTCTCGTCGGCGCCGAGATCGATGCTGGCGCCGTCGACGCTGGGCACACCGTCGACCAGCTTGAGGTTGAAGACCGCCTTGCGGTTGCAGAAGTAGCAGGTGGTCTTGACCTCCTCGATGGCGTCGGCCACCTCGAACAGGCGGCGCGAGCCTTCGAACAGTGCGCAGCGGAAGTCGGTGCGCAGCCCGTAGCAGATCACGGGCACCGACTGCTCGATGGTGATCGCGCGCAGCTGGTCGACGAGCGCCGGCGACAGAAACTGCGCCTCGTCGACGAGCACGCAGTCGACACCTTCGAGCAGCGCGCGATCGATGACCGTCTCGGGCCCGACCAGAAGGTCTGCCTCGCGCTCGAGGCCGGCGCGCGAGCGCACGCGGCCGGCGCCGAAGCGCGTGTCGAGCTCGGGCGCGATGATCAGCGCGCGCTTGTTCTGCTGGCTGTAGTTGTGTCCTACGGCGAGCAGGTTGAGCGTCTTGGCGCTGCCGACCGTGCCGTATCGGAAATAGAGCTTCGCCACGTGGATATCTCTTTTCAGCTGCCGCGCGCCAGCACGAGCAGCACGTAGCCCACCGCGAGCGCGATCTGCACCAGCGCGTAGGGCACCGCCAGCTTGACGAAGCCGCCGAAGCTGAGCTGCAGCTCGTACTTGTGAATGATCGTCACCGCCACCAGCGTCGACGCCGAGCCGATGGGGGTCAGGTTGCCGCCGAGGTTGGCGCCGAAGATCACTGACCACCAAAGCGGCGACGTGTTGGTCACGTGCAGCTTGACGAGGATCTTGGCGAGCATCGCCGAGAGCGGGATGTTGTCGGTCACGGAGCTGAAAGCGGCGGCAGCGACAAGCAGCGCCGCGGTGCCGAGCGTCGGTCCGAGCGCCACCACATGCGAAAGGCCCTGCCCGATCAGCGCCAGCACCTGCGCGTGCTCCATGATGTTGATCACCACGAACAGCGAGATGAAGAAGCCGAGCAGATCCCAGTCGAGCGCGCGATAGAAGATGTCGACCTCGGACTTGTAGCGCAGCAGCATGATCACGGCGAAGCCGAGCGCGACGTAGCCCATGCCGAGCTGATCGATCACCGGGATGATCGACGTGGTGGCGATAGCGCCGATAAACAGCACCGTCATCACCGCGCTGAACCAGAAAAAGCCGCGGCTCTCGATGCCGTCGTTCTCGTCGAAGCCGGAGACGAGGCGCAGCGCCTCGGCCTTTTTCTCTTCGCCCTTGATGCGGCTGATAGCAAACAGCCTGGCGCCGACGATCAGCGTCGCGACGGTGGCCACGGCCACGTATGGCGCGGAGGCGACGAAGAAGGCGACGAAGCTGATCTTGGCCGCGGCGCCGACGATGATGTTCGGCACCGAGCTGATCAGCGTCAGCAGACCGCCGATGTTGGTCAGCAGCCCTTCGATCAACAAAAAGCCGAGCAGCTTGTCCTCGCGGCCGAGCTTTCGCAGAGACACACCCGTCAACGAGCCGACGATGATCATCGCCGTCACGTTGTTGAGCACTGCCGAAAACAGCACCGTCATCAGCCCGTAGTAGACCAGCAGCTTGACCGGGTCGCCCTTGGAGCGCTTGGTCAGCTTGATCGCGATCCAAGTGAACAGACCCGAGCGCGACGTGACATCGACGAAGAGGCTCGAGCCGAGGATGATAGCGATGACGCCCCAGTCCACGGCGGGGATGTAGATCGGCAGCTTGATGCGCTCGATGCCGACGTGGGCGACCGCTTCGCCAGGGATCACGCCCAGCAGATTGCCGAGGAAGAGACAGATCACCGCGAACACCGCGGTGATGAGCGACTTCTTGGCGTGGATCTTTTCTTCCAGCGCCAGCGTCACGATCATCAGCACCAGGATCACGGTGAACACGAGGGTCACCGTCATCGACGGTTCGTGATGGGCGTGCTTGAGCGGCGCGACGGCGAGCAGCGTCAGGTTCATAGGCGGCTAGAGCATCAGGATCGGCGTGTCGCGCAGCTCGACGGCCAGCGGGTAAGCGAGGCCGTGCATCGCGAGCTGGTCGTCATCCTTGGTGTTGAAGACGAGCAGATCGATCTCGTGTTGTTGGATCAGCTTCTTGTACTGCGAAAGATGGTGGCCGAGCTCGACGATCGGCTCGACCTCGACCGTCACGCCCTCCTTGGCGAGCAGCTCGATGCACGACTCGATGTAGTCGGCGGCCTCTTTGAGCAGCTGGCGCTTGATCGCCGCGGCGGCCGAGCGCGTGTCGATGGACGGCAGCTTGCCGATGATGTCGACGTAGCGCTTGTAGATCGCTTCGTCCTCGACGTGTGTGAGGTACAGCTTGGTGCGCGCCAGCGTGAAGCGCACCGCGTAGTTGACGAGCTGGTGGTCGCCGGGCAGCGACGAGGTAATCGCCATCACGCGGTCGGTGTTTTCGACCTTCTCCATCGCGTCATCGTCGGGTCGCGGCATCACGAGCACCGGCGTCGTGGTCACCTGCGCCAGCACGTCGAGGTGCTCGCCGAGCCCGTAGGGCCAGCGCCACGCGCCGCTGTGCAGATGGCGATAGGTACAGATCAGATCGGGCCGGTCTTTCTCCACGGCGTCGAGCAGGTCGCCCACGCTCTTGACGGCGTCGCCGTGGTAGTCGGTCCACTCCACGTCGCCGAGGTGCGACAGAAACTGCCGCACTTTGTCGGCGAACAGGCGTGTCTGGTAGTCGTCGAGATCGGTGACCACCAGCGCTTTCTTGATGACGATGTTCTCGTAGCGAAAGCGCGTCTTCGCGGAGGCGCGAAATGCGCTCTCGAACTGGTCGATTCGCGTCATCCGCGCATGGTAGATCAAGCCGCGAAGGGCTGCAGCCACTCGCTTCGGTGCCGCGCGTTGGCGAAGGCCGCGTGAAACGCGTCGGAGCAGCTGAGGTCCTTGAGCTGGGCGTGGATCTCGCGCAAGTAGACCTCGACGATGTCTGCCGTGTCGCACACGACCTCGGCGCTCGATCCGTCCTGCAGGCAGACACGATCGTCGACCGGATGAAAGAAGTAGAACATGTCCAGGCCGATATCGATCGGCGCGCAGACGTCTTCGCACGAGGACAGCCCCCAGGCTTCGGCCGAAAACAGGTCGTCGCCGATGCACGCCAGCGTGCCTTCGTACCCGTCGTGCAGCGTCACCTGCTCGACGCTGCCCTGCTCTCCGAAGCGCATGCCGCCGCACACCGAGAGGAAGCGGTCAAAGCCGCGAGCCGACTCCCTCTGGCCTTCCTCGCAGGCGATGATCTGCAGCGTCCGCTCCTCGTGCGGAAAGGCCAGCACCACGTCCGCACCATCGGCGCTCGCCGTGGCGTGGGCGAGCAGCGTCTCGAGCAGCGTCTTGGCCGCGGGCGAGAGCACCGCGGCGACGCGGGCGATAAGGTCAGATGTCATCGCGGCTCGCTCCGTTTCCTCGAAGGCGCCACGTGCATCGTCCGTGGCGACGGCTTGTCGATAGCGGTATCGTTGTCTCGGGGGAAGCCATGATTCGCAAGTACACGGGCAACAAGAAGAGCATCGAAGCGCGCAGCACCGACAATGGCAAGACCTGGTCGGTGAAGCTCTTCGACAGCGGACGCGTCACGGAGTACGTCAACGGCACGCTCGCCGAGGTCGACGCGCTGGCGGCCAAGCACGGGATGAAGCTTAGCCGCTGATTGTCGAGACAGCGCTGTAAGCAGACGCAGCGCCCGCGCGTTGGGACACAAACACCCAGCGCCGGAGCCGACGATGACGCGTCTCGCCCTGCTGTCCTGCGCCGCCATGCTCGCCGCGTGCGCGGCTGTGCCGCCCAAACCCGCCATGTTCAACAAGCCTTCGTCTGCGCTGTGCCGCGGCGAGCTGACGCTCGGCAAGGCACAGCTGGTCGAGTCGGGCACGAGCTACGGCGTCGCCGGCACGGTGCTTCGTATCGAGATGCTCGGCGCGGCGATGGCGCATGCCAGCGACGACAACCACTTCATGACCGCCAAGGTCAAGCTGCGCCACGGCGCACACAGCAAGACGCTCGAGCTTCGCGAGGGCAGGCCGCAGATCTGGCGCGGCTATCTGGTCGGGGTCTCATCGGCGCAATACGCCTGGGGCAAGAAGACCTTCACCTTCGGCGTCGAGCGGGCGCACCGCTGAGAGCGGACTCGCCGCTCAGGCGAGGGTCAGGATCACCGGCGCGTGATCGCTGGGCTTGCTCTCGTGTGACTTCGGATCGCGCTCCTTTTTGTCGACCACCACCTCCTCGACGCGCGCGGCGACGGGCTTGGTGCCGAGGAAGAGGTCGATGCGCAGCCCGTAGTTGTTGCGAAAGCCGCCGTAGCGATAGTCCCACCAGCTGAAGATCTTCTCCTCGTCGGTGTAGACGCGGTGAAGGTCGACGAGCCCCCAGTCGAGCAGCTTCTGCAGCGCGGCGCGCTCTTCGTCGCTGCACAGTAGGCGCCCTTTGAAGAAGCGCGGGTTGTAGACGTCGCGGTCTTCGGGCGCGACGTTGAAGTCGCCGGTGACGATCAGCGGCTCGTCGGGCGAGCACACGTCGCGCAACCAGTCACGCAGCGCCTCGAGCCAGGCGAGCTTCTCGCGGTACTTGGGATCCGAGGGCGACTTGCCGTTGACGACGTAGACGCAGACCACGCGCGTTGGCGCCGGCTCGCCTTCGAGATGGATGTCGGCGCTGATGACGCGCGCGTCCTCGGGGATCGGATCGCCGGGGAAGCCGCGCTGCACGCGCTCGGGCTCGGCGGCGAGCGACGCCTTGCGCAACAGCAGCGCGACGCCGTTGTAGGCCTTCTGCCCGTAGGTCAGCGCGCGGTATCCGAGCTGCTCGAGCGCCAGCGACGGGAACTGCTCGTCGACGGTCTTGCTCTCCTGCAAGCACACGACGTCGGGCTGGTGGCGCTCGAGAAACAGCTCGAGGCGAGTGAGGCGGGTGATGATCGAGTTGACGTTCCAGGTGACGATCTTCATCACCCGCTTGGTAGCACGGGCAGCGCTACGCTGGAACCGGGCGTGCGTGCACGCCGCGCGCGGCGCCCTTGGGCTTGGCGAAGAACGCCAGGATGCCGCCGATGATCAGCAGCGCTGTGAAGATAAAGTACAGCGGCTGCAGAAAGCCCGGGATCAGCGCGCCGATGAGCATCAGCGGGCCGGCGATCTTGCCGATGCCTTTGAACGCGAGGATGCCGCCGACGATGCCCAGCACGAACGCGGCGAGCAGCGCCCACGCGCCGTAGATGGCGCGCTTGGCCGCGCTCGCCACCTTGGCGGCGTAGCCCGAGCTAAGGTTGATCCCCATCGCCTTCGCGCGCGCCATCGCCTTTTCGGCCTGGTCGACGCGCGAGTCGGTGAGCACGGACACGGCGAAGCCGCCGGACGCGAGGCTGCCGAGGATGGCGAGAACGAGAGCTGCGATACGCATTGGTTCCTCCTTCGAGACGCGCTGTCCGCGCGCCGATTGGTTGGCCGCGGAGCGGTCGTCCGCGGCGAACTGTTCGTGTTTGGCCCCTACACACGCGAGGCCCCGGCGCTGTCGCAGCGCAGCGCGCGAGTTTTTTACATGTGCTCGTTTTCGCTCAGTTCTTTTCGGCGAGCAGGGCGAGGTTGCGCGGCGTCAGGTCGCGCGCGCAGAAGGCGCCAACGCGCACGCGGTAGCCGCGCTCGGCGACCCACAGCGCGCGATCGAGCACCAGCCACAGCTCGAGCGGACGCCGAAACACCGCACGCACCAGGCCCAGCGCGCGCGCGGTGACCACACGCTGCGTGGCCTCGCGCTCGAGGGCTTCGGCGTCCCAGCGCGCGGGCAGCGCGGTGCCGCCTTCGAGCGTGGCGGCGCGCGCGCAGAAGGCGGCGAGCGGCAGGCGAAACCAGCGCGGCGGCAGCGGCGGCAGCGAGCGATAGCGGTCGTCGCCGCTGGCCTCGCGGCGCAGCTGATCGAAGGCCAAGCGCCACACCATCTCGCGCCGGCGCATCGCGCGCATGCCGGCGCGCGCGGTGACCTCTTCGGCGGCGGGCAAGCGTAGGCCCGGTTGCGCCAGCTCGAGGCCGCTCGCCGCGCCGGCGCGCGACAGCGGGCGATAGCTGCCGCCCGGCACGCGATGGTAGCAGCACGGCGCGAGCGCCAGCGCAGGCACGCCGCGCTCGACGGCGCGCACGAGCAGCTCGATGCCGAGATCGCCGCACGCGTGCAGCGCGAGGGCGGTCACGTCGGGCCCGAGCTCCTCGTGCGCGTTCGGCTCGAACACCGATGCCGTGACGAAGCGGCAGCGCGCGCTGAGCGCCCGGCCCTGCAGCCGGTGCACGCGCTCGGTGAGCGCGGCGCCGCGCTCGCAGAGGGTGGCTTGCGTTTCGATGCACACCGCCGGCAAGCCGCTGAGCAGCGAAAGCGTGCGTCCGAGGTGCCCCTTGCCGGCGCACCAGTCGACATAGGCGCGCGGCGCGGCGCCGAGCCCGCACAGCGCCACGCGACCGAAGGCGAGGATCTGCTCGAGCTTGCGGCCCGGGATCTTCCACGACAGGTGGCGGCGCTGCTCGTCGTCGGCCTCGACGCCGGCGCTGCGCTGTGGGAGCGGCAACACCTCGCACAGCGCGCGCGCGCTGGACGCCAGCTCGCGCAGACGCGACGGCGGCGGCGGCGCGCCCGGCAGCGCGGCGAAGTCGGGCCCCGGCGGCTCGCGTACGGCGTCGGCGGCGGCCTCGTAGGCCTCGACGGCGCGTTCGTCGAGCGAGCGTGCCCAACGCGAGACCTCGGGGTAGTCGTCCTCCCAAGGGGCGGGCAGCTGCACGAACGGGCGATGCGCCCACAGCGCGTGATGCGCCACCAGCAGGCGCGAGAGCGCGGCGAAGCGCTGCTCGAGCGCGCCGCCGCCCTCGAGCCTCGTCGCGTCTTCGACGTCCTCGAGGCTAGCCACGATAGGCTTCGTCTTGCTCGATGCGGCTGAGCACCCAGTCGAACTCGCCGCCGGTGATCTTGGCCTCGCAGTGCTCGCACTGGCCGACCATGTTGACCGTGAGCTTCTCGGCGCCGCAGTTGGGGCAGCGCTTGTCGGCGTGCGCCTCGCCACGCCGCTTGGCCGAGCGGATCAACGTCCAGTACTCGCTGTAGGCGCGCCGCAGCCGGTCGTCGCCACTGACGCGGACCTTCCTGTCCGCGGCGAGCACGGTGAAGTCGAACGCCGTGGCGAAGATGCGCACGGTGATCGCGTCGAAGTAGGGATCGCGCTGCACCTTCGCGATCTCGATCTTCGAGATGCGCGCCTTGACCATCACGTTGCGCAGCCCCTGCGCCTTGTAGGCGTTGATCCAGTAGGTCTGCGAGCCATAGAAGCGGTCGCTGCACAGCGGGCGCACGTCGTGCCAGCGCACCTCGCTCCAAGCCGCGTTGAGCTCTTCGTAGATCATGCGCACGCGCTCGAAGAGCGCGGCCTGGTCGAAGGCCGGATCGTCGGCGGCGAGGCTGGCGAGCTGCGCCTCGACGTCGGCGGCGAAGAGCGTCTTCTCGTCGGTGCCGACCTCCTCGGCGTAGCCGCGCAGGTTTGGCGCGCGCAGCTCCTCGCGCAGCAGCGCGGCGCGCGAGACGACCCAGTCGAGGCCGGCGCCGAAGGTCGCGCCGCAGTGCGCGCAGGTGCTCAGCGTCGTGTCGTCGTCGACGTCGTCGGCGAGCGGCGCGTCGCAGTTGGGGCAGTTGTAGACCCACACGCGCTCGGGCGTGCGGCTCTTGGCGCCTAGCTCGCGGCGCAGCGTCCAGCGCTCTTCGGCATAGAAGCCGAGCTCGTTGGCGTGTGCGTCGTGCTCGACGTAGTTGGCCTCGAAGCCGAAGACGAGCTGCGCCTGCTCGCCCTTGATACCCGAGCGCTCGATGTCGAGATAGAAACCTCCCACCACGACGCCGTCGACGCGGCGCGCCTCGCGGCCGCGCGACAGCGACGTGCGTACGTCGGCGGGCAAATAGGGCGCGAGCTTGTGCAGGCCGCCGTCGGCGCCGCGCGCTTCGTGGGCGCGGATGTAGAGGCCGTAGACGAAGTCCTCGAGCAGGATCAGCGAAAAGCCCGGGTCGCGCGCGCGAATCGCCGCCACGATCTGATCGCGGCGCTTGCTGTGGTCGGCCGGCGGCGGCTTGGACGGCGGTGCGATGTACTCGTCGTAGCGCGTCGGCGAGCTCGTCCAGCTCTCTTCCGTCCCCTTGTTCATCGCTACCACGAAGAGATACAGCGCCACGAAGGCGCCAGCACCTAGCAGCAAGACCCAGCCGGACGTGTCGCCGCCGCCGCCGCTGCCGCCCGACGAGCTGCCGCCCGACGAGCTGCTGCTCGAAAACCCGCTCGAAAAGCCGCTGCTGCTGCTGCTGCTGCTGCTGCTGCTGCTGCTGCTCCAGCTGCCGCCGCTGCTGCTGCTGCTGCGCGAACCGCCCGAGTACGAGTGCCCGCCGCCCGGCCGCGACTCGGCAGCCGCCGGCGCGGCCCACACGAGCATCGCCAGCGCGGCCGCCGCCGCGATCGTCTCAAGCCGCGACATTGGGCAGCTCGTCGATGTCGTCGTGACGGCGCGGAAAGCGCGTCTCGAGCAGGTCGGCGCTGGCCTCGATGGCCTCGGCGAGCGCTTCGGGGCCACGCTCGACGCTGCCCTCGATGCGCTCGATCATCTTGGTCAGCTCCTCGCGCGGCAGCACCTCTTGCAGACCGATATCGGCGAGCACCGTGGCGCGCCCCTCGTGCAGCGAGACGTAGATCAGCACGCCGCTGCGATGACGCGTGTTGCAGACACCGAGCGCCCAAGCCTGCTCGCAGGCGGCGCGCGCCACCTCGTCCACGCCGCGGCGCGCGCCGAGCGCCACGCGCAGCGGCGCGATCAGGCGCGAGCCCGCGGCGACGGCAGCGAACATGGCGATGGTGATCGCCACGATGCTCCACAGCGCAAACACAGGCGGCGCGTAGAGCATGTAGATCAGCACGCCGACGGCGCCGACAAACCCGAGGGTCAGATCGACGTGCCCGTAGCGCCCCGACGTTTGTTTGATCGCCACCACGATCTCCGCCGAGCTTCTCGCCTCGACGGCCTCCACCGCCTGGCAGATGCGCGTCTTGCTCGCGTCGCTGAGGAACGCTCTCGACAGGGCCATCGCCTCCCCCTCGGCACTCGCCGGTGGTTATCGAGGCGATGCTACCGCAAAGCGCGCAATCCGCGGGCGGCGCGCAGCTCGCCGACTGCTCGCGCGACCCACGGCTCGGCGAGCAGCAGCTTGCTCAGCGCTCCGCTGCTGATGCCGAGCCGCTGCGCCGTGGCGCTCACGGCGCACTGCTCGGCGACGAACAGATCGAGCAGGTGCGAGATGGCGATGGCGTACTCGGCGCTCTTGCGGCCCACGCCAGCGCCTCCTGGCAGCAACGCGCGCAGCGCCTCGGGCGGCGCGTAGTCCTCGAGCGTCAGCTCGCGCCGGCGCCTCGCGGCGATCTCCCAGCGCAGCCGGCGCAGCGCGCGCGCGCGGTTTTCGTGCTGCGAGCGGCTGTCGGTCGCCGTCGCGCTGAGGCCGCTCGGCAGGTGCCGCAGGCGCACGGCGCTCTCGGTCTTGTTGCGCTTCTGTCCGCCGGGGCCGGAGGCACGATAGGTGTCGACCTCGCACTGCGCGAGCAACGCGGCGTCGGAGAGCGCGAGCGGATCGAGCGCGCTGGCGGGGGAGTCGCTCATCAGCTCAGCGGCGGCTCAGCGGCGGCGGCGGCGCCGGCGCGACCGACGGCGCGAGCGGCGCCGCGGCTTATCGTGAACGATCGCGCTCGAGAGCACGCGGCCGTCGAGGCGCAGCCGCTTGCGGCGCCAGCGTCGCGGGTAGCGCACGCCGAGCAGGTGCGCGATGGTCGGCGCCACGTCGACGGCGCGGCAGGTGCTGCCCACGCGCCGGCGCTGGCGAATACCTGGCCCCGCGCCGATCAGGAAGGCACGCATCGGACGCGTGTGCGGGATGAAGCCGTGCGAGCCGATGTGCGCGTCGCGCCGCGGCTTGGGCCACTTGCTGATGACCTTCTTGGTGCCGCCGCGCAGCCGGCAGTCGGGCATCGTGACCACCACCAGGTCGGGCGCACCCAGATGGCGAAGCGGCGCAGCCGCCCGCCGCTTGCGCGCGCGCTTGCGCTTCTTTTTGTGCGCGGCCTTCTTCTTCGAGCCCTTGTCGCCCTTCTTGCTGGCGTCCTTGGCGTTGTCTTCGGGCTTGTCAGGCTTGATGTCCGTGCGCGGCGGTGGGATCGGCAGACCCAGCTTCTGATACTCCTCCGGCACGTACGCACCGAAGATGCAGCGCTTGTACTCCGGCTTGCGCAGCGCGTTGACCAGCGTCTCGAGACGCTCGCCCTCGCCCTTGCGCAGATACAGGTAGGCCACCTGCGAGTTGATCAGCGTGACGATGGGCGCCTTCTTGTTGCCTTCGCTGGGCTCGTCGAGGCCGTGCTCCTCGTAGATCTTGTAGAGGTTGACGCCGTGCGTGATCTCGGCGAATCCGTGGTCGGCCGTCACGAAGACCACCGTGTCGTCGAGCAGATCGCGCTTCTTGTAGGCGACGATGATGGCGCCGATCTTCTCGTCGATCTTTTCCAGCGCCTCGAGCGCCTCCTTCGAGTTGGGCCCCCAGCGGTGCGCGAACGTGTCGTAGGCGACGAAGTGCGCCATCAGCAGCTTGGGCACCTTCAGATCCACGGCGGCCAAGCGCGCGGCAAAGCCCGTCAGCACCGTCCCCGCCACCTTCACCGTCACACCCGACCCCGTACCCGAGCCTGATCCCGGGCCCGTGGCCGTGCCCGTGCCCGTGCCAGTACCCGCGCCTGCGCCCGTGCCCGTGCCCGACCCGCTGCCCAAGCCCGCCGCTTTGACCACCCGCACCTTGACCTGCGGCTTCTTGCTCGCGCCGCGCGCGTGCGCCGCCTTGCGCTGCTTGACGGCCTCGAGCCGCACCCTGCGCTGGCGTGCTGACTCGACGATCTTGCCGTGCACGATCAGCGTCGCGGCCAGCTCGGCGGTGATCGTGTCGGTGTCGTGGTCCTCGTCCTCGGCCATCACCTTGCCGAAGCCCTTCTTGATCTCGTCCTCGGTCCAGCGCCCCTCGCCGGTCACGTCGTCCTTGAGATAGAGCGCTTCGATCAGCTTCTGCATGGGCGAGCTGAGGAAGCGATACGTCAGCTCGCCGCCGTGCATGAACTCGGGCAGGTTGTAGGTCAGCGTCTTGGCGCCCTGGGTGGCGGGCCAATTGATCGACGCCGTGATGCCGCCCGCCTTGTTGACGATGTCGAAGAGGCTCGGCGTGCGCTTTCTGCGGCGCTTGTCGACGTCGAGCTTGCGATAGGGGTGGACGTACTTCCAACGCGGCTTCTGCTCGAGCCAGCGATTGCCGAGCACGCCGTGATGCCGCGGATACTGTCCGGTTGCCAGCGACACGTGCGACGGCCAAGTCATCGCCGGAAACACCGTGTGCATCGGACGCAAGAACCCGCGTCGCAGCAGCTTGCGCAGGTTGGGCATGCGCGCCCGCTCGCGGCGCATCACGTCGTAGGACAGACCGTCGATGCTGATCAGCAGCGCGAAGCGCGCCTTGCCGAAGCTGTGGCGCGGACGGCGTCGGTACCACACCGGACGCGACGGCAGCACGCGATAGGGCGCGCGGCTGCCGAGCTCGGCGCGCGGCGTGCGTTTTTTCGGCTTGGGTGGCGGCGTCTTGGCGCTGTGGTGCACGCGACGGCGGCGACGCACGGGGGGTGGGTCGCTCGACTTGGGCTGCACGGCGGGCCGGGCGCTGCTGCCATGGGACGGCGATGTGGTGGCCGCCGACGCAGTGCCGCCAGCGGCGCCGCGCAACACGCCGCCATAGTGCAGCCCCAGCGTCAGCCCGGCGCCCATCGCCGTGCAGAGGATGCCCACGATGATCACCGTGCGCATCAGCGTGCCACCGCTCTCCGACCCCGGATCGCGGCGCGCGGTGGAGCCAGACTGCGCGGCCGCACCGCGAGAGCGTCGAGGGTCAGAGGACATTCTCCCTCAAGGTAGCACCACATTTACAGGGCAGCCCAAAGGAGACTAGCCTCCGCCCATGGATTTCAAGCTGCCTCCCCGCGTCGCCGAGCTCTTGCCGGCCATCGACCGGTTTGTCGAAGAGCGGCTCTATCCGCTCGAGGCCGCCTTCGGCGAGAAGGGTTTTTCCGCGATGAAGGCCGAGCTCGACGCGGTGCGCGCCGAGGTCAAGCGCCGCGGGTGGTGGGCGCCCCACGCGCCGAGCGAGATCGGCGGCCTCGGCCTCTCGCTGCTCGAGCTGGGCTTGGTCGGCGAGGTGCTCGGCCGCTCGCCCATCGGGCACTACGCGTTCGGCTGCCAGGCGCCAGACGCCGGCAACATCGAGCTCTTGCACCTTCACGGCAGCGCCGAGCAGAAGCAGCGCTGGCTCGCGCCGCTGGTGGCGGGCGAGATCCGCAGCTGCTTCGCCATGACCGAGCCCGCCACGGCCGGCTCCAATCCCACGCTGCTGGCCGTACAAGCGCGCAAAGACGGCGACGACTACGTCATCGACGGCCGCAAGTGGTTCTCCACCGGCGCCGATGGGGCGCGCTTCGCCATCGTGATGGCCGTCACGGACCCGAGCGCGCCGCGCCACATGCGCGCCAGCCAGATCATCGTGCCCACCGACACGCCGGGCTACCGCCTGGTGCGCAACATCCCGGTGATGGGCAGCGCCGGCTCCGGTTGGGCCAGCCACGGCGAAGTGCAGCTCGACGGCTGCCGCGTGCCGCAGGAAAACCGCCTCGGCGCCGAGGGCGCCGGCTTCGCCATGGCCCAAGAGCGCCTCGGGCCGGGCCGCATCCACCACTGCATGCGCTGGCTCGGCATCTGCGAGCGCGCGTTCCGCATGATGTGCGCGCGCGCCGCCGAGCGCGAGGTCGCGCCCGAGCGGCCGCTGTCCAGCCGTCAGATCGTGCAGGCCTGGATCGCCGAGAGCCGCGCCGAGATCGACGCGGCGCGCCTGTCTGTGCTCGAGACCGCCTGGCGCATCGACACCGACGGCTTCTACGCGGTGCGCGACCGCGTCTCGCTGATCAAGTTCCACACCGCGCGCGTGATGCAGGACGTGGTCGACCGCGCGATCCAGGTGCACGGCGCGCTGGGCATCACCGACGACACGCCGCTGGCCTTCTATTACAGCCACGAGCGCGCGGCGCGCATCTACGACGGCCCCGACGAGGTGCACAAGATCTCGGCCGCCAAGCGCATCATCCGCAAGCTCTCCGGGGACGGCGACGACGGCTCGGCGCACGGCGAGCACGGCGGCCATCGCGGCACGGCCGGCGGCGGCGGCGAATCCGCGGCGGCAGCGACGGCACCCACGCGCGGCGACGAGGCCCGCCCCGTGCGCGACGGCGAGCAGCTCGACGCCAACGCGCTGCTCGCCTACCTGCGCCAGCACGACCTCGTCGGCGCGGCCGCCAGCCTGCAGATCAGCCAGTTTCCGGCCGGTCACTCCAACCTGACGTACCTACTGCGCGCCGGCGAGCGCGAGCTGGTGCTGCGCCGGCCGCCCTTCGGCTCCAAGGTCAAGACCGCGCACGACATGGGCCGCGAGTTTCGCGTGCTCTCCGGCCTCGGCCCGGTCTTCGACAAGGTGCCGCGCGTGCTGCACCACTGCGACGACACCGACGTTATCGGCGCACCGTTCTATCTGATGGATCGCGTGCGCGGCGTTATCCTGCGCAAGGACCCGCCGGCGCACGTCAAGCTCGACGCCGAGGCGGCGCGCGGGCTGTGCGAGGCCTTCGTCGACACGCTCGTCGCGCTTCACGCCGTCGACCCCGAGGCCGCCAACCTCGCCGACTTCGGCAAGCCCGCCGGCTACATCCGGCGCCAGGTCGAGGGCTGGACGCGCCGCTATCGCGACTCGCAGACAGACGAGATCGCCGCCATCGATCGCGTCGCGGCCTGGCTCGCCGCCAACATGCCCGACGTCACGCGCGCCGCGATCATCCACAACGACTTCAAGTTCGACAACCTCGTGCTCGACCCCGACGACGTGACGCAGGTGCGCACGATCCTCGACTGGGAGATGTCGACCCTCGGCGATCCGCTGATGGACCTCGGCACGACGCTCTGTTACTGGGTCGAGGCCGCCGACGGCGCGGGCCTGGCCCACTTCCGCTTCGGGCCGACGCACCTGCCCGGCATGATGAGCCGCCGCGAGATCGCCGAGCGCTACCTCGAGCGCAGCGGACGCGGCCCGCTCGATGACGGCGAGCTGCTGTTCTACTACTGCTTCGGCCTCTTCAAGACCGCCGTCGTCGTGCAGCAGATCTACTACCGCTACAAGAAGGGCCTGACCCAGGACGAGCGCTTCGCGCGCTTCATCCTCGGCGTGCAGGTGCTCGCCCAGCACGCCGAGGCGTTCATCGGCCGTGGCTCGATCTAGAAATTCGACACGCGCCGCGCGGTTGGGTAGACGTAGGGAGATGTCCGCTGCTGCTCGCCTCGCGATCGTCGTCCTCGCCGCGCTGGTGGCCTCGCCGCTGCTCGCCGGTGCCGCGCGCTCCGAGCGCGAGAGCCACCGCCGCGTCGCCGGAAACAGCAGTCAGCCGGCCAAGACGCGCAAGCGCCGGCGCAGCAAGAAGCACCGCCGCCGCGAGCCGCGCAAGCCGACCCTCAGCGACAAGGTCAAGAAGGTCATCCGCGGCCCGCTGGGCATCACCTTCGTCCTGCACCTCGACAGCGCGCCCTACCCCGCGCGCGGCGCCGGCCCGTACCGCGACCCCACCGTGGTCGTGTTCGTGCCGCGTTACTACCGCGTCGACCGCGACCGCCGGCTCGACATCCTGCTGCACTTCCACGGCCACCGCGCCACGGCGGCCGGCGCGATCAAACGCTTCCAGCTCGACAAGCAGCTCTACGACAGCCGCCAGAACGCGATCCTCGTCGCCCCGCAGGGCCCTGTGCGCGCCAACGACTCGCGCTGCGGCAAGCTCGACAAGCCCAAGGGGCTGGTGCACTTCCTCGGCGAGCTTCGCCGCACACTGCAGGCGCGCAAGGTGCGCTACGCCCTCAAGGGCGCGATCCCCAGCGGCTACCTGCGCGTCGGCAAGCTCGTCATCTCGGCGCACTCGGGCGGCTACCGCGTCACCGCGCGCATCCTCGAGCACGGCGGCTTCCCCGTCTCCGAGGTCTACCTCTTCGACGCGATGTACGCCGACCACAAGAAGTTCGCCAAGTGGCTGCTCGCCACGCGCGGCGGCCCCACCAAGCGCCGCCGCAAGCTCGTCAGCTACTTGCAGGACACCCCCGTGATCCGCGAGAACCAGGCGCTGATGGCGATGCTCGACAAGGCCAAGTACCGCTACAAGTACGAGAAGAAGGAAGGCACGGTGCTCAGCCGCCGCGCGCTGAGCCACTACCGCGCGATCTTCATCCGCACCCAGCGCAGCCACAGCGGCCTGCAGTGGCGCAACAACGCCCTGCGCGACTGCCTCTTCGCCTCGACCCTGCGCCGCTTCCTGCGCGCCGGCTGGTACAAGCAGTCCAAAGGACCGCGCCCCATCGACAAGCGCACCAAGCGCTAGCGAACGCCTCCTACCGCAAGCTGCGGGGCGCCCACAAGATGGCGGTGGTGTCGCCGTGGCCGCTGACGAGGCGCTTGCCGTCGGCGGCGAAGCGCACGCTGTAGACGCGGCCGCCGCGCGCGTCGAGCTTTTCGAGCTCGCGCGCCACCACCTTGATGCTGGTGCCACGCACCTCGTGGCGGCCGAGACGCAGGCGGCGCGAGATGTCCCAGAGGCGGATCGTCTGATCGCCCGACGCCGTGGCGATGGTGCGCCCGTCTGCCGAGAAGGCGACGCTGTGCAGCTCGTCTTCGTGTCCCTCGAGGATCGCCAGCAGCTTGCCGCTGGCGACGTCGAAGACGCGCGCGGTGGCGTCACGCCCGGCGGTGGCGAGGCGCTTGCCATCGGGCGAGAAGGCCACCGCGTGGATCAGTCGCCGGTGCGCCTGGATGCGGCGCAGCAGCTTGGCCTCGTCGGCGTTCCAGATGATCGCGGTGTTGTCGTCGCTGACCGAGGCCACCAGCTTGCCGCCCGGCGAGAACGCGACGGCGTTGACGTCCTGGCTGTGGCCGCGCAGCGTCGCCAGCTCGCGGCCACTCTGCACGTCCCAGATCTTGACGTCGTTGTCGGCGCCACCGCTGACCAACCGCTTGCTGTCGGGCGAAAACGCCACGCTGAAGACGAAGCCGGCGTGAGCACGGCGCATCACGTGGCGTCGCTCGCCGCTGCGCGGATCCCAGATCACGATGCTCTTGTCGTCGCTGCCCGAGGCGACGAGCCGCCCGTCGGGCGAAAACGCCACGCTGCGCACCCAGTCGCTGTGGCCGTCGAGCACGCGCAGGGTGCGGCCGCTGCTCACCGACCACACGCGCACCTGCTCGTCGTCGCTGGCGCTGACAAGCAGCGTGCCGTCGGGTGAGATGTCGACGGCGTTGACGTCACCTTCGTGACCGCCGAGCGGGCGCGCCGGCACGCCGCTGCGCGCGTCCCACAATCGCACGGCGTTGTCGTTGGCTGTGGCCACGATGCGTCCGTCGGGCGAGACCGCCAGGTTGAAGACGTCGCTCGAGTTGCCTAGCGCGCGAAAGCGCTCTTGGCCGCTGCCGAGGTCCCACGCGCGCAGCGCCCGATCGAGCCCTACCGAGTAGAGCAGTCGCCCGTCGGGCGAATAGGCGACCGCGCGTGCGCGCCGGCCGTGGCGCCCCAAGATGCGCAGCACCTTGCCGTCGGCGACGTTGATGATGCGCAGCACGCCGTCGCGCGCGGCGCTCGCGAGGTGGTGTCCGTCGGGCGAGAAGGCGACGTCGTTGACGCGCGTGTCGTGCTGCATCGGTCGCACGCGGTCGACCAGCGCGCCGGTCTGCACGTTGAACAGCCGCACCTGCTGATCCGACGAGGCCGTCGCCAGCAGCCGACCGTCGGGCGAAAACCTCACCGCCGTGACCGCGCCCTCGTGGCGCGCCAGCTTGCGCACGGCGCTGCCGCGCGCGAGGTCCCACAGAAACACCACGCGATCCTGCCCGCCGGTGGCGAGCAGATGACCATCCGGCGAGAACGCCACTGCGTTGACGTCTTCGTCGTGCCCCTCGAAGCGCAGGCTCGAGATCGCCTTGCCTTCTGGCAGCCGCCAGACCTGCACGATGTTGTCGTCGGAGCCGCTGGCGAGCAGCTTGCCATCGGGGGAGAAGGCGACGGCGCGCACGTTGTCGCTGTGGCCCGCCAGCCGCGCCAGCAGGCGGCCATCGGGCAGCGAGAAGAGCCGCACCACGTCGTCGTCGCCGCCCGATGCGAGCAGGCGGCCATCGGGCGAGATCGCCAGCGCACGCACGTCGTCGCCGTGGCGCAGGCGCGTCGAGCCGAAGCGCATCAGCACGTCGCGTGGCAGCGGGTCGCCCACCGCGTCGCGCCGCACCTCGCGCTCGCCGCGCGATCCGCGGCTGCCCACGCCGCGCAGCGTCTGGCTGCACGACGACGACGCCAGCGCCACGAGCGCGACGGCCAGCAGCGTCACGACGCCAACCGAGCCGTAGGAGCGCACGCGACGAGACATATTAGATCGTAGCACGCTCTCAGTTAGTACCCACCTGAGCGCGAGGTTGATCGTACCCTCCCGGCCAAGCAGGAGAAGCGATGCGCGTCGTCAGCCTCGAACGATCATTCGGCCTCGAAAACCTCAAGCTGCGCGAGCGCGACAGCCGCGACCCAGCCCCTGGCGAGGTTCGCCTGCGCATGCGCGCCGCCTCGCTCAACTATCGCGACCTGATGATGGTGCGCGGCCACTACAACCCGAGCCAGCCGCTGCCGCTGATCCCGTGCAGCGACGGCGTCGGCGTCGTCGAAGCTGTCGGCGACGGCGTCAAGCGCGTCGGCGTCGGCGATCGTGTCTGCCCGATCTTCGCGCAGGGCTGGATCGGCGGCGAGCCGAACTACGACAAGATCCGCCCGACCACCCTCGGCGGGCCGCTCGACGGCACGCTCGCCGAGCACATGGTCGTCTCGGCGGAGTCCGTGGTGAAGGTGCCCGAATACCTCGAAGACCTCGAAGCGGCGACGCTGCCGTGCGCCGCGCTCACCGCGTGGTCGGCCCTCGTCAGCGAGGGCGGCGTGACCGCCGGCGACTGCGTGCTAGTGCAGGGCAGCGGCGGCGTGGCGCTCTTCGCGCTGCAGATCGCGCGCGCGCTCGGCGCGCGGGTCATCGTCACCTCGAGCAGCGACCGCAAGCTCGAGCGCATGCGCGAGCTCGGCGCCGAGGCGGCCGTCAACTACCGCAAGACGCCCAAGTGGGGCCGCGCCGTGCGCGAGCTATCCGGCGGCGCCGGCGTCGACCACGTCATCGAGGTCGGCGGCGCTGGCACGCTCGCGCAGTCGCTCTCGGCGGTGCGCATCGGCGGCCGCATCAGCCTCATCGGTGTGCTCTCGGGCAACGCCGCCAGCAAGCTCGACATCACACCGATCTTCATGAAGAACGTGCGCATCCAGGGCCTGTTGGTCGGATCGCGCGACCGCTTCGAGGCGATGTGCCGCGCCTTCGAGGCCAACGAGATCCAGCCGCTGCTCGACGAGCAGACCTTTGATCTCGCCAGCGCGCGCGACGCCTTCGAGCACCTCGCTAGCGGCGAGCACTTCGGCAAGGTCGCGCTCGTCATCTGATGCGTGGTGCCTCGAGGGTGGTCGCGCTGCTCGCGCTGCTCGTGGCCAGCGCGAGCGGCGGCCGGCGTGCGCGCGCGCAGGCACCGCCGCCGCTGCAGCCCGACGAGCGCTACACCATCGACGTCTACCAAGGCCCGGTGATCGGCAGCACGCGCGTGATCGGCCTCGGCGGCGCCTACAGCGCCATCGCCGAGGGCGCCGTGGGCATCCCCTTCAACGCCGCCGCCTACGCGCAGCGCCCTTACTACAGCAACAGCAACTTCGACTGGGACTTCGCCTTCGACTTCCTCGCGCCGGGGCTCTTTCAAGACTCGAGCTTCGACTACGACGGCAACGGACGCAGCAGCACCTACGCCGACAGCTTCGTCGTCCTGGTGGGCGGCCTGATGTTCCAGTACAAGGGCTTCGGCGGCGGGCTGCACGTCGCGGCGCAGACCTATGACGTTCGAGATGCCAGCGGCAAGGTCTTCAGCTGGGACCTCGTCACCGCGCGCCTCGGCGTGGCCTACGCGTTCGCGCGCCACCAGCTGCTCGTCGGCGCCGGCATCGTCGCCGGCATCTTCAGCGTCGACCAGCCGGGGACCAGCGGCAACCAGACGCTCTTCTCGGTCGTCTCGAGCGGCTTCGAGGTGGGCGCCCTGTGGCGCCCGCGTCGCTGGCCGCTGCGGGCGGCGCTCTCCTTTCGCACGCCGTCGCTCATCGATCGCCGCACCGACGCGTGTAGCGACAACTGCCCGCAGGGTTTCGTGCTGCCGGCACGCGCCGAGCTACCGTGGGAGCTGCGCGCCGGATTCGCCTACTACCTCGGCGCGCAGCCGTTCAATCCCACACCGCGCTTCGCTGCGCCGCAGACACCCGCGCCGGCGCCACCGCCGAGCTCGCCGCCGAGCTCGCGCCCAGCGTCTCGGCCCACCGCCGCGACACAAGAGAAGCTCTCGGCCTACGAGGAGCTGAAGCGCAGCTATCGCGGCGGCCGCTACGTTGCCTTCTGCCTCGACCTGGTGCTCGTCGGCACTACCCGCGACGCCATCGGCCCCGACGGCCTGCTCGAGCAGGTTCGCGAGCGCGTCGGCGAGTCGATCAGCCTCGCGGCGCATCTCGGCGTGGAGAGCGAGATAGTCGCGCGCCGCCTGCGCGCGCGCGTGGGCAGCTACTGGGAGGCCGGCCGCTACGCCGACTCCGCGGGACGCATCCACGGCACCGTCTCGCTGTCCGTGCGGCTGTTCGACATGCGCGTCTTGGGGGCGCGCTCGCTGCTGGTGGCGGCGGCCTTCGACGGCGCGGCGCGCTACACCAACCTCGGCCTATCGATCGGCTTTTGGCACTAGCGCGATGACGGCCGCCAGGAGCGCCTCGTCGTCGGCGTCTTGATCGAGCAGCACCAGCCCCGCGTCCGATGCTGGCGGCGGCGCCTCGGCGGCGAGCAGCACGCCACCGATGCTCGGAGCGATCCCCCGCAGCGTGGGGAAGATCGACGCGTCGTCGAGCAGCACCACGTCGGGCTTGGGCCGCGCGCGCTCGAGCACGCTGGCGGCGTGGGCGGCGTCGTCGGCGATGGTGACTTGACAGTCGCTGATGCGCAGCGCCAGCGCGCATTCCACGGCGCGGTCTTGCAGCACGATCAACACGCGCGCTCGCGGCTCGTCGACCTGCAACGTCTCGTCGAGGTCGATGGTGGGCACCTGGTGCGTCTCGCGGCGCTGAGCGGCGGCGGTGTGCATCGGCAGCCTGACGCGGAAGCAGGAGCCGCGACCGACCTCGCTCTCGATCTCGATGCGGCCCCCGTGACGCGTGATGATGCTGTCCACGGTGGCGAGGCCGATGCCGGTGCCCTTGCCGACCTCCTTGGTAGTGAAGAACGGCTCGAGCACGCGCGCCAGCGTGGCGTCGCTCATGCCGCGGCCCGTATCGCGCACCGAGACGACGATCTCGCGCTCGTCACCCGGCGCGTCGTCACCGAGCACGTCGTCGCAAGCGCAGCTGACTCGGATCTGACCGCGTTTGCGTTCGCCGATGGCGTCGCGTGCGTTGACCAGCAGATTGAGAAACACCTGGTGCAGCTGTCCGCTGTCGCCATACATCGGCAGCGGTGTGGGCGCGTCGAGGACGAGGTCGATCATCGGATCGATGGCACGCCTGCACAGGCGCACCGTCTCGCCGAGCACCTCGCGCAGGTCGACGGGCGCGTACTCGGCTTCGCCTCGCGCCATGCCGAGCAGCCCTTGCATCAGGTCCGTCGCGCGATCGATGGCGCCGTCCGCCTCGTTGAGTGCCTCGTCGATCTCCGTGTGGTTGGGGGCTGGGCTCGCCAGAGCGAGCCGCACGTACTCGATCGTCGCTGACAGCAAGCCGAGCAGGTTGCGCATGTCGTGCGTGATGCCGCCGGCCAGCTCGGCCAGCGCGTGCATCTTCTGCAGCTGAAACGCGCGCCGTTCAACATCGCGGTGCTCGACGAAGGCCACCACTGTGCTGGTGCCGAGCTGGATCTTGTCGCCGGCGTCGAGGGGCTCGGCGCGCGTCAGCGGCACGCCGTTGAGATACGTGCCGTTGCGGCTGCCCTGGTCTTGGATATGCCACTGCGCGTCGTCGCCGCTGCGAAACAGCCGCGCGTGGCGGCGCGAAATATCACGCGTGTCGAGCTGAAGGCCGACGTCGGACGCGCGTCCGATCAGCAGCTCGCAGCCCTCGAGCTGAACCACCCGACCGATGCCAACACCCGCGAGCACGACGAGACGTGACTCGATCGGCTCTAGATACGTCGAGAGCGTCTTTGACATGCGCTTTCATCACTATAGCTGCGGTGCGCTGAATTACCTATGCTAGTGCGATGCGGGGTGGCGCATGGATGCTCGCGTGTGCGCTGCTCGCTACGTTGCCCGCCTGTGAGGGCACCAAGGTGACGCAGATCGTCGTCAGCGTCGCCACCGATCTGAGCATCCCCGGCGAGATCGACCAGCTGAGCTTCCTCGCCGGCTATCGCGACAGCAGCGTCAGCGCCGTCGACGTCACGTGGGACCTCGACGCCAACCGGCCCGACGCGATCGTCATTCCGGCGCGCATCGCCGTGCTGCCGAGCTCGTCGAGCACCGCCGCGCGCGTGGTGCAGCTCGAGGTGCGTGGCCTCTCCGCCGGCAAGCTCGTTGTCGCTCGCCGCGCGGCGCTGCCCTTCGCGCGCGACCGCGCGCTGCTGCTCGGCATGAACCTGCTGCGCCGCTGCGTGCCCGTACGCTGCGAGCCCGACGAGTCTTGCGGCGAAGGCGGCTGCGAGAAGGTCGACAAGAACCCTGACGACGTGCCCGACTGGACCGAGGGCAACGAGCGCAAGAGCCAAGACGCGCGCGCCGGCGACGGCTTCAACACGCCCGCGGACGGCCGCACGAGCGACGGCGATGGCCCCGACGGCGACGGCCCCGCTCGCGACGGCCCGCGCGCCGACGCCAACCGCGACGCCGACGCTGGCGCCGATGGCGAC
>JAGQIK010000216.1 GCA_020431405.1 Myxococcales bacterium
AGCGCGGCGGCGAGCGGCGCGGCGACGGCGCCCCAGCGCAAGCTGCAGGTCATCATGTTCTCGACGTCGTGGTGCCCTTCGTGTCGAGCGGCGCGCGCCTTCTTTCAGAGCAAGGGCGTTCCGTTCCGCGAGTTCGATGTCGAGCGCAACCCGCAGGCGGCGCGTGCCTACGTCGCCATCGCGCGCAAGCACGGCCTGAGGCCCGGCGCCGTGCCGCTGATCGTGATCAACGGAAAGGTCTATCAGGGCTTTTCGCGGCTGCAGATCGCGTCGGCGCTAAACCAGGGATGAGCTGCGAGGGCCCGTCAGCCCCTCGCGAGACAACTAGCTCTCAGCTGCCCCAGGCCCTAGGTGCCACAGCCGGTGACGACGCGCACGTCGTCGATGAAGACGCCCTCGGCGAGGTTGGCCCAGTTGTCGACGGTGTCGAACTCGAAGCTGAGCGTCACGCTGCTGCCAGCGAGCGCCGAGAGATCGACCTCGATCGGGATCCAACGCCGGTAGCTCGACGCCGGCACCGTCGCCGCGCTCTTTTGCCACAGCGTCTGGCTGCCGGCTTTGACGCGCAGCACGTCGGCGCTGTCGCTGGTCTCCACGTCGAGGTAGACCCAGAAGAAGAGCGCCGCCTTCTGTCCCGCGGGCAGCGCGATGGCTGCGCGCGTGGCGCTGCCCTTGTTAGCGGCGCCGCTGTCGTAGTTGCCGCTGCTGCTTTTGCCATACCACAGCGCCTTGCTGCCGCCGTGCGCGCGCCGCGTCGAGACCTGCCAGCCGACGCCGTTGTTGGCCGCATCGAGCGTGAAGACCGTGCTCGTGCCTTCGAGGTCTTCGCCGGCGCTGGTCGCGCCGCTCTTGGCGCTCCAGTCGTCGCCGCTCTGCGCCGACGTGCAGACGCCGCAGCCGCTCGCGCTCGGCACGCCCTCGTTGATGCAGACGTCGGCGATGCGGCACTTGCCGCTGGCCGGCGAGAAGCTCGTCTGGCTGCGCGCCGGATCGCAGACGCCGCAGGCGCCATCGGTGGCGCCCGACGCCAGGCACTGACCGTCGATGGCGCAGCTTTGCGGCGTGATCGTCCAGCTGCTGTTGCTCTTGGCGGGATCACAAACGCCGCAGCCGCTGCTGTCCTTCTCGCCAGGCGCGTAGCAGGCGCTGCCGATCTGACACTGGTTGGGCAGCGGCGTCCACGCGCTGGTGCTCGTCGCCACGTCGCACTGCCCACAGCCGGTGTCGCGACGCTCTTTGTCGGCGTAGCAGGTGCTGTTGATGTTGCAGAAGCCGGCCTTGAGCTTGTTGCTGCAGCCACCCTTGCCGTCGCAAGCGTCGTCGGTGCACTCGAGGTTGTCGCTGCAGTTGTAGCTGTCACCGGTGCAGCCGGTCTCGGTGCAGCGATCGTTCTTGGTGCAGTCGTTGCCGTCGTCGCAGGTGCCGCCAGCGGCGAGCGTCCAGCGCGTGGGGCTCTTGGTCGGATCGCACGCGCTGCACGGATCGTCGGGGCGGCGGTCGCCGCTGACGAAGCACTTGATCTCGCTGCCGCCGTTGGGCTTTGGCACCGAGAGCGCGCAGGTGTCTTTCTTGGGCTTGTTCTCGCACTTGCCCTGGCCGAGGCAGACGTCGGTGGTGCAGTCGAGGCCGTCGTCACAGTTCTGGCGGCGCTCGGCGCGGCAGTAGCCGTCGTCGCCGCAGATCGGGTTGATCGCGCACTCGTCGTGCGCGTTGCAGGGCTGGCCGGGGTTGGTGCACTCGAACAGCGGCGGCGCGTCACCGCCGCCGTCGGGACGCGGCGGGCGCGTATCGTTGCCGCCGCCGCTGTCGCCGCAAGCGGCAGCGCCGCAGGCCAGTGCGAGCGCGGCGGCGGCGCAGAGGATCGAGCGGGTGAGCTGATGGAAGCTAGGCTGATACGACATAAGGAGCGCAGTTTAAGCGCCCGCGCGCGCCGCTAGCAACCTTCGTAGAAGGTGATGTTGTCGATGAAGACGCCTTCATCCGAGTTGGAGAACTCGTCCTGCGTATCGAAGCTCCACTCGAGCTTGATCGTCTTGCCGGCGTGCGCGCTGAGGTCGACGACGACCTCGACCCACTGGCGATACGTGCTGATGCTGCTCTTCGACCACAGCACCGTCGACGTGCCGGAGATCTTGAGGTCGAGGTTGTCGTAGAGCGGATCGAGCTCGACGTCGAGGTAGATCCAGAAGCGCAGGCCCGCCTTCTTGCCGGCCGTCAGCGTCAGCGACGGCGTCGTCAGCGTGCCGCTGTTGCGGAAGCCGTCGTCGTAGTCGCCGGTGGTCGGGTTGCCGTAGTAGATCGAGTACGTGCCGGCGCCGGCGCGGCGGTTGCTCACCTGCCAGCCGACGGTGCTGCTCGTGTTGGCCACCACGTAACCGCCGAGCATGTTGTTCTCGAAGTCGTCGTTGGTGACGTTGGTGCTGCCGGCCTTGGTCCACGCACCCGGCGCGCCAGCGTACGAGCAGACCAGACAGCCCGCGGCGGGATCGGGCGCCACCGGGCCGGCGGCGTCGTCGTAGCACTTCTTGCCGATCAGGCACTTGTTGGTCAGCGGCGAGTAGGCCGTCTTCGACTTGGTCGGATCACACGCGGCGCAGCCGGTGCTGTCCTTGTCGCCGGGGTTTACGCACTTGCCGTCGACGAGGCAGTTGTTGGTGGTCACCGTCCAGCCGGTGGCGTTGGTCGAGGGGCTGCACTCGGCGCAGGTGCCTGCCGAAGTGAACTTGTCGCCCTGCTGGTAGCACTTGCTGTCGATGGTGCAGACGCCCGACAGCGGCGTGAACGCGGTGGTGCTCTTGGACGGGTCACACTCGGCGCAGCCGGTGCTGTCCTTTTCGCCGGGCGTGTAGCACTTGCCGCCGACCAGACAGTGCAGCGTCAGCGCCGTCCACGCGGTGGTGCTCTTGGACGGATCGCACTCGTTGCAGCCGGTCGCGTCGCGCTCTTTGCCCTTGTAGCACTGGCCGTTGATCAGACACGAGTCGGCCATCAGCTTGTTGGCGACGCAGCCACCCTTGCCATCGCAGATGTCTTCGGTGCAGCTGAGGTTGTCCTGGCACTTGTCGCGGAAGTCGGTGCCCTGGCAGGTGCCGGCGTTGCAGTAGTCGTCCTTGGTGCAGCTGTCGCCGTCGTCGCAAGCACCGCCGTTGGCGGGGCTCCAAGCGACCTTGTCCTTGTCCGGATCGCACACGCGGCAGCCGTCGGCGCTCTCGCGATCGTCCTTGTTGAAGCACTTGATGACGCTGGTGCCGTCGCTGCCCTTGACCGGCAGCGCGCAGGTGCCGTCCTTGGGCATGTTCTCGCACTTGCCCTGGCCGAGGCAGGTGTCGGTGGTGCAGTCGAGCCCGTCGTCGCAGTTCTGGTAGCTCTGCGGGCGGCACAGACCGTCTTGGCCGCAGGTGGGGTTGATCGCGCACGGATCGTGCGGGTTGCACGCGCCGCCAGGGTTGCTGCAGGGCTCGAGCTTGGTGCCGGGCGGAAGGTCCGCGCCGCCGTCTTGGTTGGTGTTGGGCGTGTCGCTGTTGGGGGTATCGCCACTATCTCCGCACGCGACGAGCAGCAGCATCGACGCGGCGACCAAGTACGGAATACAGCGCATGGTCTCTCTCTCTGTCGGTTAGAAAAGGCGCAGAACGTTAAGCGGCGCTACTTAGCACGGCCATCGGGCGAGGGTCCAACCACAATTCCCCCGATGTCAGATGGAAAGCCCGCGGCGTCGTGGTAGACTCACGACCCGCATCGCGAGGTCTTCATGCGCCGCACCTTACATCTTGTATTTATTGCAATAATCGCGATTGTCGCACCCGCCGCCGAGGCCGCGCCGCACGACGTGCACGTGGCCGCGCAGCCCGAGCTGCACGCCAGCGCCAAGACGCTCTTTCACTACGGGCGCGACTACGTCGTGAGCAAGAGCTGCATCGACACGAGCGGCTTCACGCCGATCGCCGATCCCAACTTCAACCTCGTCGTCTATCTCAACTTCGACGGCGAGAAGCTCACCGCTGGCGGCAACGACTCGCGCACCAACCAGACGACGCTGATCACCGTGCCCGAGCTCGACTATCCGGCGCTCAGCTGGGACAAGTTCGGCGGCCGCGACACCGCGGAGAAGAAGATCCTCGACGAGCTCAAGATCCTCTTCGGCGAGTACGCGCTCGAGTTCGTCACCACGCGCCCAGCCAGCGGCGACTACACGATGGTGATGGTCGGCGGCGTCGGCACCAACGTCAAAAAGGGCAGCCCCGGCACCGTCGGCATCGCGCCGCTCGACTGCAAGAACAACAACAAGAACGACCTCGCGGTGGTCTTTGGCGACAAGGTCTCGTCGGCGCAGAAGGTCGCCTTCGTCATCGCGCACGAGCTCGGTCACACGCTCGGCCTGGTGCACGTCAACGACAACCGCGCGATCATGAACCCTGGGCTGACGAGCGAGACGTGCTGTTTCGTCGAGGCCAGCCTCACCGAGCCCGGGCAGTGCTCGCGCGGCTCGACGCAAGACGCCAAGAAGATCCTCACCGAGAACGTCGGCACCGGTCAGGGCGACCAGATCCCGCCGCTGGTGTGGTTCGTGCGGCCGGGCGACGACGCGCTGCTGCCGTCGAGCTTCAGCATCGAGGTCGGCGCCGCCGATGACCTGCGTGTCGCGCGTGTCGATCTATACGTCGACGGCGAAAAGAAGCTCGAGCTCGACCGACCACCCTACGTCCTGTCGCTGCGCGACATGGCCGACGGCGAGCACACGCTGCGCGCGGTGGCTTGGGACTTCAAGCCCAACCAGGTCAGCGCCGAGATCAAGGTCACCGTCGACAAGCGCTGTCCCGCCGACGGCACGTGCTACCTCGGCGCCGGCGGTGTGGGCGCCAGCTGCGAAAACGGCGCCGACTGCACGTCGGGCGCGTGCGCCTCGAAGGATGGCAGCGGCGTGTGCGTGCAGAAGTGTCAGGCCGCCGGAGACACCTGCCCCGACGGTACGAGCTGCCTCGAGACCGCGGTGGGCACGCTCGCGTGTGTCGCCGGCGAGGGCTACAACTTGAGCACCTCGGGCGGCGGCTGCACCGTCGGCGCGTCGGACGGCGGCACGCCGCTCGCCGCTGCGCTCGCAACGCTGTTGCTCGCCTTGGTCGTCATCGGCCGGCGGCGGCGCCGCCGCAGCGCCAGCCGCTAGCCGCTAGCCGCTAGCCGCTAGCCGCCAGCCGCTAGCGCACACGCGCGCGCGCCCGCGCGACAGACGGCGGACAACCCCGAGGCGCCGTCGCGCGTCTTGGCAACGTGCGCGCTCGCCACGTTCCGATTCTCGCCGCGCTGCTCGCGTGCGGTGGCTGCTGCCCACCGCCTCCCATCGTGCTGCACCACGTGGCGGGCAGCGTCTTCAGCCTCGCGCCCGTACCGCGGCCTCGCGCGTCACGCGCTCGCTTGTCCGACAACACGCCAGCCAGCGCGCCGAGCGAGCGAGCGCGCTACGCCGCGTTGATGGCCCGTCTTTCGCGCCTGCGCACGCGCACGCGCGCCACCGCGGCCGCCGTGGCAGTGATTCGAGACGGCGCGGTGGTCTTTCGCGGCGGCGTGCCCGACGGCACGCGCACCGCCCGCGCGCGCTTCGTGTCCGCATCCATGAGCAAGATGATCACCGCGGCGACCGTGCTGGCGCTCGTCGACCGCGGCAAGCTCGCGCTGCATCGACCGATCCGCGGCGTGCTGCGCGAGCTGGCCGACCAACCACTCGGCGCCGTGACACCCCACCAGCTGCTCACGCACACCGCCGCAGTGGCCGACCTCGGCGGCTGCCCACCCGCCGGCTCGCCGCGCACGCGCTCGCACCTCGCCGCGCTGCTCCGGCCGCGGCTGCTCGCACCGCCGGGGCTGTTCTTCAACTACTCCAACGGTGGCTACGCCGTGCTCGCCGCGGTCGTCGAGCGCGTGACCGCGCAGCGCTTCGCCGACGCCGCCACGCGGCTGGTGCTGCATCCCGCCGGCATGAACGGCGCCCGCTATCTGCGCCGCGGCGAAGCGCCGCCGGCGGATCTCGTGCGCGGCGTGCTGCCGTCGGGCAAGCCGGAGTCGATCGACTACTGGCGCTGCGCGCTGTGGCACGGCTACGGCGGGCTCGTCGCCACGGTCGACGACTACGCGCGCTTCTTCGCGCTGCTCCTGCGCGGCGGCGCGCCGGTGCTCTCGGCGCGCTCGGCGGCGCTGATGCAGCGCGCTCACGTGACGATGGACGGCGATCGTCGAAGCTACGGCTACGGCCTGATGCGCGCGATGACTCGCGCCGGTCAGACGTTGATCTTTCACGGCGGCGGCACGCCCGCCGTGACGACCCTCGGCATCGTCGCGCCCGAGACGCGGCGCGGCGTGGTGATATTTATCAACGCCATGCTGCCGCTCGGCCCTGCGCTCGGCCGCAGCCTGCCCGCCGTGCTCGGTGTGAGCGCGCAGCGGCGCCCCTTCCACCCGCCGCGCCCCAGCATCGACATCCTCGAAGCGCTCACCGGGTACTACGTCGCGCCCGCACCGCTGGGGCGTTTCGTGATCAGCCGGCGCGGCCACACGCTGCGCTTTCAGCCGCTGCTCAGCGCGCGCCAGGCCGTGCCGTCGCGGCTCACCGGGCGCTTCGTGCGCGTCGGCGGGCGGCAGTACTTCGTCAGCCGCATCGGCGTGGCCCTACGGCGCGTCAAGCCTAGATGACGCGCCGCGACAATCGACCATTTCGGGGATGACAGGTTTCAGGCTAAGGTCTGTCTGCTGGCGCCGCGAGGCGCTCATTTTCTAGGCTCCTAGGGCGCGGACTGAGGCGGGCAACACCGGGCGGGGCCGTGCGAGGTTTGCCGCAATGGAAAGCACGCTAACGCGCCTGATCTATCGCGAGTTTTTGCTCGAGCCGGACCTCTATCGCGAGGCGGGGCTCGAACAGCTTCCGGCCAAGATCGCCCAGGCGATCGAGGTGTCGCCCTCCGAGGCGCTCTCGCGTCTGACGGCCTCGCCGCTGCTCGAGCCGCTCGATCTCGAGACGCTGCAGCACCTGGTGGCCGTGCGCGACATGGCCATCATCTCGCGCACGGCGGCCGCGCTCTCGCACGATCTGAAAGAGCCCGCCGTGACCTACGACCAGTGCTGTCGCCAAGCGCTGATCTACGCGGTGGCCGGCATGAACGCGCACGTCTACGCCGCGCTGCGCGCCGCCGCCAGCAAAGAGGACAGCTACGCGCGCCACCACTACCTCTACTCGCTGCTGCTCGGCCTCGAGGGCGACTACGACCGCGCGCTGTGGGAGCTCGAGATGGCGCTCGAGCGCGAGCCATACGCCGAGGCGCGCGTGCGCCTGCGCTTCGCCGCCGAGGTCATCGAGAAGGCGCAGAAGGCGGCCGGCTGAGCGAGGCCCCGCTCAGGGACAGCCGATCGGCGTGAACGTCAGCGAGCCGACGCCGACGCTCTGCGAGTCCGGATCGGAGCCGGCGCCGGTGCCGTTGGTGTAGGTGATTCGGATCGTGTCGATCGGCGCGGTGAAGCTCACGCCGAGGTTGCCGATGTCGGCGTTGTTGGCGACGGACTGCGTGCCTTCGACGGTGGTGGCGTTGACGCTCGTGAGGGCCGAGCCGAGCGTGAGTGTCGGCGTGACGATGGCGCTGTTGCGCAAGCCGACCACGGTGATGCGATCGACCGAGCGCCCATTGCCCGAGCCAGCGCTGTCGATGTCATAGATCGTGAAGCTGGCGCTCCTGGCGCCGCCGCCGGCGAATCCGCTCACATCGATGCTGACGACGACGCTCTCTGACGCGTTGCCGAAGTCGGTGGTCAGCGAGAGCGACTCGATGTTGGTCGCGCTGCCAGTGAGCGTCGTGTTGTCGTCGGGCGTGTTGGCCTGATAGGCGCTGGTGTTTCCTGTCGAGGTCACGCTCGCGGTGCCGTCGCCGAGCGCGAAGGACGCGGTCAACGCGGCGGCCGGATAATCGAGCGTCGTCCAGTCGAGCAGCTCGGGACACGTCAGCGGCGGCGCCGTGTCGACGGTGCTGTCGGGCGACGTCGTGTCGACGGTGCTGTCGGGTGACGTGGTGTCGACCGTGCTGTCGGGTGACGTGGTGTCGACCGTGCTGTCGGGTGACGTCTCGCTGCTGGTGTCAGCCGCACCATCGGACGAGGTCTCGGATCCGGTATCGAGCGGCTGGTCGAGCGCCTGGTCGAGCGGCTGGTCGAGCGCCTGATCGGGCGCTGCCTCGTCGATCCCTTGATCGGGCAGCGGAGCGCTGTCGGCGTCGAGCGTGCTGTCGACATAGTAGTCTCGGTGTCCCAGATCGACGGACGCGTCGCCGCCGCTGCTGCTTCGAACGCACCCGCCGAGTGCGAGCGCGAGGACAACCAGACATGAGCTCCAGCGGCGCACGAGCCAAATTGTAGCGCGATCACGCAGCGCGGTGGCTGTGGCTCAGGCCTGTGCGCTGGGAAACAGCGTCGGATGCAGCCGCTGCCGCACGACAGCCCAGTTGTAGTACCAGAGCGCCGTCGAGCCGTAGAAGTTGACGTTGCCGTACATCTCGCCGAAGCGCTCGCCGTCGCTGTTCTGGTGCGTCCAAAAGCCGCCCGCGTCGTCCTGCATGCTGACGATCCAGTCGGCGGTGGCCTTGGCCTCGTCGCGGTGCTCGCCGAGACCGACGTAGGCGAGCAGCGTGGCGGCCGTCGGCCAGAGGCTGGCGTTGTGCGCGTCGTTGATGGCGGGCAACGGATAGACGGCGTCCTTTTCGGCGACGGCGCGCGACTCGCAGAAGGAGCCGGCGACCGGTCCGCGGCAGTGCGCGTGCACCCACGCCAACGCGCGCTGTGACTGCTCGCGCAGCGCGGGCAGCGCGATGGCGCCGTCGAGCGTGTCGAGCAGCCCTTCGGCGTCCATCATCGCCAGACAGTACTGCGGGCCGCGGCCGCGCAGTGCCAGCGGCAGCACGCGCTCGCTGATCTTGGCGATGGTCTTTCCCTTGAGCCCCAGCTTGCTCATGCTGCAGCGCAGCACTGGACCGAGACAGCCGCGCGTTAGCTCCATCCAACGCGGCACCTCGATGTCGCCAACGGTGTTCCAGTAGCCCTGCTCGACGTCGAACTGCGAGGTGATCGCCTCGAGGATCGCCAGCGCACCCTCGCGATGGCGATCGAGCCCGCTCAGCCGCCAGGCCAGCAGCGCGTGGTGCACGTACTCGCCGCACTCGATGAGGTTGCCGATAAGCAGGTGACCGTCGTCTGGATCGATGGTGCCGCTGATCATGCGGTCGGCCGCGCGCACCATCGCGTCGTGGCAGCGGCGGTCGCCGGTGAGGCGCTGATAGCTGGCGAGCCCCTCCATCACACACTGCGCGGCGTCGAGCGAGTAGCCGGCGTCGTGATGCCAGCCGCCGCGATCGTCCTGGCGCTCGAGCAACCACTGGGCGCTCGTCTCGGCAGAGCGCCGAAAGCGCTCGTCGCCGGTGAGATACCAGGCGTAGACGCGCACGCTCATGGAGTGACCGATGAGCGACGCGTCGCCGGCGACGCCGTAGTACTCGTCGGCCGGCACGTTGATGAAGCCGTCGGCGTCCTGCATCGACACGAACCACTGCGCGTTCTTTACGATCGCCTCTTCGTAGCTGTTCAGTGTCACCGCTCGCCCCCCTTCCGTGTTGATCCGCGGCCAGTTTGCACCAGCAGCAAAAAAATTGGGGGGGACGGGCTAGCGGCGGCGGCTCGGCTCGAAGCTGTCGTCGCGCCCGCGCGTAGGCAGGCGCGACGGCTTGCCGCGGCGCAGGTAGCGGTCGACGCCGCGCGCCGCCTCGCGCCCTTCGGCGATGGCCCACACGATGAGGCTCGCTCCGCGGTGCGCGTCGCCGGCACAGAAGACGCCGTCGACGTTGGTGGCGTAGTGCGCGTCGACGGCGACGTTGCCGCGCGCGTCGAGCGCCACGCCGAGCTGCTCGACGAGCGCCTCGCTGCGCGGGCCGAGGAAACCCAGCGCGAGGATCAACAGATCGACGTCGATGCGCAGTGGGTCGGCACCCTCGATCTCCTGCAGCTGCCCGTCGTCGAGGGTGACGCGCACGGCCTCGAGCGCGACAAGGTTGCCCGCGTCGTCGCCGACGAGGCGCTTGGTCAGCACGCCGAAGTCGCGCGCCCCGCCCTCGGCCTGGCTGCTCGAGGTGCGAAAGATCAGCGGCCAGCGCGGCCACGGGTTGCTCGCCGCGCGCGTGGCCGGAGGCTGCGGCAGGAGCTCGATCTGCTGCACGCTAGCGGCCCCTTGGCGAAGGGCCGTGCCGAGACAGTCCGAGCCGGTGTCGCCGCCGCCGAGGATCACGACGCGCTTCGCGTGCGCGTCGATGCGCCTCTCGCCGGGGCCGAGCTCGGCGCCGGCGACGAGCCGGTTCTGCTGCGTCAGATACGGCATCGCCAGCGTGACGCCGTCGAGCTCGCGCGCGCCGGGCACGTCGAGCTCGCGCGCGCGCTCGGCGCCGGTGGCGATCAGCAGCGCGTCGTGCCGCGCCCGCAGCGCGTCCCAGCCCTCGTGCTCGCCAGCGCGTACGCCGCAGACGATCTCGACGCCGGCCTGGCGCATCAGCGCCAGTCGCCGATCGAGGACCTGTTTTTCGAGCTTGAAGTCAGGGATACCGTAGCGCAGCAGGCCGCCGGCGCGATCGGCGGCCTCGAAGATCGTCACGCGATGGCCAGCCGAGCACAGCTGCGCCGCGGCGGCGAGGCCGGCCGGGCCGCTGCCGACGACGGCGACGTGCTTGTCCGAGCGCGTCTTCGGCGCGCAGGGCTCGACCCAGCCCTCGGCGAAGGCGCGCTCGATGATGTGGCGCTCGATGTGCTCGATGGTCACGGGCCGGCCGAGCGACGGGTGCTCGGCGCCGAGACCGTCATCGCCGCCGATGCCGAGCACGCAGGCGCCCTCGCAGGGCGCCGGACAGAGCCGGCCCGTGAATTCGGGGAAGTTGTTGGTCGCCGACAGTTGCTCGTACGCACGTCGCCAGGCGCCGCGGCGCAGCGAATCGTTGAAGTCAGGGATCGGGTTTCCCAGCGGGCAGCCCTGGTGGCAGAACGGCACGCCGCAGTCCATGCAGCGGCTGGCCTGCGCGCGAAGGTCGGCGGTCTCCTCGTCGCCGCGATAGACCTCGCGCCAATCGCCGAGCCGCTCGTCGACCGCGCGCGCCGCCGGCCCTCGCCGGCCCTCGCTGACGAACGCCCACCCGTTGCCGCTGCCGCTTCCGCTGCCGTTGCCGCCGCCGCTCACGACGCCACCGCCTTCTGCTCGGACGTCGGCGGCCGCGCGCGCCGCCGCGCCTCGAGCACGCGCTTGAACTCCACCGGGATGACCTTGACGAAGCGCGAGAGCAGCATCTGCCAGTTATCGAGGATGCGCGCCGCCTGCGCGCTTCCCGTGTGGCGCAGGTGGTCGGTGATCATGCCGTGCACCAGCCAGGTGTCGCTGTCGTCGGCGAGCGCTTCGAGCTCGACGCTGCCGGCGTTAACGCGCGCGCGCAGCGTCTCGTCGCGATCGAGCACGTAGGCTACGCCGCCGCTCATGCCGGCCGCGAAGTTGCGCCCCACCGGTCCGAGCACCACCACCGTGCCCCCGGTCATGTACTCGCAGCCGTGGTCGCCGACGCCTTCGACCACCGCCTTGGCGCCGCTGTTGCGTACGGCGAAGCGCTCGCCGGCGAGGCCGCAGACGAACAGCTCGCCGCCGGTGGCGCCGTAGAGCGCCGTGTTGCCGGCGATGATGTTGCGCTCGGCGGCGATGCGGCTGCGCTCGGCGGGCGCGATGACGATACGCCCGCCGGACATGCCCTTGCCGACGTAGTCGTTGGCCTCGCCGCGCAGCGCGAGGTTGACGCCGCGCACCAGAAACGCGCCCAAGCTCTGGCCCGCCACGCCGTCGAGCGCGACGTTGACCGCGCCGCTGGTCAGACCGCCGGCGCCGAGCGCGCGCGCGATCTCGCCCGACAGCAGTGTGCCCGTGGCGCGGTCGCGGTTTTCGATGGGCAGCGCGATGTCGACCTGCGCGCCGTCCTCGATGGCGCGGCGTGCGGGCGCGAGCAGCTGCTGGTCGAGGTGCTGCTCGAGCGGCCACGGCTCGTAGGCGACAAAACGCCGCGGCCACTCGGCCGGCACGTCGGCGCTGGCGAGCAGCGGCGCGAGATCGAGGCGGCGCGCCTTCGGCGAGAGCGACGCCGCCGGGCGCACCGCGAGCTTGTCGACGCGCCCCACCATCTCGTCGAAGCGCCGAAAGCCGAGGCGCGCCATCAGCTCGCGGATGCCCTCGGCGAGCATCATGAAGAAGCGCACGATGTCTTCGGGGCGGCCGGCGTAACGCGCGCGCAGCCGCTCGTCCTGCGTGGCGATGCCCACCGAGCAGGCGCCGAGGTGGCACTTGCGCAGCATCACGCAGCCGCTGACCACCAGCGGCGCGGTGGCCATGCCGAGCTCTTCGGCGCCGAGCAGCGCGGCGATGACGACGTCGCGCGGACAGCGCAGGCCGCCGTCGACTTGCAGCCGCACGCGCCCGCGCAGGTTGTTCTGCACGAGCACCTGCTGCGTCTCGGCGAGCCCGAGCTCCCACGGAAGGCCGGCGTGCTTGATGCTCGACAGCGCCGCGGCGCCGGTGCCGCCCGCCATGCCGGCGATCACCACGCAGCCAGCGTGCGCCTTGGCCACACCCGCCGCGACGGTGCCGACGCCGACCTCGCTGACGAGCTTGACGCTGACGCGCGCCTCGGGGCTGACCGCCTGCAGATCGAAGATCAGCTGCGCCAGGTCTTCGATGGAGTAGATGTCGTGGTGCGGGGGCGGCGAGATCAGCGTCACGCCCGGCGTGGCGTTGCGCACGCGCCCGATGCGCGCGTCGACCTTGTGGCCGGGCAGCTGACCGCCCTCGCCCGGCTTGGCGCCTTGCGAGATCTTGATCTGCAGCTCGTCGGCGTTGACCAGGTAGTGCGCGGCGACGCCGAAGCGCCCCGAAGCCACCTGCTTGACGGCGCTGCGACGCAGGTCGCCGTTTTCGTCGGGCTCGAAGCGGCGCGCCTCCTCGCCGCCCTCCCCGCTGTTGGAGCGCGCGCCGAGGCGGTTCATCGCGATCGCCAGCGTCTCGTGCGCCTCGGCCGAGATCGAGCCGAAGGACATGGCGCCGCTGACGAAGCGCTTGACGATCTCGCTCGCGGGCTCGACCTCTTCGAGCGGCACCTGCGCGTCGGGCGCTGCCTCGCGCAGCTCGAGCAGCCCGCGCAGCGTCGACAGCTCGCGGTCCTCTTCGCCGATCAGCGCGCAGTACTCGTCGAACAGCGCGCGGTCGCCGGAGCGCGCCGACGCCTGCAGCGCGGCGATGGTGGCGGGGTTCCACTTGTGAAGCTCGCCGCGGCGGCGCCACTGGTAGTCGCCCGAGACGGGCAGCGCGTCCTCGCCGAAGCCGAGCGCCGCGATCGCTGGCGGCTCGGAGACGGCGCGCGGGCTGCGCTCGCCGAAGCCGCGCTCGTGGCGCTGGCGCACCTCGTGGTCGATCTCGCGCAGGCCGATGCCCTCGAGGCGCGACGGCGTGCCGGTGAAGTGCTCGTCGATCAGCGCGCGCTCGAGCCCGACGGCTTCGAAGATCTGCGCGCCGCGATAGGACTGCAGCGTCGAGATGCCCATCTTGGACATCACCTTGAGCAGCCCCTCGTCGACGGCGTGGATGTAGCGTCGCGACGCGCGCTCGATGGCCTCCTCGTCGCCGCCCTGCTCGGCGACGAGCTCGCCGATGCTGTCGAACGCCACGTACGGGTTGACCGCCGCCGCGCCGTAGCCGAGCAGCAGCGCGAAGTCGTGCACGGCGTAGGCCTCGCCGCTCTCCACCACCAGGCCGGCCTGCATGCGGATGCCTTCGCGTACCAGCCGCTGGTGCACCGCCGAGAGCGCCAGCAGCGACGGGATCGCGGCCCAGCGCTCGTCGACGCCGCGGTCGCTGAGGATCAGCAGCGTGTAGCCCTCGTCGATGGCCTCGACGGCGTGGCGACAGACGCGCGCCACGGCGTACTCGAGCGCGCGCGGTCCCTCGCTGACGGCGTAGAGCAGCGAGATCGTCGTCGGCTCGAAGACGCCCTCGCGCACCGAGCTGATGCGCGCCAGCGCCTCGTTGGTCACGATCGGCCCGGGCAGGCGCAGCCGGTGACACTGCTCGGGCGTCTCCTCGAAGGTGTTGCCTACTGGGCCGATCGCCGTGGCGAGCGTCATCACCAGCGACTCGCGGATCGGATCGATCGGCGGGTTGGTGACCTGCGCGAACAGCTGGTGAAAGTAACGAAACAGCGTCGGCGCGCGCTCGCTGAGCACCGCCAGCGGCGTGTCGCTGCCCATCGAGCCCACCGGCTCTTTGCCGTCCTCGGCCATCGGCGAGACGATCAGCCGCAGCGACTCGTCGCTGTAGCCGAAGGCGCGCTGCAGCCGGCGCAGCGCCGCGCCCTGCAGGCGCTCGGGCGCTGGCGTGTGCGGCATGCGCTCGAGGTCGAAGACGTTGCGGCGCAGCCACTTGTTGTAGGGCCAGCGCTGCGAGAGCTCGTGCTTGACCTGGTTGTCGTCGAGGATGCGGCCCTCCTCGGTGTCGACGATCAGCATCTTACCGGGGCGCAGCCGGCCGCGCTCGACGACACGCTCGGCGGGCACGTCGATGACGCCCGCCTCCGAGGCGAGCACGATGCGGTCGTCGTCGGTGACGAGATAGCGCGCGGGGCGCAGGCCGTTGCGATCGAGCGTGGCGCCGATGAGGTGGCCGTCGGTAAACGCGATCGCCGCCGGGCCGTCCCACGGCTCGAGCAGCGCCGAGAAGTACTCGTACATGTCGCGCCGCGCCGGCGGCATCTCGCGATCGTGCTGCCAGGCCTCGGGGATCATCATCAGCAGCGACAGCGCGATGCTGCGCCCGCCGAGCGTCAACAGCTCGACGAGGTTGTCGAACTGCGCCGAGTCGCTCGTCTGAGGCACGATGATAGGAAACAGCCGCTCCAGGCCGCCGTCGAACTTGGCCGACTGCAAGAGGCTTCGCCGCGCGTGCATCCAGTTGCGGTTGCCGCGCAGCGTGTTGATCTCGCCGTTGTGCGCGATGTAGCGAAACGGCTGCGCCAGCTCCCAGGTGGGGAACGTGTTGGTCGAAAAGCGCGAGTGCACCAGCGCGATGGCGCTCTGCAGCTCGGGGCGCGAGAGGTCCTCGTAGAACGGCTGCAGCTGGCGCGGCAGCAAGAGCCCCTTGTAGACCATCGTCTCGCTAGAGAGGCTGGCGATGTGAAAGCGGCGCGCCGGGTCGACGCCGCTTTCGCGCACGCTGTTTTCGATCAGCTTGCGGATCACGAACAGCTTGCGCTCGAAGGCGCTCGGCGGCAGGCGGCGCGAGCCGATGTAGACCTGGCGAAAGACCGGCACCACGGCGCGCGCGCCTTGGCCGCAGGCGTCGCGGTCTACCGGCACGTCGCGCCAGCCGAGCACGCGCTGGCCCTCGGCGGCGATCACCGACTCGACGATGCGCTCGCAGGCCTCGCGCGCGGTGCCGTCGTCGGGCAGAAACAGCTGACCCACCGCGTAGCGGCCGCGGCGCGGCAGCTCGAAGCCGCAGCGCTCGGCCTCCACCGCGTGCAACGCGTGGGGCAGCTGCACGAGGATGCCGGCGCCGTCGCCGGTCTCGCGGTCGGCGCCGGCGGCGCCACGGTGGCTCAGGCGCCGCAGCACACCGAGGCCTTGGCTGACGATCTCGTGCGAGGCGACGCCCTTGATCTGGGCGACGAAGCCCACGCCGCAGCTGTCGTGCTCGGTGTCGGGCTCGTAGAGGCCCCAGCGCGGCGCGCGGCCGCGCGGGGTTTGGGGAACGGTCATTTGGCTCCAAGCGCAGGCGGCGGGAGGTCGTTTGACGCACTGCGTAATCGGCAGGATGACAGGTCTATTCTGTCAGACAAGCTCGCTCGCCTACTTTTTGTTCGTTGGCTTTGCTGGCGGCACGCGCTTGGCGAGCTTCCACGCCTTGGCGCTCGCCGACCAGACGTAGCGCTTGGCGCTCTTCATCATCTCTTTGCACGCGCTGCGCTTGTCTTCGTCGAGGTCGGAGTAGTCCCCGGCAGCGCCGGCGCATTGCTCGAGCGAGACCTGATCGGACGCGCTGGCGACGTAGATCTCCGACGGCTTGCCCTGTTCTGTCTCGACGATGGCGAAGTCGTCGCCGCCGCCCGCTCGGGTGGACATGCCTTGCATCGAGCCGAGGTCGAGCTGTTTGACCAAGCCGCCGTCAGCGAGCTCCCACAGGCTGCTGCTGCGTTCCCAATGCTCGCCGACGGCCGGACAGCCCTCGTCGACGGCCGAGAAGGTCAGCACGACGTCGGGTTTGCCGTTGGCGTTGCGGTCGCCGAACGTCGCTTGCACCTGGGCCTTGCACTTTTCGACGCCAACGTCGTCTTCGACGTGGTGGCCGATGACCCGCCAGCTCGAACCCGCCTTGCGCAGCGCCACGACGTGCGCGCGGCCCTTGGCAACCAGCGACTCGTAGCGACACTCGCAGGTGTGGTCGATCTCGACATCGCCGTCGCCGTCGCCGTCGCCCTTGTTGCGCTTCTTCTTCTTTTCGCCGGGGCCCTTTTTGACTGCGACGAGCGCCACCAGCCAGTAGTCACCTTTCTTCTGCGAGACGGCGACCTCGAGCTTGCCGATCTTCTCGGCGATCTTCTTCGCGAGCGCGCTGGCCAGCGCGCTGTCGCTGCCGGCCGAGGTGACAAGGCCCAACAGCGGCGACGCGCGCTTGGCCGGCTTTGCCGCCGGGGCGGCCTTCGGCGTCTTGGTCTTCGACGAGCTGCCGGCGCAGCCGGCGATCAAGCAGGCGAGCAGTAACAAGCGGTCGACGTGGCGCATGGCGCATCATAGCCGCCCGCGCGGCGGTGCTCGCGCTATAGTCGCGCCCCCCTCCGACGACGAGCTCACCGTGCGCAGAGTCCACATCGACGAGGTCCGCAACCACTTGGCCCGAGTGGCCGGTCGCGCCTACACGGCGCAGCTCGAGTTCAGCAAGCTCGAGACCGACCTGCGCGCCTGGATCGCGCACCTCGAGCCGCGCGTGCAAGAGGCCACTGCCCTCGTCGCGCCAGCCTATCTGCGCGCCTTCAGCAAGGAGGGCCTCGCGTGGGCCGAGACGATGACGGGCTATCGCGGCTTTTCGCGACGCGATCCCATCGCGGCGATGGAGCACGAGGAATTCAGGCTGCGCAAGACCATCGCCGCCGTCGAGGCCGACGATCGCTATCGGCGGCGAGAAGAGCTGCTGGCGCAGCTCGAGCGCGAGCGCGACGCGCACCGCGCCGAGCTGGCGCGCTGGCAGCAGAGCTGCGACCGCTTCGAAAAGCTCGAGGGGTTTCTCGAGCTCGTGATGGTCAAGTACGACACGCCCGAGTTCGCCGAGTCGTGGCTCGAGGCGCGCTACTGGCGCCACTGGAAGATGGGCGACGCCATCTGCGACGCGCTCGAGATGAAGGACTTCGGCGACGACGTGCTGCCCGCCTACCAGGACGTGGCCAAGCAGCGTGATCACTGGAAGCAAGAGGTCGAGCGCGTCGAAGCGGAGATCCGCGCTCTGCACGAGGTCGTGCGCACGCGAGACAGCGCGCTGGCGCGGCTGCCGCGCCTGCCCGCGCTCTTTCTCGAGCAAGCCCAACGCGCGCTGGCCGAGTTCATCGCCGAGGCCGACATCCCGCTGCTCGCCGATTGGCTCGGCCGCGCCGAGGGCGACACGCGCCACATCGCCGTCGCGCTCCGGCGTGCCGCCGGCGCCCAAGCCAAGGTGCGCTACCTGCGCGAGATGGCCACGGAAGTGCACGCCATCGTCGAAGACCTCGGCGCGCGCATGCACAAGTACCAGCGCAAGGTGCGCAAGTACGAGCACTGGAAGTACAGCGCCGGCTACCAGCTCGAAAACGTGATGGACCTCAAGTTCGAGGCCAAATACCCGAAGCTGATGGAGCGCCTGCAGCAGCTGCGCGCCGCGGCGCAGGCCATCATCGGCTTCGAAGATCACGAGCGCTTCGACCTCAAGAACCCACCCGAGCTGTGGTGGCGGGCGATGACCGGCACGAAGCCGCCCGGCACCATGCGGCGGCTGCGCACCTGGTACAAGCGGTACCCCGAGCACAGGGTGATCTGGGTCGACGGCGTCGTCGACGAGGTCATCGAGGAGATCGAAGAAGAAGAGGACGACGACGCGGCGATCGTCGCCGGCGTCGTGGTCGATCGCGTGGTGCGCGACGAGCTCGCGCGCGAAGAAGAAGAAGACGCCGACGAGTACCTCTCGTGAGCGGCGCCGCGACAACGACGTCCGTTAGCAAGCTGCGGATCGTTTCTTACGCCATCAACGGCCGCGGGTTGGGCCACCTCACACGGCAGCTCGCGATCCTGCGCTGGGTGCGCAGGCTCTGCGCCGTGCTCGACGTGCGCTGCGAGTGCTGGGTGCTGACGACATCGGAAGCCGACACGCTCGCGCGACGCGAAGGCTTCTGTGCGCTCAAGATGCCCTCGAAGGCGATGCTTCGCGACGCCGACATCGCGCCGACGCGATACCTCTGCATCGCGCGCACCTGGGTGCTCGATGTGATCGCCTCGCTGCAGCCGGATGTGCTGTTGGTCGACACGTTTCCCGGCGGCAGCTTCGGCGAGCTCGTCGCGGCGCTCGAGCTCGTGCCGCACCGCGTGCTGGTGCGCCGTCGCGTCAAGGACAGCTATTCGCAGGACAAGTCGTACAACGCGCTGATGCCGCTCTACAGCGAGCTGATCGTGCCGGGCGAAGCGGGGCGACCGGCCATCGTCGACGCGCAGGAACGTGGGCGACACGTGGCGCCGATCCTGATCCGCGAGCGCGAGGAGCTCTTGCCGCGCGAGCAGGCGCGCGCCGCGCTCGGCATCGAAGACGAGCGACGCGCCGTCTACGTCACGCTCGGCGGCGGCGGCTACGACAGCACGTCCTCGATGCTGCTGGCGTTGGTCGACGCGCTCGTGCCGCGCGGGTGGCACGTCGTCGTCGGCGCTGGGCCGCTCTACGTCGGCCCCGAGCGGCGCGGCCCGCACATCACCTGGCTCGAGCGCTACACGCCCGTGGAGTTGCTCGCGGGCGTCGACGCCGCCGTCTCGGCTGGCGGCTACAACGCATTTCACGAGCTGATGTTTGCCGGCGTGCCGACGGTTTTTCTTCCGCAGCCGCGGATCGCCGACGACCAGCGCGCCCGCGTCGAAGCGGCACAGCGGGCGGGCGCAGGTCGCGTGGCGGCGAGCATCGACGAGGTCGCCGAGCTGCTCGACGCGCCGGGCTGCGCGGCGGCGGCGCGCGCGCTGGTCGAAACCAACGGCGCGCGCGACGCGGCGACGGCGCTGCTGTCGCGCGTTCTGCCCGCCGAGCATCTCGCCCTCGCCAACGCGGTGCTTTCGCCGCCGCTGATGCGCGCCCTGCGCCGCGTCGACGAGCGCGCCAACGACGTGCTGGCGCTCGTGCGCATCTTCGCCGGCGGCACGCCCGCCGAGCTCGCCGCCGATCGCACGGCCCTCGCGCGTCTCGTGGCGCGCGGTCGCGTCGACGAAGCGCACGCCGAGGTCGGCGACGATCGAGACGACACGCGGCGCGCCGGCGAGCACATCGAAGCATTTGTCGCGCTGATCGAACGCGAGCGCGTGCCGCTCGACACGGCGCTGGCACTGATCACCGCCATCTCGCGCAAGTTTCCGGCGGCGCGCGGCGCGGCGCTGCTCGAGGCGGCACACCTGTGTTTTGCGGCCTGGGCGCCTTTCGACGACTGGATGGGCGCCGTGCAGATGCTGCGCGCGGTGCCCCTGCAGCGCGAGGCCGATCTCGTCGAGGACTTCGCGCGGCCGCTGGCGACATGGCTCGCCGGCTGCGACGACCTCTTCGACGCGCTGCGCGAGCTGAGCCATCTCGAGGGCGCGGGGCGGCGGCCCATCGCCGAGGTGCTCGGCGAGCTCGCGCAGCGCGCCACCGCGCCGCCGGCCACCGCCGCCAAGGCGCGACGATGAGCGCCGACATCAGACGCGCCGTGCTCGCCGGCATCGCCGCCGGACGGCCTCACATCGGCCCTCAGACGGTGCACGTCGATGTGACCAACACCTGCAACGCCGCCTGCATCACCTGCTGGGATCACTCGCCGCTGCTCGACAACGCGCGCTCGGCGGCGTGGAAGCGGCGCCGCCTGCCGCGCGAGCGCTTCGAAGCGCTCGTCGACGAGCTCTCCGCGATGGGCTCGGTGCAGGAGATGATCCTCTCGGGCATGGGTGACCCACTGACGCACCCCGACATCTACGAGATGATCGCGGCGGTCAAGCAGCGCGGCTTTCGACTGACCATGCTGACCAACCTGGTCGCCGCCGACATCGACAAGCTCTGCGACAGCGGCGTAGACCAGCTGCTCGTCGGCGTGCACGGCGTGACGCCCGAGAGCTACTGCGCCTTTCACCCCGGCTGGACCGAGCAGCACTTCTTTCGCATGTGCCGCTATCTGCGCGCGCTGCGCACCGCGGGCGTGTCGTGTCGGCACGTGCAGGTGATCAACCGCGACACGGCTGACGAGCTGTGCGAGATGGTGCGCTTCGGCGATCTCTTCGCCGCCGATCGCGTCAACTTCAAGCTCGCGAGCCTGGCCGAGGGCACCGAGCGCTGCGCGATCACCGACGCGCAGCGCCGCCGCCTGCGCGAGCACGACATCGACCTCGCGCGTGCGCTCGCCGACGATCTCGGCGTGCGCACCAACCTCGCACTGTTCGAGCGCCAGGTCGCGGCGGCAGACGCGCTCGGCGCGGCCCCACAGACCACCACGCCCATGCACGAGATCGGCTGCTACATGGGCTATGTCTACACGCGCATCACAGTCGACCTCGAGGTGCTCTACTGCTGCAACACCGAGGTCAAGGTCGGCCGACTCGACGAGGGCGAGCGTGGCACCGGCTTCGCGGCGCTCTGGCAAGGCGAGCGCTGGCAGGCGCTGCGCGCGGCGATGGCGCGCCACGAGTATCTTCCCGGCTGCGAGCGTTGCGGCAAGCTCGAGCAGAACGTCAAGTGGAGCGCGCGCGTACGCGAGGCCGCCGCCAAAGCCGCTGCGACAGACAGCAGCGAGGCGACTCGCGCGTGAGCCGGCAGCCGACCATCGAGTGGCAGGTCGCCGGCGCCTGTAACTACGACTGCAGCTACTGCATCCAGTCGGCGCGCTACCGGCGCGGCGCCCTCGACGTGCAGCGCGCTCAGCTGGCGCTCGCTTTCTTCGCTACGCTGCCGGGCAGCTGGGAAATCAAATGCAGCGGCGGCGAGGCCTTCGCCCACCGCGCCTTCATCGACGACGTCGTGCCGCAGCTGATGCAGCGCACGGCACATCGCATCAGCGTGCTGACCAACTTCTCTGCCAGCCGCCGCGACCTGATGCGCTTCGCCGCCGCGACGCGCGGACGGTTGGAGGTCTTCTCGGCCTCGCTGCACCTCGAGTTTGTCGCCCTCGATGACTTCGTCAGCAAGGCGCGCTGGTTCGTCGACCTGCTCGATCCGAGCGTGCGCTTCGTGGTCAACCAGGTCGTGCTGCCAGGGCGCGAACAGGACGCAGCGCGTTGCCGAGATCGCCTCGCGCACGATGGCATCCGCTGGTTTCCGCAGCTCTACAAGGTCAAGGGCGGCGTAGCGCCCTACCCCGACGCCGAGGCGCTGCGCGCGCTGGTCGGCGACGCGCCGAGCGCCACCGAAGCCAACGTCGCGCCATCCTATCGCGGGCGCCGCTGCTGGGCCGGCGTCGAGTACCTGGTCGTCGACAAGGAGGGCGATGTCTACGCCTGTCGCACAGCAAAACGTCACGGCGAAGGCCACCTCGGCAACATCTTCGCCGACCCGGGGGCCGTCAAGCGGCTCGCCGCGCCCGCGATCTGCGGCTACGACATCTGCCCGTGCACCGTGCCGGCCAACCGCGGCATGATCGAGGGCGTCGGGCCGGCGGCGGCGGCGCTCGACGACGAAACGGCCCACCACGACGAGGCGGCAAGCGCGTGAGCGAGGCGTTGCCCTACCCGCTCGAAGGGGTGGTGTCATGGAACATGAACACCACGTGCAACTACCGCTGCAGCTACTGCACGCAGCGCTTCGTCGAGTCGCGCGCGCGGTGGGCCCGCGACCTGCCCGGCTTTCTCGCCGCTTTCGCGGCGCTGCCTGGCGACTGGGAGATCAAGCTCTCCGGCGGCGAGCCGTTCGTTCACCCCGGATTTCTGTCGGCCGTCGGCGAGCTGGCGCGCGCGGGCTTGCGCGTCAGCGTGGTCACCAACTTCTCGGCGTCCGACGACGAGCTGCGCCGCTTCGCCGAGCTGACGGCCGCGCGCCCGGGCCTCGTCTCGGCGTCGCTTCACCTCGAGTACGTCGATCCCGAGGTTTTTGTCGCGCGCGTCTCGCGCTTTCGCGAGCACCACCGTGGCACGCTCTGCGTCACGTGCGTCGCCACGCGCGACGCCTTGCCGCGCCTGGCTGCGCTAGCGCAGCGCTTCGCTGCAGCCGACCTGCGCTTCAAGGTGCAGCCAGAGAAACAGGATCGCGACGTGATCGACTACGCGCCACACGAGCGCGAGCTCTTGCTGTCGCTCGGTGGACACAACGAGACCGGCATGATCGCCGCCAACCTCGGCGGGCGCCTGTGCTGGGCCGGAGCGCGCTACCTCATCGTCGACCACGTGGGCGAGGCATACCGCTGCTACCCGGCGCGCCGCTACCGGCGCGAATACCTCGGCAACGTCCTCGACGAGACGTTCGAGCTGCGACTGGATCCGGTCGCGTGCGAATACGACTACTGCAACTGCACGGTGCCGCAACAGCGCGGCATGGTCGACATCACCGCGGCACCCGCGGCGCCTACGAAGGGAGCGCGATAGCACAATGCTGGCTGGACGGGTCAGGCTCAAGACGTTCGTGATGGTGGCGATCCCGCTGCTGGCGGGCGCCGGCTTCGCGCTCTACTACTTCGTGCTGAGGCCTGCCGGCGATACTTCGCCGCCCGACACGCGAGGGTCGGCCTCGGCAGCGGCGAATACGCAGACGGCGCAGAAAGCGCCGCAGAAGACGACGCACGAGACGACGCCGTCAAGACAGCCCGGGATGCCGCCCGCGGGCGATAACAGCAACCTCATCGCGCGCGCTGTCGACCTCTCGATCATGCGCTACGTAGGCAAAGACCTCGGCGCCAAGAAGATCAAGGACGCGCTCAAGGGCATGCCCTACAAGGTCAACCTCTATCAGGACAAAGACGCCACCACGCTCAGCCGCGTCAAGATCGACCTCGATCGCGATGGCACGTGGGACGAGGTGTGGAAGGTCGAGGGCAGCAAGGTCAAACGCAAGGCGTCGCCCGCCGACGACGGCAACTACACCGACAAGTACCGCTGGACCGGCAATGGCTGGCGCCGCAAGCGCTAGCCACTGCCGCACCTAGCCACTGCCGCATTGGGCGCTAACGTGTCATGCGGCGATAAGACGCGACGACCAGCGCGCCCTGGCCGACGTCTACGTTGATGAAGCTCAGCGTGTTGGCCGCGACGTTGTAGAGCACGCCCTTTTGTCGGCTGCGCGGGATGCGCACGCCGTTGACCTCGACGATCAGCGACGCGCTCACCGGCCGCTCGCGCAGCTTGCGCGGTGAAGCCGCGGCGATGATGCTCTCGATGATCAGGTCGAGGGTGGCGCCGAGGTTGGCCTGGCAGACGTCGCCGACCTGCCCGCCGAAGCGCTGCGCCAGCGCCTGGTAGCCGTAGGCAACCTCGGCCTTGCACGCGTTCTTGCAAGTGCCGCCGATGACGTGCACCGCCGTGCGCGCTTGCGGATCGTCGCGCCCCGAGAACAGGTCGAACCACGGCTTGAGGTAGGCCTCCGTCTTGGCCTCGAGGTCAAAGGGCAGCGAGCAGCTGGTGCTGCGGTAGTCGCTGTAGCGCAAGAAGCCCGGCACGTCGTTGTAGCTGGCGCCTTGTTTGAGCTCTTGCGGCGCCTCGTCAGTGACGATGATGAGCACCAGCTCGGCGCCCGCGCGCACCTTCGTCGGGTCGTTGACCGCGCGCGGCAGGTGCCGCTTGACGGCGTGGTAGGCGTGCGCGAGGCCGTATTCGGCGCCGCCTTCGAAGTACGGCGGGTTGGAGATGCAGGCGCTGAAGGTGCTCTGCTCGTCGGCGCCGAGGAAGCGGTCTTGGCCGCCGTCGTCCTGCGGATCGCTCGAGATGTTCGAGCAGAACTTGCCCAGCACAGCGCCCTTGCTCGGGTTCTTCATGCCGGCGACGCCCATGCGGAAGTCGAGCCCGGCGGCCTTGGCCTTGGCGAAGAAGCGATTGGCGTTGTTGACGATGTCGGCGCGGTTGTCGTTCATCGAGCCCGACTCGTCGACGACGAAGATGATGTCGGCCATCGCGCTGCCACGCGCCTGCGCCACGTCGCAGACGCGCTCGGTGCGCAGGCCCGCCACGCCGAGCGCGCTGCCGCCGCCGAGATCATCGACGCGCGTGCCGACGGTCGAGGTCACGTCGTCGTAGGCGCGCGCCGTGGCCACCGCGAGGCTGACGGCGATCTGATCGCCAGGGCGCAGCACCACGGTGAGCTTGGCGACAAACGACTCGCTCTGCTCGACGCCGGACGGCGCTGTCGGCATGTTGCTCAGCTGATGCGGCTGCACGGCGAGCACGGCCGCCAGGAGGTGGCTGCGCATGCCCCAGGCGCTCAGCCGCGAATTGCCGTTGATGTGCCAGACGGCGGCTTTGACGTCGGGGAAGCCGTCGGCCGAGGTGCCGCTGGTGCCCGAGCCGCGTACGGTGAGCGCCTCGCTGCCGATGCCTTCGCGGGCGAAGTAGTCGGCGGCGCGCTGCTGCAGCTGCGTCAGCACGTCGCGCGGATCCGAGATCTTGTCCGGCTCGGCGACCGGCGCCGTGAGCGCGGCGGCGGCGACCTCGCCGTCGTCGGCGACGAGCACCGAGGTCAGCGGCTGATCACCCGGCACGCCGATGGCGCGCACCTTGACGATGTCGCGCGTGACGAAGGTCATTGTGCCGCGCGGATCGCGGTGCACGGTGGTCGCGATCTCGTCGGCCGGACACCCCGCATCGCTCGGTCCATCAGGGATCACGATCGGCCCGTCGACGGCGGCGTCGGGGTCGGCGCGGCTGTCGCTGGCCGGCACCGGGAAGCGGTTGTCGCAGGCCGCGAAGACGACGATCAGCGTGACGAGCGCGAGGCGAAAGAGCGCGAGCAGTGCAGGACGAGTGATTGTGTTTGGGGTGCGAGCGTGTGGGGCGATAGGAGTAACTCTGTCGGTGGCTGGATGTTTCAAGCCACGGCCTCCAGACGTTTCCGAGCTGTGCTGCTGCTGCTGCCCGAGCAGTATAGCGTGGTGCGCCGAGCGAAGGCCCGTGATAATAGCGTCCGCTCGACACAACCGCGCGATCCCGCGCGGCGCGTTGTCGAAGACACAGGGAAAACGACGTGGAACAGGTATCGGCGCTTACCGAGCGTATTCGCAGCCTCAAGGCCGTAGCCGCCTCGATGCACGAGGGTGCGATCCACACCGAGCTGATCCCCGAGATCGACAAGATCCTCGCGCTGCCCGACTCGCTTGCCAACCGCACGGTCGGCGAGCTCGAGGCGATCAGCCGCCAGCTGCGCGAGTACGAGCAGGTCTTCGACGCCATGGGCTACACGCTGCTCGAGCAGCTGATGCCCACCACCGGCGTGTCGCCGGTCTTTCGTGTGGTGCAGGCGGCCGACCGCTTCCGCCAGCGCTCGCGCCGCGCGGTGGGCCGCTCGGTCGAGCTACCGGGCGCCGCCGAAGGCGACGAGCCGCGAGCCGTCGAGATCGACCAGCGCGCCTTCCGCGCGCTCAACCGCTACAGCCTCTCCATCGGCACGCCACCGGTGACGGCCAATATGCGCGAGCTCGTCTCGCGCACGCTGTTCGGTCGCGAGGTGCGCGAGCTGTTCGACTACCTCGAGGTGCTCGACTGCAACCGCGCCGATCTCGCGGATCTGTTGGTGCTGCTGATCCAGCTGGTGGACTCGAGCATGCACTACTGCACCGCCGCCGAGGAGCGGCGCTTCCTCGACGACGCCACCGAGTTCGTCAACTTCGAGGGCGGCCGGCTGTTCAACCGCGTGGTGGTCACCGAGAGCCCCGAGCGCGTGATCTTTCTCATCTCGCGCTACGTCTTCGACAAGTTCGGCACGCAGGCGCCGCCGGTGCGCCTCGTCGAAGGCGTCGACGAGCTCAACGACACGACGATTCGGCGCATGCGCGCCGAGCCCAACCACGTCTTCGTCGTGCGCGTCACGCGCATCCCGCACGGGCTGTTTCAGCAGCGCAGCGGCGAGAGCCCGTGGCACGGCGTGCTCGGCCGGCTGATCCTGATCGACTGCTCGGCGCGCGCGCGCCGCTCCAACACGACCATCGTCTACACGCTCTTTCCGCACGTGGCGCGCACGCTGCGCAACATCCAGACGAGCTTTGCCGGCCGCCCCGCCAACACGCAGTTGGTGCTGCGGCGCGTGCTCGAGCGCTTCACCGCCGAAGACCTCGACCACATCGGCGAGGCCGTGGCGCGGCGCCTGCGGCGGCTCGAGATCGACGGCGCGCTGTCGGCGTCGGTCGACGACATCCGCGCCAAGGAGTGGACGCGCACCAACGTGCGCGACTACCTCACGCTGGCCAAGCTCGAGCGCATGGTGCGCTTTTTGGCGCGCACGGCCGCCGGCGCCGACCGCGCCGCCGTCGACCAGCGCGACCGCGCGGCCGAGGCGACCCCCGAAGGCAGCGCCACGCAAGCGCTCAAGCGGCGCGTCGCCGAGCGCTGGATGCGCTACTTCTACAGCGGCCTGACGCCCGATCGCTACGGCGCCACGGTGGTGCCGGGCGGCGGCCGCGGCGCGCTGACGCTCGTCGGCGAATATCACCGCGAGTGCACGCAGCGGCTGACGCGCGAGTTTCGCGAGCACAAGCTCGCCGCCTGCCGCGCGCGGCTCGCCGAGCTCAAAGCGGGGCTCGAGATCCCCGACGCCTCCACCGACGAGATCGAGGCCGGCATCCGCCAGTCACAGCTGCGCGCGCTGGCGCCTTCGCAGTGGCGCACCGACGGGGACGCCAAGCTCACCGATCACCTGGCGCGCACGATGGTTTATCGCGCCGCCGATGCGGCGAGCAAGATCGCCGGCCGCACGCGCCATGGCCTCGACCGCGCCGCCTTCGGCAACGTCACCGGCGGCGCCGCGGCGCTGCTCAAGCGCGCCATGAAGAACACCGGCTTCGGCGCGCTTCACGGGCGGCTCGAAGACGTGGTCGGAAAGCGCGTGGGCGAGATCGATCGCCGCGTGCGCGACGCGCTGGCGCCCGTGCAAGAGGCGGTGCGCTCGGCCGAGCGCTCGCTGTCGGACATCAAGGGCGGGCTCGATCCGATCGCCGTCAGCGAGGTCGAGGCCGTGCTCAACCTCGTCGAGCAGGACCACTTCTACCCGACGCTGATCCTGCCGGCGCTGTCGTGGACCTACCACGACGTCTTTCCGGAGAAGGACTATCCGCCGCAGGCCGTGCTGCGCGTCGATCTCACCGACGAGCTCGAGATGAACCCGCTGTCGCTCGAGCGGCGCCTCGAGCAGCTGCGCTATCTGTTCCGGCCGTTCCCCGAGATCTTCGAGCTCTACTGCCGCAGCATGCTCGTGGTGCTCAACACGCCGCACAACCCCACCGGCGTGGTCTATCGGCGCGAGACGATGCTCAAGCTGCTCGCCATCGCCAGCGAGTACGGGCTGACCATCGTCGACGACAACGCCTACCACAAGCTGCTGACGTCGGACGTCAAGGCGCGCGAAGGCGACCGCTGCGTGGCGCAGGTCTTCGAGACCTACCGCCAGCGCTTCAGCAAGCCGGTGCGATTGATCACGGTCGGCGCGACGACCAAGGGCCTGCAGGGCGCCGGCGATCGCACGGGCTTTGTCTGCTCGAGCGATCCGGCCGTCGTCGAGTTCGTCGAGGGACGCGCGTCGCGGCCGCACGAGCTTTCGCTCTACCTGACCGAGCTCAAGCTGGAGAGCGGCATCGCCGTCAAGCACTACACTGGCGAGATCGAAGAGCTCGCCGCGGCGCTGCTCGATCCCACCGGCGCGATGGAGCCGTGGTCACGCGTGCGCGAGCTGCTCTCGAGCTCGCTGGCCAAGCTCGCCGATCCGGACTTTCCGGTGGCGGTCTTCGAGACGCTGCTCGCCGGCTACGAGCGGCTGCTGCGGCTCAAGAACCGCGGCGCGCTGCAGCTGACACTCTCGTCGGCGGCCAGCGATCTGGTCGAGGACCTCAAGCAGCTGCGCATCGAGCGCAACCTGCGCAAGGATGTCGGCAAGCGCCTGCAGCAGGCCAAGCTGGCCGTGATGCGCGCTGACCCCGAGGCCAAGTACATCGAGCCCGGCGGCGCGTTCTATATGTGCGTCTCGCTGCCCGGCGCCGCCGAGGACGAGCGCGGGATCCAAGCCTTCCTCGAGGCGGTGGCCGCCGCGCGCGGCGTCGACTACGTCTACGCCGGCTTCGGCTACGTACGCCTCTCTCTGGGTGGCGAGATCAGCGGCAACCGCCAGAGCTACGACCGTCTCGGCAACGCCGTCGAGACCTACACGCGCGTGCTCTTGCGCTACTGGAACGCCTACGCGGCGAGCGGGCGCGACGTGGCCGCCCTCGAGACGATCTTCGAAGACGACGGCGAGCGCGGCTGGCTGCAGAACAGCGTGCGCGATCTGGAGCCGCTGATCACCGCGGCGCCACCGGCCAAACGGCCGACACAGGGCGGCATGGCGACCGTCATCGCCGACAGCGAGCGCGGCTTGGTCTACTGCATCGAGGAAGGCCGCTCGGTGGCCGACAAGGTGCATATCGAGACCGACAAGGCCTGCGAAAACGTCGACGAGCTGGTCGGCAGCCGCGCCTTCCGTGCGATCTACCGGCGCCTGTTGCGCAAGACCTACAGCGCCGACGTCAGGCTCAGCGATCTATCGTTCGAGCAGGTCGAAAACCAGTACGGCCCACTGGCCTGCCGCACCGCCTATCACGACCGCAAGCTCATCGACGACGTCTTCCGCGACGTGCTGCTGCGCATCTATCGCGCCTGGCACGGCGCCAACACGGTCAAGGTGCTCTCGGCGCAGCTGCAGTCGGCCTCCTACGCCGAAAAGACGTCGGCGCTGCGCGGCATCAACCGCAAGATCAACGAGCTGCTCAACGAGCTGCTCTTCGCCTTCGGCGTCGAGACCAAGAAGGTCACGGCGACGAGCACCTTCGAGGTCGGCTACGAGCGGCTGCTGAACATCACACCGCACCCGCAGCTGCCCGAGTACCTGCAGCGCATCATCTCCGGCTGCGCCTTCGCCGGCGCCACGACGGAGCTCGATCCGACGCCCAACTGCACCACCGGCGCGGCCAAGCGCGTCGGCGACACGCGCTACGGCTTCATCCGCCGCGAGAGCGGGCTCGATCTGAGCACGGGCGAAGGCGAGGTCGCCGCCGAGGCCGCCGCCGCCAAGCGCGAGCTCGGCGCGCGCGAGGCGCCGCCGCTGGCCTACTTCCAGCGCCGCTTCGCCGAGCTGCCCGTGCTGGCGCCGCTTCGCGACTACGTCTGCAAGGCGGTGCAGGTCGGGCCGTTCAAGATGCTGCTGCTGATGCACAAGTCGTACTTCCACCTGATCTCGGACGAGCTGAGGCTCTTCCCGCAGATCGAGGAGGTGCAGCTGCGCGAAAACCTCGAGCAGCTCGCTTGGGACGGCGTGCTTCTGTTCGGCGTGCCGGCCAAGCTGATGGGCGAGAGCTACAAGAGCGGCTACGTGCACGACCGCTACGGCGACGGCGCGATCCTGCCCACGGCGTGGGTCGCACGCGAGGACGCCACCGACTACGTCGGCTTCGTCAAGAAGTCGCTGCTGACGCTGCACAACGAGCGCGTCAAGGCGATGGGCGGCTTCCCGGTGCACGGCGCGATGATCACCATCACGTTCAAGAACGGCCTGCGCAAGACGCTGGTCTTCTCGGCCGACAGCGGCACCGGCAAGAGCGAGACGATCACCGCGATGATGGAGCAGATGATCTCGGGCGGAAAGCTCGCCGCCGAGCTCGACCGCGTCGACATCCTCGCCGGTGACATGCTGTCGCTATGGCGCGGCGAGGACGCGCAGATCTACGCCTTCGGCACCGAGACGGGCGACTTCATGCGCCTGACCGACATCACCGAGACGTGGCAGCGCCAGTTCGCAGACCTTCTGCAGCGCGGCAGCTACTCCAACCTCGACCACCCGAAAAACCCGCGCGTGACGGTGCCCGGCATCTGCGAGCGCAAGCGCGTGCTCTCGCCGACGCGCGTCAACGGCTTCTTCTACATCAACAACTACGAGGCGGCGCACGGCGCGCTGTCGGTGGAGCTGATCGAAGACCCCGGCCAGGTGCTGCGGCACGTGCTGGTGCGCGGCTTGCGCAAGAACAAGGGCACCAGCGGCGACCAGCCGAGCCTGCGCGCGGGCCTCGAGTTCGCCGGCGAGTCGGCGCTCGTCACGCGCTATCGCTACGACCTCGACACGCTGCTCGCCTGGGAGACGCTCGACATCGACGGCAAGGAGCGCACGTGTCTGGCCTATCGCGACGGCACCGAGGACGTCTACGCCGCGCGCGAGCTGGTCGGCCACGCGTTTCGTGGCAAGCGCGTCAAAGTCGACGGCGGCGAGCACACGATCCAGGGCGTCGAGTATGACGTGGGGCGCAACATCTTCCGCGTGGTGGTCGGCGGCCGCCGGCCCGTGCTCGATCGCGAGATCTACGACCAGGTCTACGAGCCGCTGGTCTCGACGTTCTGCGGCAACCCGTTTGTCGATCCCGAGGGCATGGACCGCACGCTGAGCATCTTCGCCGAGGCGATGCGCGAGGCGCGCGTTCACACCGGCGTGATCAAGACGCAGCTGGCGCGCCCCGGCTACGAGTTCACCGGCCCGGCCAAGGCGGCGTCCGACATCGTCGACTTTCTCAAGGAGGACGAGGAGGTCAACGCGCGCTTCCAGCGCAACAAGGACAAGGTGCAGCGCGGCATGCGCAAGAGCTACGGCGAGGTCATCGAGGCCGGCACCAACCCGCCGGTAGAGCTCGAGGGCTACAACCTGCTGTTGCTCGAGGAGCACGAGTCGACACACGTGCAGTTCCAGTCGCACCGCCGCGGCATCAGCCCCAACAGCGCCGACGACGACCTCGGCGACGACGTGCGCCTCTTCTCGGTGCCAACGCCGTACTTCCAGTATCAGCCTGTCGCCGACAGCGCCGAGGAGCGCGGCCGCTACCGGCCGGCGATCGCGCTGCCCGAGCACATCCAGACCATCGTCGACGTGTGCGCCAACCCCGACTACGACATGCCGCTCGAGGGGCTGTCGGTAGACGTCGGCGACTACGCGCGCATCGGCAGCTGGAACAGCATCGAGGAGCTGACCTACCAGGTGCTGCTGGTCAACGGCGTGATCACGCTCGGCTCGTCCGAGACCGAGCTGGCGCGCTTCCCCTTCGAGGTGCGCAAGGCGCGTCACATCGCCGAGCAGATCGTGCAGCGGCGCGAGACGTCGCGCCCCGAGCTGAGGGTCTCGAGTGGCTAGAGTGGCTAGCGCGCTCGCGGCCATCATGGCGCTCGCGACACTGGCCAGCGCCACGGCCGAGGCGCGTTCCGCGACGGTGACCAGCGGTCCCTTCACCTTCACGCTGCCGCCCGGCTGGCGCGACGTCTCGCCGGGCGTGCCGGCGGCCAAGCTCGCCGATATCCCCGCGGCGCTCGTCGAGCGCGCACGCCGCTCGCGCTCTGCGATGATCGCCTTCGATCTGGCGGGCGCCAACGACGGCTTCGTCGAAAACGTCAACGCGCGTATCGCGCGCTGTCCCGCCGAGCTGACCGAAGCGTCGGTCAAGGGCATCAGCGCCAATCTCGCCAAGCGGCTGCGAGGCCAGGCGGGCGGAGCGCGGGTCGTGCCGCTGAAGGCGGGGGTGACGACCATCGGCGGCGTGCGCTGCGGGCGTGTCGTGCAGGACCTCGATCTCGGCACGGTGCGCGCGCGGCAGCTGGTCTACTACATGCCGGCGGGCAAGCAGTGCGCCGTCGTCACCTATTCGGCAGGGCGCGAGGCGTTCGCGCGCTACCGGCCGATCTTCGAAGCGTCGGCGAACGCCACGCGTGGTCTTCGCGCGCCCGAGCAGCGCGGCTTCTGGTCGCGCATCCTGCACTCGGCCGGACGCGGGGCGCTCATCGGCGGCATCGCCGGTGGGCTGGCCGTGCTGCTAGCGGGGCTCTTCGTGTGGGTGCGACGGCGCAAGCGCTGAGCGCGCCGAGCGCGCGGCGGCGGCGAGCAGCGAGCGGCTAGTTGGTGGTTGGCCCGCCGCGGACGTTTCCGTTGTGATGCGTCGCGGGCAAGCCGGGCTCGATCAGCGTCACGTCGTGCAGCGACGAGCTGCGGCCCGGTCCGTGCTCGACATCGACGACGCGCAGCAGCAGCACGTGCTGTCGTCGGGTGAAAACCACGCGCAGAGCGCTCGCCTCGCCGATGGCTGCCACGTTGCCGTCGGCGTCCGTGTCAGCGTAGATCGGCTGCCCGGAGATCGTGACGCGCTTGGCGTTCTTTTCGGTCTTGCTGTGCGCGATGTTTGGACCGATGTCGAGCCCGCGGATGCCGTCGAGCGCGGCGGACCAGGTTCGCCGCGGCGCCATCTTCAGCACCCAGGCGCGGTCCTTGGCGCGTGGAAGGCGCGTGCGACGACGCAGCACTACACCAGCCGGCGCCTTGACCACGATGTCGTAGAGCCACTCGAGGTGCTTGTCGCGTTTGCGCTCGTGATCGGCGCGCAGCACGAGCTTGCTGTCCTCGCGCCGCGTGGTGACCGTCACGAAGGGCGACGCCTCGACGCGCCAGAAGGCCCCCACGACGCTGTTTTCGGAGAGCTTGCGGGCAACCACCGTCACGTGATTGCTGTCGGCCGCGACCTCGAGGCGCGCCTTCAATGCGGCCAGCGCGTCGAGCTCGATCACACGGACGCCCGTGGCAGAGACGCGAATAACCTCGCTGCTGGCGATAGCCTGGCGGGCCTTCAGGCGCTCGGCGCTCGGCGGCGTGACGATGTCGTCGCGATAGTCGCGCGCCTTGCGGCGCACGCGCACACCGGCGGGCACGCGCACGACGATGTGCTGCAGCTCGACGTCGTGCATGGCGTAGGTGCCTTCGCCCGTGGCCGTGATACCCAGCGTCTTTCCAACGCGCGTCAGCACGAAGCGCGACTTGGACGCCTTGATCAGCGGCGGGCCTTGACTGCAGCCCGGGTGGTCGTAAACCGGAAGACCCGTCACGACGATCTTCTTCGCCGCCGCGACCGTTTCGACCTTGGCCTTGTGAGCGACCTGCGTGAAGAGCACCACCTCGCGAATGCCCTCGGCGGGAAAGTGCTCGCTGATCGGCTTGATGCGCGCGAGCGCCTCGGCGCGCGTCGGGACATCACGGCGCCGGGGTTTCTTGCGCGAGCACCCGACAGCGACCAGCGCGATGATCGCTGCCGCTACGCTTGCCCCCGCGACCTGCCTCCGCAAATTCACCATCTCCCTCACCGATGGGCACCCCACGGCATTGTCGCATACGACAGACAATGGCGTATGGCGTATGCTCTTGCGATGTTCGCTCGGTCGCTGTCTTTGATCGCGCTCGGCGTGGCAACGCTGGCGGCATGCGGCGAGGCGCCAGCCCTGCGCGACGCGGGTGCGAACGACGGGCGAGCCGATTTTCTGCGCGACCTCGGCCCGCGCACTGACGGCCCGGGCGCAACAAGCGACGCCGACGCGGGCGGTGCCTTCGGCGACGGCACGGTCGACGCGCCGCCGGGCACGTCGCTCGGCACGTTTCAAAACCCGATCGTCATCGGCGCGCTGCCTTACACGCACAGCGCCAACACGACGTCGGCGCCTTCGCACGTCGCCAACGCCTACTCGCCGTGCGCGCCGGGGACCGACGAGAGCGGCGGCGAGGTGGTCTACAAGCTCGTCTTGACGCAGCCGACGACGCTGACGGTGAAGGTCGACGACGTCGCGGGCGACAGCGTCGATGTCGACGTGCACCTGCTCGACGCGCCGTCGGCGCAAAGCTGCCTGGCGCGCGACAACGTCTCGCTGACGCACGCGGCGCCGGCGGGCACGTACTACATCGTCGTCGACACGTGGGTCGGAAGCGACGGCGTGCCGCGCGCTGGGCCCTATCGGCTCGACGTGACGGCAGGCGGCGGCGGCTCGACGTCCAACTGTCTCAAGTCGCCCATCCCGAGCTGCGTCGACGGCGTCTACCCGCAGGTCAACGGCGTGCCGCAGGAGGCCGCCGGCACGGGAGGCTGTCCGCCGGGCATGCTGCGCGCGAGCACGTTCTGCATCGATCGCTACGAGGCGATGCTCGTGCTCGAGACCTCGAGCGGGCTCGCGCCGTGGTCGCCCTATCAGAACCCGGGCACGCAGACCGTGCGCGCGCTGAGCGTCGCGGGCGTGGTGCCGCAAGGCTACATCAGCGGCATCCAGGCGGCGGCCGCCTGCCAGCGCGCCGGCAAGCGCCTGTGCACCGATACCGAGTGGCTGCGCGCCTGTCAGGGCGCGGCGCAGACGACGTATCCGTACGGCAACACGCGCCAGGCCGGCGTCTGCAACGACGCGCGCACCTGCCACCCGGCGATCCAGTACTTCGAGAGCAACGCCTCGTCGGTGTGGTCCAAGCTGGGCCACCCCTGCATCAACCAGCTTCCCGACGGCCTCGACAAGACCGGCGCCAACGCGGGCTGCGTCACGGCCGAGGGCGCCTTCGACATGATGGGCAACCTGCACGAGTGGACGTCCAACGCGAGCGGGATCTTCCGCGGCGGCTTCTACGTCGACACCGTCATCAACGGCAACGGCTGCCTGTACCGCACCACGGCGCACCCCACGTCGCATTGGGACTACTCGACGGGCTTTCGCTGCTGCGCCGACTAGCGCGCCAGGGCCGCAGCTGAGACGACTTGGCTCAGCGACGGAACCGCTGTCACCAGTAGATTTGAGCCAACGTGGCGCAAAGGCAGCGTAGCGCGCCAACCCCTCTCTCAACATGCTGTAACGACGCGAGGATTTGTCTCCAGCGGAGCTGGCCCGCGCGCTGCAACGCCAGCGTGCACGACGCCAACGACCAACGCTCGCAATGTCGCGGGCGATGGCGCGTCGAGGGGAGAGACGCGACGTGCTCCAACGAACCGCTGCGGCCTGCACCGCCTGGTTGTTCGTCCTAACTCTGCTCGCCCCCGCGGGCTGCGGCGTCGAGGCGGATGAGCCCGGCCTACGATGGTCTCAGAGCCAGGGCAGCGGCAGTGGCAGCGGCAGCGGCGACGCGGGCAGCGACGCGACGTCGCCTGTCGGCCAGCCGATGACTGTTCGCGGTACGGTGCAGTCGGTCACGAGCAGCGGCGCGCGCACCATCGTGTGGCTGCACCCGATGGCCGGACCGTTCGCGGGCGCCAACGGCCGCGCACAGCTGGTGCTCGGCAGCGAGACGCCGCTCGAGGGCGGCGCGCTGTCGGTAGGCGACAAGGTGTGGGCCAGTGGCACGCTGCATCGCATGGCTGGCGCGGACAGTGACAGCCCCACCGTGCGGCTCTATCCGGTCAGCGCGGTGTATCGCCAGCTGACCTACTCGGCCTGCACGGCAGACTTCAATCACGACGGCAAGGTCGACCAAGCCGATGCCCTGCTGCTCGAGGCCAACCTCGGCTGCACGCAGTGCGGCAACTCGGCGGGCGATCTCGACCGCGACGGCGACGTCGATCTCGCCGACGCGACGCGCTTCGGCGCCGAGCTGGGCAAGCGCTGCTGGCCTTCGACGTTCGCCTCCACGCGGCTCGTACAGGGCGACGTCAATGGCGACGGAAAGGTCGACGACGACGACCGCTTCTGGCTGCGCGCCGTGCTGACCTCGGTCGACGTGCCTGGCAGCGCGCTGCTGGCGGCGGACGTCGACCAGGACGGCAGCATCAGCATGGCCGACTACGCCGCGCTCGAGCTGCGACTGCAGCAGGGCGCGGCGGCCGCCAGCAACAACAACGGCGCCGCCGCTGACAGCAACGACAGCGACAGCAACGCCAAGAAGCCGCCGCGTCCCGACGTCTCGATGCACATCGCCACGCGCCCCGAAAGCTCCGCCTTCTCGGTCGACGTCGACTGGACCTACGTCGGTGACGCCGATCGTGACGACCGCTGGGCTCAGGTCACCATCAAGCCGGTGTTCGACACGGTCGACGGTTCGCGCCCCGCGCCGGAGGTCTATCCCAAGATGTTCGGCATGCGCGACCAGTGCCGCACCCCCGACGGAAGCGCAGCAACGCGCATCTATCGGCCGCACTGGGCCGCCGACTCGACCTACGTCGAGGTGGAGGTTCAGCTCAGCGAGGGGCTGCAGTTCTTCTTCCGCCCGGCGAGCTACGCTTACGGCAACGACGTCGACGAGCAACGCTCCAAAGAGCACAATCGCCGCGCCTGGGGCGGCTGCAACTGGGTCTTCAACGACACGCGCGCGTGGTGTCGCGCCAAGTGGTCCGACCTGTGCGGCACGCTCAGCACGCCCGTACGCTCGACGCACCTCTACTACAGGGTGCTGTACGACTCGAAGCAATGGCCTGCCACCGGCTTTTCGTGGCTCGCAGCCGGCAACCACCCGCCCAAGCCCGTGACCTGCGATGGCGTGGCCAAGAACGTCGAACACTGCTGCTTTGGTCTGTACGGCGACGTCGACCCCGACGATCCCTGCAGCGACAAGGGGCACGTTGGATGCACGTTTGACCTCGGCTGCTACTGGAGCGACGGCAAGTGCAGGCCGAGCACACGCGCCAACATTCGCGCTTGGCTGCCGCGCGACTGCACGCGCGAGGTGCTCTCCCACGTCAAGGAGTTCAACCCGCTCGACTACTCGTGGTTCAACGAGTGCGACAAGGTCTCGGTCGTCTACGTCGGCCACGGGCTGGGGCCAAGCGGCCTGGCCAGCAAGGCGCACCGCGTATGTACCAACCTCGGCGAGCAGTGCTCGGCGGTCAGCGTGCGCGATCGCGGCTGCAAGACGTTCGAAGACGCGGACAAAGCGATGAGCGCCGCACGAGACCTCGCGCAGTCACTCAAAGACAGCGGCAGACACCCCAAGCTCGACGTTCGCCTGACGGCCAACACCTGGTACTCGCTGGGCTCGCCGTTTCACGACGTCGACTACATCCTCCACGGGCTGTCGCAGACCAAAAGGCACCTCGACATCGAGATCCGCGAGGACAGCGACTGCCCGACCTGCACGTTCCAGGACTGACAAAGGCCGAGCGGGAGAAAAAAGTCTGCGACAAGCCGGCGGCCGCGGTGTGTAGGGCTCGAAACCCAACACACACGGAGCCGATCCATGTTCAAAAGCAAGACATTCGCCGTAGCCCTGACCCTCCTCGCCGTCGCCGCTGCCGGCTGCAGCAAACAGAGCGACGAGGAGCGCAACAAGCAAGCCGCCGCCATCGCCGCCTCCATCGGCAAGGCGCTCGACAAGGCCACCGCGCCGAAGAAGGCCGCGTCGTCGAAGAACCTCAACCGCACCGCGGCGGCGTTCTATAGCGAATACATGGCCGTGCGCGGCATGCAGGCCATGCGCTACATGAACGCCAAGATCGCCCTCGACGGCACGGTGCGCCAGGTGCTCGATATGGGCGGCGCCGGCTATCAGATCTGGCTCGCCGCCCCCGACAAGGGCCGCGTGGTGATCAAGTTCAAGGACAACGGCGCCCACGCCAAGACCAAGAAGCTCAAGCGCGGCGACAGCGTCAAGCTCAGCGGCTGCAGCGTGAGCGGCAAGACCACGCGCGCGGTGCACATGAGCGACTGCCGGCTCGCCTCCTAGCGCGCCGAGCGCTAGAGCGGCAGGCCGCTGACCGGGTCGAGCCCCATCGCCAGCCGCCCGCAGAACAGCTGCTGCTTCTTTTCGGGCAGCGGGTGAAAGGGCGCGGCCTGGATGTCGCGCACCATGCGCTCGAGCGCCTGGCCGCGAAAGAAGGCGCGGCCGCCGCAGATCTCGACCGCCTTGCGCAGCGCCGCGAGGCACGCGTTGCTGCAGATCGTCTTGTAGGTCAGCGCGCGCGCGGCCGTCTGCACCGACGTATCGAAGTTGTAGTCGGCGTGGTTTTGCACCAGCGCGCTCAGCGCGAGCTGCGCCGTCGCCACGGCGCTGTCGAGCTCGCCCACCAGAAACGGCATGTAGGGCTCGGACGCCTTGTGGCGCGCGGCGGCGTGCGCCTCGCGCTGCGCCTGCTCTGCGACGCCGACGTAAGGCGACATGTATAGCGGCGCCGCGCTGACCAGCGCCACGGTCCAGGCCGCATGCCAGCGCCCGCGCGGGCGGCGCAGCGCGATGGCCTCCTCGGGCACGAAGGCGTCCTCGAGCAGCACCGTGTGCGAGCCGCTGGCGCGCATGCCGAGGGTGTCCCAGTCATCGAGCAGGCGCACGCCCTCGTTCTCGTAGGAGAGCGGGAAGTGCAGCACCTGCGGGCCGTGCTGCGGATCGTCGTAACGCGCGCTGGTGATCATCATGTCGGCGACCTCGCAGCCGCTGGAGAAGATCTTGCGCGCCGAGACGCGGTAGCCGCCGTCGACCTTGGTCATCGTGCCGTTGGCGTCGACCCAGTCCGAGGCGCCGGTGCTGACCAGCACGAGCTGCTCGCGCGCCAGCCGCTCGAGCAGCGGGCGCGACTCGCCGTGGTGCACGAGCTTGTAGACCGCCGCGGCGACGAGATGTTGGTGCATCGAGAGCGTCAGCGCGGTCGAGGCGCAGCTGGCGGCGATGACGCGCAGCAGCGCGCTCATCTCGGCGAGCGAGGCGCCGCCACCGCCGAGCTCGCTCGGCACCAGGGCGCTGTAGATGCGCTCTCGCCGCAGCAGCTCGCTGTTTTCGCGGGCGAAGCTGCCTTCGGCGTCATGTCGCGCCGCCCGCTCGGCGAAGCGGGCCGCGAGCGCTGGCGCCAGCGCGCCGAGATCGATCGTCATGGTGAGCCTCCCTTTGTTGCTGCGCGACGGACATCACGGTGACCATCGACGGGCGCTGCAACAAGTAAGGAATCTGTACCGCCCGCTTGGAGCGCGCCGTGCTAGACGCGGGGGCATGAAGAGCTACGGACAGTTCTGCCCGGTGGCGCAGACGATGGAGATCCTCGGCGAGCGCTGGACGCTGCTGGTGGTGCGCGAGATGCTCGCCGGCAGCCGGCGCTTCAACGAGGTGGCGCGCGGTGTGCCGATGATGTCGCGCACGATGCTGTCACAGCGGCTGCGGCAGCTCGAGGACGCCGGCGTGGTCGAGAAGCGCCCGCGCCGCGGCGCCAGCGGCCACGAGTATCAGCTCACCGAAGCAGGCCTCGAGCTGCGTCCGCTGATCGAGCACGCCGGCGTGTGGGGCCAGCGCTGGGCGCGGCGCGAGCCCGATCGCGAGCAGCTCGACGCCGGCCTCTTGATGTGGGACATGCGGCGCAACCTCGAGCCGGGCGTGCTGCCGCCCGGGCGCACGACGGTCGAGTTCGTCTACCGCGGCGCCGCGCGCGGCCAGGGTCGCTTCTGGATCGTCAGCACCGACGACGAGATCGATCTCTGCCTCTCGCCGCCCGGCTTCGCGATAGACCTGCAGGTGCGCTGCCACCTGCGCACCATGACCCAGATCTGGATGGGCGACATCGACATCCGCGCGGCGATCCGCGACGAGGCGCTGGTGCTCGAGGGGGCGCGCGCGCTGCAGCGAGCCTTTCCCAAGTGGCTAGCGCTCAACGTCTTCGCCGACGTGCAGCGCCCGCGGCGCGATGTAACGTCAGTGACACGGCCGCGGCGCGCCAGTCGTGCTAAAGATCGCGCATGAGCACGATCGACACCAGCAACGACGACGTACGCGCCTGGGTCAAGGACTACTACGGCAAGGTCCTCGCCCAGAGCTCCGACCTCAAAACCAACGCCTGCTGCGCCACGGGCGCGCCGCCCGAGCACGTGCGCGCGGGCCTTTCGAACGTGCACACGCGCGTGCTCGAGCGCTTCTACGGCTGCGGCTTTCCGATCCCCGAGGCGCTTTCGGGCGCGACGGTGCTCGACCTCGGCTGCGGCACCGGCCGCGACGTTTACCTCATCGCCCAGCTGGTGGGTGAAAACGGCATGGTGCACGGGGTCGACATGACCGACGAGCAGCTCGCGGTGGCCCGCGAGACGCTGCCCTGGCACATGCAGCGCTTCGGCTACGGGCGCGAAAACGTCGCCTTTCACCAGGGCTACATCGAGGACCTGCGCGCGCTCGACATCGCCGACAACAGCGTCGACGTCGTGGTCAGCAACTGCGTGGTCAACCTCAGCCCACGCAAGGACCTGGTGCTGGCCGAGGTCTTTCGTGTGCTCAAGCCGGGCGGCGAGTTCTATTTCTCCGACGTCTTCTGCGACCGCCGCCTGCCCGCCGACATCGCCAACGACGCGCTGCTTCACAGCGAGTGTCTGGGCGGCGCCATGTACGACGCCGACTTCATGCAGCTGGCCAAACAGAGCGGCTTTGTCGATCCGCGCGCCATCGAGTCGGCGCCGATCACGATCAACAGCGCCGAGGTGCAAGCGCGCGTCGGCGCAGCGCGCTTCGTCTCGACCACGCTGCGCCTGTTCAAGCTCGATGGGCTCGACGCGGGGTGCGAGGACTACGGCCAGATCGCGACCTATCGCGAGGTGATGCCCGAGGTCGGGCGGCTGTTCGCACTCGATGACCACCACCTGTTCGAGCTCGGCCGCCCCGAGCGCGTGTGCGGCAACACCGCCGCGATGCTCGGCGAGACGCGCTTCGCGCCGTACTTCGAGATCACTGGCGACCGCTCGGTGCACTACGGTGCCTTCAGCTGCGGCAACACGATGGCCGCCGACCAATACGGCAGCGCGGCCAGGGCGAGCGTCGGCTCGGGCGGCAGCACGAGCGGCGGCGGCGGCGGCGGCGGCTGCTGCTGAGCGCGTGCAGCTGCCACCCGCCTTCTTCGAGGTACACCGCGATCTGGCGCGCGAAGGCCCCGGCTCGCCCGAGTCCACGCGGCGCGCGCTGCAGGCCATCGCGCCGGCGCTCGAGGCAGGCGCCGATGACGCCGCCATCAGCGTGGTGGACATGGGCTGCGGGCCCGGCCAGCAGACGCTGGTGCTCGCCGAGGCGCTGGGCGAGCGTGCGCAGGTGGTCGGTGTCGACGTGCACGCGCCCTTCCTCGCACAGCTCGAGGCCAGCGCGCGCGCCGCACGCCTAGCCGATCGCGTGCGCGGCGAGTGCTGCTCGATGCTCGACTATGTCCCTGACGCCCCACCGAGCTTGGTGTGGTCGGAGGGAGCCGTCTACACGGTGGGGCTCGAGCACGCGCTGCCGCGCTTCGCCGAGCTGCTCGCGCCCGATGGCTGGCTCGCCTTCAGCGAGCCTTGCTACACGACGGCGACGCCGCCGCGCGAGCTGGTCGATCTGTTCTCGGCCGAAGCCCCTGACACGAGCGACGTCGCCGGCACGCTCGCGCGCGCCGAGCGCGCAGGCTTTTCGGTACGCTCGCACTTCCTGCTCGACGCCGAGCGCGACTGGCGCGACGGCTACTACCGACCGCTGGCGGCGCGCGTGAAGCTGCTCGCGCCGCGCGCCAAGCGCGACGAGGCCCTCGCCGCCATGCTCGACGACACCCGCGCCGAGATCGCCCTCTACGAGCGCTTCCACGACAGCTTCAACTACGTCTTCGTCGTGGCGCGACCGCGCTAGGCGCAGCTGCACGTAGGCTGTGCCATCTGGCCCAGCCTGGCACAGCTCCCAGGCGAGTCACCCCTAGTAATTCCAGACTGTTATCGCAGGTACGGCGAGTGCAAAGAGCCGGGCGCTCAGGAGAACGCCCATGCACCGATACCCCCATCGCCTCGCCCTCGCCGCCCTCGCCCTGGCGATGTTGACGCTCGCCGCCGGCGGCTGCGGTGCCGACGACGAGCCGATGACGCCCGACGGCACGCGCGCGCTGGCTGCGTGCGGCGGCACGCCACGCCACCACAACGTCAAGCCGGCCTGCTCGAGCGGCTGCAGCATCAACAGCGACACGCTGATCGACCCGGTGGCGCGCTGGCGCGATCGCGGCCCGACCCTCTTCTTCGACGACCAGGGCGCGGTGCGCGTGATCTACCGCCTCGCCAGCGACGCCGACCCACGCGCGACGTTTCCTGCCTCCGCCTGGAAGCAAGGCGACGGCTTTCAGCACGAGCGGCTGCCGATGGACTTCGAGACCGGCGTGCTGACCTTCGACAACGACGGCACCAGCTGGCTGATCACCAACAGCGCGCGGCACGGCTTCGAGCAGTGGACGCGCAGCGAGGCGATCACGTCGGGCAGCGAGCAGGCCGCGGCGAGCTGGAAGCACGCCGGCAACGCCGGCGCGTTCCCGCTGTGGTCGGGCGCGCTGGCGCGCGACGGCAAGGGCTGTCTGCACGCCGCTATGCCCCTCGGCGCCGACGCCGCCTACGGCGTTCGCGAGCCGGTCGGCGGCAACGCCCAGAGCGACGCGAGCTGGTGGTTCGGGCCGCTGGGCGGCTTCGAGCGCGTGGCGCTGACGCTCGACGAAGGCGGCGCCGCGCACGTCGCCGGCTGGTCACAGGACGGCGACGGCTGGCACATCGCCTACCGCCACGCCGGCCGCAGCGAGCGCGTCGCGGGCATCAGCTCCGCCGCCGAGCGCGGCAAGGTCTTCATCGCGCTCGCGCGTGACGAGCTGCACCCCGAAAAGCCGGCGCGCGTCTTCGTGCTGTTTGCCAGCCAGGTCTCGCAGCCATGGGGCGCGACGAACAAGGTCGTCGCCACGCTGCAGCTCGCCACCCGCAACGGCGACGGCCGCTGGTCGATCTCGGAGATCTCGCGCGACGAGAGCGCGCCTGCCTGCACCGGCGCGCCGGCGAGCAATCGCGACCGCTGCCCGTGGACCGCGCAGCAGCTCGAGCCGCTGGCGCTGCTCGGCGGGGCCTCGCTGCGGCTCGTGCTCGCCTCGCTGAGCGTCGAGGGCGAAGACTACGCGCGCTGCGACTATCTGCCCGGCGGCCAGACCGGCGACTGCCACTGGGAGCGCGCGACCTACAACCTCAGCGAGAAGCTGTCGCTGCAGATCGGCAGCCTCGAGGCGGGCGGCCAGATCGCGCGCACCACCGTCGTCAAAGGCCTCAGCAGCGAGCACCAGCTCGTCGGCGGCAGCCCGCCGCTGCGCGGCGACGCGCGCGTCGACGCCGACGGCACGATCCACGTCGTGTTCAACGACCGCGCCCGCTACGACAGCGGCTCGCGCGTGCGTTACCTCACCTTGCGCTAGCGCCAACACGCTGCACCGTTTGTGGCGACGCGGGTCGTTGGGCGATGATGTGACGATGCGCCTTCACCTCATCATCGCATCGCTCGTCGCGCTTGTTGTCGTCAGCCTCGCACCGCGGCCCGCCGCGGCCATCCGTGGCGGCCGCCCCGCCGCCGCTGGCGAAGGCACGGCCGCGGTCTACTTCACCGTGCACGGCGCCGGTGGCTACAGCGGCGGCTGCAGCGGCGTGCTCGTCACGCCGCGCCGCGTGCTCACCGCCGCGCACTGCGTCCGTCATCGCAGCGGCCGCCGGCTGCGCGTGCGCTGGGCGCGCGTCGGCAACCCGCGCGGCAAGGTCGTGCGCGCGCGCGTGGCCGCGGTGCACGTGCACCCGCGCTTCAAGCCGAAGCAGCCCTCGCGCGGCTACGACTTCGCCGTGCTGCTGCTCAAAAAGCCCGTCGCGGGCATCGCGCCGCTGCCGATGGCCGCGCCGTCGGACGACCCGCGCCGTCAGGGCAACAAGGTCTTCGTCTACGGCTTCGGCCTCACGCGCCACGGCCGCGTGGTCGTCTCGTCGCGCAGCCGGCTGCGCGTGGCCAAGCTCGAGTACCTCTCGCCGTTCGCGTGCTTTTCGGGGCCCGTCAAACGGATGGCCAAGACGCGCATGTGTATCGCCAACCCGCGCGCCGGCGTGTGCCCCGGCGACTCGGGCTCTGGCGCCACGCGGCGCGTGGGCAACAAGGACGTCGTCATCGGCATCGTCAGCGTGGTGCTCGACAGCGGCCAGTGCCACCGCGGCCCAACGATCATCGGACGCGTCTCGGTCGTCGCCGCGTGGGCGCGCAGCGTCGGCGGATGACCCGCGCCGCTCGGCCTACGTCAGGCGCGTGACGCGTCGAACCAGCGCGGGCAGCTCCCAGACACCCTCGATCAGGTGCGTCAGCGGCGTGCGACGCAGCGTCCGCGCCGGGTGCGCACCGCTCTGCACGCCGATAACCCACGCCGCGCCCGAGTTGCGCCCGGCGTAGATGTCGGAGGGCGTGTCTCCAACGACGGCGACGTCGGCCACCGACTCGATGCCGCAGCGCTGCATCGCGAGGTGGATCATGTACGGCGCGGGCCGACCGCGCGGCACGTCGTCGACGCAGATCGCGGCGTCGATCTGCCCCTGCCAACCTAGCCGCTCGATGAGAATGTCCGTCACGGCGCGGTAGAAGCCGGTGTTGAGCGCGACCGCGATGCGACGCGCTCGCAGCCACGCGAACGCCGCCTCGCTGCCGCGCATCGCGCGCGCCGCGTCGCCGCGGTAGGCGTCCTCGAGGATCTGCTGAAACAACGCGTAGCCGCGGTCGCGCAGCGCCCGCGCGGCGGGCGTGTCGCCGAGCTGCCTGCGCGACAGCTCGTCGAAGACCTCGATCTTCGAGAGCCCCATACGCGCGTTGAGCTCCTCGGGCGTCGCCTCGAGCTCGACGGCGCGAGCCGCGCTGACGAACGAGGCCAGCACCAGCCCCTCGTCGTCGAGGGTCGTGCCGGCCATGTCGAATACGACGAGCTTCATCGCGGCCCGATTCTGATGCCAACCGCCGCTCGAGATCAACGACAGGCGATCGTCGGCGGCGCTTGCCCGAACCGACGTTTGTCCACCTCCTCGTCGGTGGGCGATGATGGAGAGGCGGCTCGCCCGCGACGGAGGTGGCAACTGGATCGATCACGATCGCGCAGCGCTGTTCGAGCTGTCGTCGTGATCGCCGTCGCGCTCGTGGTGGCGATCAGCAGCCGCTGTGCAGGCAGCGCCGATCCGCGCTTCTGCCCGCAGATCCCGAGCTGTCCCGAGCTGGGCTGCTGCGACGTCGACACGCTCTGCCAGACGCGTGTCTGCCAGGGCGTGCAGTGGCTGTGCCGCGCGGTACCCGAAGGCGGGCTGCGCTGGCTCGCTGGCAACGGCCAGTGCGAAAGCAGCATCCCAGACGCGCTGCCCAACGATGCAACCGACGGCGGCGCGCCCGATGGCGGGGGCTGCACGAGCACATCGTGCGGCGCCAACGCCAGCTGCGAGCAAGGTGGCTGCAAGTGCAAACAGGGCTACGTAAACAGCGACTCCGCCTGGAGCAACGGCTGCGAAGCCATCGACCCACAGTGCCGCTGGACCAACTGCGGACGCTGCCCCGCTGACTATTGCGGTCCCAACGCCGAGTGTCGCGACAACACCAAGTGCCGCTGCGCCAACATCAACTTCAAGGAGACGCTCGACAGCAATGGCATCTTCCTCGGCTGCTTGACGCCGACCAGCGGCTGCCGCGACGACAACTGCAACAGCTGCTACACCGGCTACTGTGGCGTGCACGCCGACTGCCGACAGAACAAGTGCAAGTGCACCGACAGCGGCTGGATCAGCTGCAACGGGCAGTGGGAGCGCAGTGGCTGCGAGTGCAACGCGACCTGCAGCGGCGGCGTTTGTAAGTAGCGTTGCTCATTGGACCTGCGCGCGAGCGGCCGCGTCCCAGCGCGGCTGCAGCACCTGCACGCGCCGCTCGAGCGCGCCGATGACCGCGTCGACGCGCGGCGGCGTGTACGCGCGCGTCGGCAGCACGACCCACAGCCCGTGGCCGTGGTCGATGCGCCAGCGCGGCAGCACGCGCACCAGCCGGCCGTCGTCGAGCGCCGGCAGCGCCGAGAGCACCGGCAGCGCCGCCACGCCCACGCCGGCGAGCGTCAGCTGCGACTGCAGCTCGAAGCTGTCGACGGTGGTCAGCGCGCGCACGCGAAGCTCGAGCGTCGCTTCGGCCTCGTGCTCGCTTCCTCCCGCCGCGCCCGCGAAGCGCCAGCGATCCGCGCGGCCCACGCCGCCGAAGAGCACCCAGTCGCCCTCGAGGTCTGTCGGGTGCGCGACGCGATGGCCGTGGCGCTCGAGCCAGCGCGGAGCAGCGCAGAGCACGAAGCCCCAGTCGCCGATGCGCCGCGCGATCATGCTCGAGTCGGGCATGTGGCCCGAGCGCAAGGCGAGGTCGATGCCCTGGTCGACGAGATCGATGTAGGCGTCGCCGGCGCGCAGCTCGAGCCGCAGCGCCGGATGCTCGTGCGCGAGCGCGGCGACCACATCACTCCACAGCTCGGCGCCCGCCGCAGCGAAGGTCGCCACGCGCACCACGCCTTCGACGCGCTGGGCGTCGGAGGCTGCGAGCAGCGCGGCGACCGTCTCGGAGAGCGGCGCGCGCGTCTGCTGATAGAGGCGCTGTCCGAGCTGCGTCGGCGAGATGCTGCGCGTGGTGCGATGAAGCAGCCGCACGCCGAGCCCGCGCTCGAGCGTCATCACGCGGCGGCTCATCAGCGTCTTGTCGATGCCGAGCCGCCGCGCCGCCGCCGTGAAGCTGCCCGTCTCGACGACTGCCGCGAAGGCGGCGAGGTGTGGCAGCAGCTTTGTTGCATTTTCTGCATCAGCAATAGCGCTCATGCAGGGGATTATATACCTATCATCGATAGCCTACGCTTGGAGGCAGCAGGAGGGGCGAGTCATGTACCTGGTGCTTCTAACGTTTGCCGACAAGGGCCGCGCGGGCGAGCTGATGGCCGCGCACAACGCGTGGATCGCGCGCGGCTTCGACGACGGCGTGTTTCTGATGGTTGGCAGCCTGCAACCAAGCCGCGGCGGCGCGGTGTTGGCGCACGGCACCTCGCGCGCGGCGCTACAGCATCGCGTCGACGACGACCCGTTCGTCGCGCACGGTGTGGTCAACGCCGAGATCCTCGAGATCGCCCCGGCGCGCACGGACGCGCGTCTCGCCTTCTTGGCCTAGGGGCGTTGCGCCAGGCGCAAGATCTCGTTGGTGCCTTTGTTGGCGACGTACAGATGCTCGGCGTCGAGGGCGTAGCGCGCGGGCGAGCTGAGACCGGTGGCGACGGCCACGAGCCGTCGCGTGGCGGGCTCGAGCCGCCACAGCTTGGCGCGACCCGCGCCACCCTTCCAGTCGCGCCAGTACACGCGTCCCGCGTGCACGATCATGACCTCGTGGTTGCTCAGATGGCGGGCGAGCACCTCGACGCGCCCGCCACGGCGTGGCACGCGCACCACCGTCCCGGCGCGCTCGGCGCAGATGTAGACGAATCGCCGGTGCACGGCTATGTCGACGGGGCGGCGGATCGCGCGCGTGAGCGTGCGGCGGCCCGTGCCGTCGGGACGCACCGAGAAGACGACACCACCGTAGTAGTCCGCGACGTAGAGCCGCGCCGGACCGAAGGCCACGTTGCTTAGCCGGCGGCCGCGCGCGACGACTCGCGGCTTGGCGCGCGGCGCATCGAGGCGCACCGAGTACAGCGCGCGCGCCTTGCTGCGGATGAAGTAGATGTGCTGGCCGTGCAGCGCTAGCCTGACGGTGTCGCGCATGGGCACCAGGAGCTGCGGCGTGCCGCCGCGCAGGCCGAGACGATAGATGCCCTGACGGCTGGTAAAGAGCAGCCACTTGCCGCTGCGGCGCAGCGCGATGGCAAAGAGGCCGCGTTGTATCAGCTGTTGCTTGCTGCCGCCGCGTTTGGCCTTGCGCCAGATCGTGCCATCGCCTTCGGTCCAATAGACGTGTGTCGCGTCGAGCACCACGCCGTGGGGCACGAAGCGGGCCGCGGCGAAGCGCTGCGCGCCGAGGCCATCGCCGCGCGCAGCACGCGCCGAACAGAGCGCCACGAGCGCGAACACGAGCGCGAGCGGGTGCCAGCTGCGGCGCGCGATGTGTGCCATCGCCGTCGTCTTACGCCGACGCGGCCCGCGGCCTCCCTGTCTCGATCAGCACACTACGCCTGCAACGCGAAGTCGTCCTCGTCGTAGATGCGGTCGAACAGCGGGGCGAACTTGTGCTCGAGCTCGCGGCGCTTGACCTTCATCGTCGGCGTCAGCTCGCCCTCTTCCTGGCTGAAGTCGCGCTCGAGCACGCGAAAGCGCCTCACGTTCTCCACGCGCGCGAGCTTGCCGTTGCCGCGCCGCACCGCCTCGCCGATGCGCTTGCCGAACTCGGGGTGCACAACGACCTTGGCCATCGCCGCGTTGAGCGCGTCGCTGCGCGCCGAGGGGTTGGCCACCAGCTCGTCGCTGAGCGCCTTGACCTCGGCGCCGCCGATGAGCTGCCGCGCGGCGCCCCACTCGAGCGTCTCGATCGGCGAGGGTGCGATCAGCGCCGAGATGTACGGCCGCTTGTCGCCGTGCGCGTGCACCTGGCTGATCAGCGGGTCTTCGTTCTTGATCGCGTTTTCGATGGTGGCCGGTGTGAGGTTCTTGCCGCCGGCGGTGATGATGAGGTGCTTCTTGCGATCGGTGATCTTGAGGTAGCCGTCGGCGTCGAGCGTGCCGATGTCGCCGGTGTGAAGCCAGCCGTCGATGATCGCCGCCGCGGTGGCCTCGTCGTTTTTGAAGTAGCCCTGAAAGACCCACGGGCCCTTGAGCAAGATCTCGCCGTCGTCGGCGATGCGCTGCTCGAGCGGCGCGACGATGCGCCCGACGGTGCCGAGCCGCACCTGACCGGGGCGGTTGCAGTGCGTCAGCACCGTCGCCTCGGTCATGCCGTAGACCTCGTAGATCGGAATGCCCGCGGCCCAGAAGAACTCGAGGATCTCCACCGCCAGCGGCGCCGCGCCGGTGACGAACTGGCGCACGCGCCCGCCGAAGACCGCGCGGATCTTGCTGAAGACCAGGCGGTCGGCCACCGCAACCTGCAGCGCGAGCAGCAGCGGCACCTGCTCGCCGCGCTGCCAGAGCCGCGTCTTTTGGCGTCCAACGTCTTCGGCCCAGCGAAAGATCTTCTGCTTGATCGGGCTAGCCTTCTCGAGCTCGCTGAAGATCTTGCCGTAGGCCTTCTCGAACAGCCGCGGCACGGAGCCGAATAGCGTCGGCTTGACCTCGCCGACCTCGCCCAGCACGGCGGCGATGCTCGAAGCGTAACAGGCCGTGAGCCCCGCTTCGATGCGGCCGTAGAAGCCGAGCACGCGCTCGGCGACGTGCGCCATCGGCAGGAACGAAAACGAGAGGTCGTCTTGGCGCAGCTCGAGGATCTCGTCGTGCTGGCCGAGCATCGAGAGGATGTTGCGGTGGCTGATCATCGCCGCCTTGGGCGGACCGGTGGTGCCGGAGGTGTAGACGAAGATGGCCGTCTCTTCGCCGCGGCCGGCGAGGCGTCGATCACGCTCGGCGTCATCGATGGCGCCTGCGGCGAAGCCCGACGGCGGCACCACGCGCGGCTCGCGCGCGGCGAACTTGGCGGCGAGCTCGGCCTGCCACGGCGCCACGGCGACGAGCTTGTCGTTGCCCTCGATGGCGGCCAGCACGTTGTCGGCCTCGTCCTCGCCGTCGACGAAGATCACGCGCGCGTCGCTGTGGTCGATGATGTAGCGCAGCTGCTCGACCGACTGGTGCGGGTAGATGCCGACGCTGACGAGGCCGGCGAGCTGCGCGCCCATGTCGAACGTGCCCCAGCGGCCAGTGGTCGGTCCGAGGATGCAGATGCGCTGGCCTGCTTCGAGGCCCAGCTCGACGAGCCCTTGCGCCACCGCGGCGGCCTCTTGGTAGAAGCGGCGCCAGCTGGTTGGCTGCCAGCGCCCGGCGCGCTTTTCATAGTAGGCCGGGCGCGTCGCGCTCTTCGCGCAGCGGCGCGCGAACATCTCGCCGAGGGTGCTGGCGCCGGCCGCGGCGTGATCGACGGGGATCGGCGGTCCCGTCTCGATGATGTGATCGGCCATGGCTACTGCGTCGGGATGCCCACGGTGAAGCCGTGCCAGTTCTCGCCCGGATTGACGCTCCAGGTCAGCTGCGAGACGGTGCCGTGAAAGACGATCGCGCCGTGGCCTTCGGCGCCGTAGAGCGACGTCGGGCTGGTCTGCGTGATCGTGCCGTTGCCCCAGTAGCCGGCGCCGAAGCTGAGCAGCGTGAACGGCGTGTTGAACGTGTAGGTCACGGGGTTGCTGGTGTTGCCGAGGCTGACGATGGCCATCACCAGATCTTTGACCGGCGGGTTGAAGGTGATCGTGTTGCCGGTGCTGGGGCCGACGAGGCGGATGATGTCGGCCGCCGGCGGCGCGTTCTGCGTCAGCACGTTGATGTAGGGCGCGCCGGGGTTCCAGTAGTTGGTGCCGCCCGAGGTCTGCGCGCCGGCGATCTCGCCCGCATAGCTGACCTGGATCGTGCCCGACGGCGGCTGGATCGTGGCGCTGGCCGTACCGGAGGCGCCGCTGGTGGCGCTGGTCCAGTCGGCCCAGTAGAACGTCACCGGGTTGGCTGGAAAGTCGCGTGAAGCATCGGTCGTCGTGTCGACGGTGGCGTCGGTCGCGTCGTCGGTGCTGTCGACGCTGGCGTCGGGTGCGTCATCGGCGGCGTCGGCCGTGCTGTCCGCCGTGGCGTCGGGCGCGTCGTTGGTGGCGTCGGCGCTGGCATCAGCGGTGGTGTCGGGGCTGGCGTCGGCGGGCGCGTCGACGCCCGTGTCGGCGATCGTCTCGCCGCTGCCGTCGCCGCCGTCGAAGCGCTCGATGGGGCCTTCCGCGCGCCCATCGACCTGACCTTCGCCGAACAGGCCGTCGCGCGTGGCGTCGCCCGTCTGACCGTCGAACGTCGAGTCCGTGCTCGCGTCACGCCGCTGCGTCTTGTCGACGGTGGCGTCCTTGGCGTTGCCGGAGCTATCGCCGCATCCGGCGCCGGCAAACGATCCCACACACAGCAACAACACCCCGAGCAGCCACGTACGCTTCATCGTCGACCTTTCGCTGCGAGAAAGGCCTCCAGGATAGCAGGACTACGCCTCCGCGAGATAGCGGGCCATCGCGCGCATCGCCTGACCGCGATGGCTGAGGCGGTTCTTGTCGGCCGCCGAGGCCTCCGCGAAGGTGCAGCCGAGCTGCTCGACGTAAAACAGCGGGTCGTAGCCGAAGCCGCCGCTTCCGCGCGGTGCGTCGAGGATGCGCCCCTCGCAGGCGGCCTCGCGGATCACCGGCGCATCGAGGGCGGCGGGATCGACGAGCGCGATGGCGCAGCGAAAGCGCGCGGTGCGCCGCGCCTCGGGCACGCCCGAAAGCTCCTCGAGCAGCCAGCGGCAGCGATCGGCGTCGCTGGCAGCGAGCCCCACGCGCTCGCGAGCCATCTCGGGCAAGCCGAGATAGCGCGCCGAGCGTACGCCGGGACGTCCGTCGAGCGCGTCGACGTCGAGGCCGCTGTCGTCGGCGAGCGCGAGCAGCCCCGCGTCGGCCGCCGCGGCGCGCGCCTTGAGCGCGGCGTTTTCGGCGTAGGTCGCGCCCGTCTCTTCGACCTCCGCAGGCGGCCGCGCCAGGTCGTCGAAGCCGATCACCGCGAGCTGGTCGCCGCGATAGCGCGCCTCGGCGAGCAGCGCGCGCAGCTCGCGCAGCTTGCCGGCGTTGCGCGTGGCGAACAGCAGCCGCCGCGTGGTCATTGCCCCAGCGCGCGCGACTGCACGTCGCCGAGCGCCTGCACGCCGATCCAGCCGAGGTCCACCAGGCGATCCATCTCGGCGCGGCTGAACGTGCCGCCTTCGCCCGTGCCTTGCACTTCGATCAGGTCGCCGCCGCCGGTCATCACCAGGTTCATGTCGACGGTGGCGCGGTGGTCTTCCTCGTAGGGCAGATCGAGGCGCGGCTCGCCGTCGACGATGCCGACGCTGACGGCCGCCACCGAGAAGTTGGTGGGGTCCTTCTTGATCGCGCCTTCGCGCATCAGCTCGGCGATGGCGAGCTTGACCGCGACGTAGCCGCCGGTGATCGAGGCCACGCGCGTACCACCGTCGGCGCTCAGCACGTCGCAGTCGACGGTGATCGTGCGCTGGCCGAACGCGTCGAGATCGAACGCCGCGCGCAACGAGCGGCCGATCAGGCGCTGGATCTCCGTCTCGCGGCCGCCGGTGCGGCGCCGCTTGCGCGGCCGCGTGGAGCCGGGGAGCATGTTGTACTCGGCGGTCAGCCAGCCGCCACCGCTGCCGAAGCGATGGCGCGGCACCTCCTCCTCGACGCTCGCGGCGCACAGCACGTGCGTGTCGCCCCACTTGACCAACACCGAGCCGTGCGCGCTCGGCTGAAAGCCCGTGATCATGGTCACCGGGCGCAGCTCGTCAGGTTTCCGTCCGTCGTGTCGTGGCATGGCGCGGACCGTAGCACGGGTTTTTTGCCCGGTGCGACGGGCGTTGATAGCGTGGAGGCCATGCTGGCACGGCTCGCTCTCGCCCTCTCGCTGTTGCTCTCGGTCTGCGGCGTCGCGCGCGCGCGCGGGCCGCTGGTGGTCATCGATCCCGGCCACGGCGGCACCAACACCGGTGCCTGGGGGCCGACGGCCAACCGCCATGAAAAGCGCGTCACCTTGGCCATCGCCAAGCGCCTGCAGCGCGCGCTGCGCAAACAGCGCCCCGACCTGCGCGTGGCGCTGACGCGCCGCGACGACCACTACGTCTCGCTGCAGTCGCGCGTGCGCCGCGCCAATCAGCTCGGCGCCGACGCCTTCATCAGCATCCACCTCAACGCCTCGCCCACGCGCGCACAGCACGGCTTCGAGACCTTCGTGCTGAGCAGCCAGGCCACCAATCGCGAGGCGCTACGCACCGCGTCGCGCGAAAACGAGCGCCAGCTGGCGCGCGGAGCGAGCGCGCCGGGCGCCGACGCGGCGGCGATCCTCGCCGACATCGCCCAGCGCGGCGTGCGGCGCGCGTCGCTGTCGCTGGCACAGCGCGTCCAGCAGCAGCTGTCCAAGGCGCGACGCGCGGCGCCCGGCCGCGGCGTGCGCCAGGCGCCCTTCGACGTGCTGATGGGCCTCACCATGCCAGGCGTGCTCGTCGAGGTCGGCTTCATCGATCACCCCAGCGAGGGACCCGAGCTTCTGCGGCCCGCCGTGCAGCGCCGCATCGCCGAAGCGCTGGCGCGCGGCATCATCGCCTACCTCGCCAGCGCCCAGAGCCACAGCAGCGCTGGCGGCGTCGCCCGACGCTGAGCATGCGGTGCGTCGGCGCGGCTGCGCGTACCACCCTAGCGCTCTGCACGTTGTGCGCTACCGCCGCGCATGCGACCCCCGACAGCGCGCCACACTCACATCCCACCTCGCGGCCAACGACCGCCCCGGCGAGCGCCCCAGCGAGCGCACCCAGCGCGCCGCAGACGTTGCGCTTGCGGGTGTTGTTCAGCAGCGACCTCTTCGGCCGCTTCGCCTGGCCCGGCTGCAAGCGCGCTGCCGCCCCACGTGACCGCGCCGAGCTCGGCCACCTCGCGGCTGCCATCGCCGACCGCAAGGCGCGCGCGGTGCGCGCCGGCGAGCTCGAGCCGGTCGTCGTGCACGCTGCAGCCTCACACGTCTCGACGCCCTCGGAGCATACATGATGGACGACGCCGCGCGCCAGGCGCGTGCGCTGTCGGCGCTCGTCGCGGTGGGCCTCGACGCCGCGTCCATCGGCCCCTACGACCTGTTGATGAAACGCGAGCGCATGGCGAGCTATCTGGCAGGCGCCGCGCGCCTCGGCCTGCCCTTGCTGTCGAGCAACCTCGCGTGCGACCGCAAGCTCGCCGCCAAGGACCCGCGCTGCGTGCCGCTCGCCAAGACGCCGCGCTACCGCATCCTGCGCCGCGGGCCGCTGACTATCGCCGTGCTGAGCCTCTTGCGCGCCGATCAGGCCACGCGGCTGCCGTCGACGTTGCGCGGCGCGCTGAGCGTCAGCGATCCGCTCGTCACCGCGCGCGCCGACATCCGCGCGCTGCGCACTCGTCAGGGCGTTGACCTGGTCATCGCCCTCGGCGAGCTCGACCTCGAAAACACTGCGCCGCGAGCCGCCTCGGAGCTCGTGCAGCGGCTCGGCGCCGACGCGCCCGATATCGTCGTCTCGGGCCAGATGTTCGAGCGCGGTCAGCAGGACTTTACATTCGTGCTGCGCCGCGGCAGCGGTCGCGTGATCGTGGGCACCGACCGATTTGGCCAGCACCTCGGCGAGCTTCACATCGCATTCGAGCGTCGCGACGATGACGTCGCCACCGGCGCGCGCACACGCTACCGCGTCGAAGCCACGCGCGCACGCAGGCTGCGCCCCGCCCACGCCAAGCCGCAGGCACAGCTCGCCGCCACGGCACGAACGTTCATGCGCGAGTTCTGTCGTGACGAAGATCGCCCCCTCGGCCCCGACACGCGCATCGAGCCGCCGATGGTCTACGCCGACTTCGTCACCTTCGCGGCCGAGCTGATGCGCCGCGCGCTCGGCGCCGAGATCGCGCTGCTCGACCAGGCCGCCATCGCCGACACGACCTTCCCGCTCGGCGGCGTGCTGTCGCGCTCGAAGCTGTTGCGCGTGGTGCGCACGCGCTCGCTGTTGGGCACGTTCCGCGTCAGCGGCGAAAAGCTCGTCGCCCTGCTCAAGACACATGCCGCGGACAACGAGAGCGCGCTGCACGTCGTCGGCTTGCGCAAAGACGGCGACAAGTGGCTCGTCAACGAACGAGCGGTCGTCGAGGGGCAGAGCTACTCGGTGGCCACGACATCGTTTGTCGCCACCGGCGGCGACAGCCTCATCGACACCACGGGCATCTCGTTTTCGCGTTCGGACAAGACGCTCTTCTCGCTGCTAGCGAGCTACTTCAGCAAGCGGCGCCTCAAGGGCAACATCGCGCTGCACCAAGAGTTCTCGGCGCCGGCAAACCGCATCTTGCTCGCTGGCAGCGCACGACTGACCACGTCGCTGGCGCTCAGCGCCATCGGCAACGGCGCCTCCAGCACACGCTACTCGCGGCCGCTGCTGCGTCGCGACAGCGTCACCACGCTGGCGGTGGAGCTGGCGCTGTTCGGCAGCGCGTCGACGGTCGATCACAGCGTCGAGGTCGACGTGCAGATCCAGTACGGCCGTACCTGGACCACCGCGCAGGGCAGCCAAGAGACCATCGTCGCCGAGGCGCAGGACCGTTTCGCCAGCAACCTGCTCTATCGCTTCTCGCGCCTGCGCAACCGCTTCGGCAAGCGCTGGTTCGTGCCCGAGCCCTACGCCGAGCTAAACCTGATCTCGGAGCTGACGCCGAGCGGCACCTACGTCGATAGCGCGGGCGTGACGCAGACCTACCACTTGCTCGACCTCGCCGCGGCCGTCGGCCTCGGCCTGCAGCTACACCCGATGCTGTTTGCCAAGGTCGGCTTCGTAGTGCGCGGCGAGGCGCTCACGCCTACCGCAGCCGACCCCGACCTGCCGGCGCGTCCGGGCCTCTACCTCGGCTACACGCTGCGCCGGCTCAAGCTGCTGCAAGACAGCGCCACGCCGATCGAGCTCGAATCACGCCTCGATTTGGTGATGACCGAGCTGGCCAGCGACGTGCGACGCGACCTGACTTGGCAAAACCAGCTCTCCATCGCGCTCTTCGACTACGTCAAGCTCAGCGTCTCGCAGCGGCTCTATGTCTTCGATACGACGCTGCGCGACGCGTCGGTGGCCAACGACGTGATGGTCGGTCTCAGCTTCGGCGTCGATCGGCGCCTGCAAACCTACTAGTGCGCCGACCGCGTGAGCGCGGCTGCACCCGACCGCGCGCTAGCGTACACTGCGAGGGACATGGGGTTTTCCGCACGTATCTCGTTGGTCTCGATCCTCACGATCGCCACCACGTTCGAGCTCGTGCTCAACCGCGTGATCGTGCGGCTCGTGCCGCGCCCCAAAGCCGCGGCCGCCACCAAGGCCGGCATCTACGACGCCATCGACAGCTTCGGGCTGTTCTTCTTCTACTTCGTCGGCCTGTTGGCGCTGGGGCTCGTCGCCTGGGGTGTGGTGGTCCTGATCCGCGACCGCAAGCTGCTCGACATCGCCAGCCGCACGGTGCTCGCCATCGCGGGCGCGCTGTTTCTGCCGCTCGCCGCGCTGGGCCAGGTGATCCAGCTGCCCGCCGCCGTGGCGCCGCACCTCAACACCGCCTTCGGCGTGTTCATCGCGTCGTTGGTGGTGATCACGCTGCGGCGCAACATCTCGCTGCGCCACAAGATCGGCATCGTCTATCTCGCCGCGCCGCTCTTGCTGCACGTCTACTGGCTGCTCACGCAGCAGATCACCGCCATCGCGCCGGTGGGCGCGCGTGCCGACCTGCCGAGCCGGCTGTTCGAGATCGGCGAGCACATGGTGATCGTCGGCGCGTTCGTGGCGTTCTTCTTCTTCGCGCCGCTGGCGCGTGTGCGCTCGTTCTTCGAGCCGATCCCGCTCGCGGTGGCGATCATCATCACCGGCGCCGTGGGTGCCTTCGCGCAGCTGCGCTACCCAGTGGCGGCGCAGGCCGCCTACTACGGGCTCGGCATCAACCTGCCGGCGCCGTCGTTTCAAGAGGCGCTGCATCTCGCTGCGCTGTTCTGGTTCACGCTCACCGCCACGGGGCTGTTTTCGCGCGGCGGCGCCGAGCGCGGACTGGGCTACGGGCTGGTGTTGATCGCGCTGAGCGGCTTTCAGCTGCAGCTGCCCTACCAGTTCTTGCTCACCGCCGCCGGCATGCTGCTGCTGCTGCGCGGCGCGCTGGCCAGCGAGAGCGAGCGCGAGGTCGAAGAGCAACGCTCCCATGCGAGCGCGCCCAAGCCCGAGCAGTGGAAGCGTTATCTCGAGCGCGTCGCCGAGCCCGACGACGCCATCGAGGCCGTCGTGCTGCAAAACGAGCGCAGCCACATCGCGCGCCTTCGCGCCACGCGTGATGGCCGCGAGCTGACGGTGCGCGTCATCGCGCGCGGCGCGCAGGTCGAAGAGCTCGAGCTGACGCTGGGCAGCCGTCCGCGCGGCGACGCGCCCGCGTGCCTGTCGCGGCGCCGCAACCGCCGCGGCCACCGCGTGCCCGGCGAGCGCGGCACGCGCGTGGACTTCGACTCCGAGTACACGCTGCGCGACAACACCGGCGGCGTCGCCGAGGCGCTGTCGAGCCCCGACCTGCGCGAGGGGCTCGCGCGGCTGCTGCACGGCACGCTGCGCATCTGGCCCGAAGAGGGCCTGCGCTACACCACGCGCCCGCTCGAGGACGGCTGGCCGCTGCCCGTCGCCGAGATCGCCTTCGACCCCGAGGGCGCCGGCACCGAAGACGTCCAGGCGCTGGTGGCTCTGCTCGCCAGCATCGCCGACCGCACGCAAATCTAGCGCGCCCTCCCTCCCCTTGACGAGAGTCTAGAGAACGCGCGTTCTCGACGACGCGACGCGCGACGTGATCTCGACCTGTTCCCGCTGGCGCGGCAGGTGCAACCGCAGGTTGCCAGTCACCCATCACGTCACCATCAGCACCGGAGGAAGACCATGTCGCTACCCGCCAAAGCGTCGCTCATCACCTTCACCGCCTTCGCGCTCGTCGCCGGCCCGCTGGTGCAGACGGCCAGAGCGACGCCAGGGCCCGGCGTCGTGCGCACGGCCGCCGGCTGTCGCGGCCGCATCGTGCGGCGCCCCAAACGCATGCGCTGCGTCGCCTGCGTCGCGCGCGGTGGGCACTTTCACAAGGCGGGCGCGCGCATCGGCTTCTGTCACATCCGGCCGGTCCACGGCGTGGTGTACACCGTGCCGGGCTGCCGGCGCCGCGCGCTGCGCGTGGGCAAGCGTCGCCGCTGCGCGGTGTGCGTGCGCGCGGGCGGGCTGTTTCATTTGATGGGCGTCAGGCCGGGGTACTGCAACCCGCGTCGCTAGCGCCGCTAGCGGGGCCTCAGGCCTCGGGCCTCGGGCTTCGGGTCGCGCCGCGTGCGCGAGAGCGGGCTGGCCTCAGGCCTCGGGCCTCGGGCCTCGGGTCGAGCCGTAGGCTCGCGCTACGCGCTTCGCGGTGGGTCGCAACATCGACAGCGAAGCGCACAAAACGCTCGTGGACACCGTCTGCGCTGTGCCGCTGGCCCGAGGCCCGAGGCCTGAGG
>JAGQIK010000217.1 GCA_020431405.1 Myxococcales bacterium
CGCTCGAGCGCCAGCACCGCGCGCGCGCTGGCGGCGCCATCGAAGGCGCCGTCAAAGAACACCGCGTGTACGTCGTCCTCCCAGAAGATCGGCAGCCGCACCAGGCCGCTCCAGTCGTAGTGCGGGTGCAGGCCGGGCTCGAGAAACATCAGCGTGTTGCTGAAGGCCTCGATGCCGGCGCGGTGCAGCAGCGCGAGCAGGCGCGAGTGGTAATAGAGCGCGTGGTTGCGCGCCACGCGCGCGCCCGGATAGAGCCCGCGCAGGTCATCGAGCACCTGCGCCTCTTCGCGCGCGACGAGGAAGTTGGGGTGCAGCCCGTGCTCGACGTGATCGAGCGCGAGCAGGCGCCGCGTGGCGTCGCTCTCGTGCGTGCAGAACACGGTCGCGGGCAAGGCGTGCTCGGCGAGCAGCGTGCGCAGCTCGTCGATCATAAACTCGGGCGCCCAGTCGATATCGAACGTAAAGCAGATCGTCGGCGCGAGGCTCATCGCGCCCAGCATACTACTTCAGGGCGCTGAAGAAGCGCTTCCAGCGCACGCCGTCGACTCCGAGGTACGACCACAGGATCACGCGCGCGCGGCCGCGCAGGTGGCTCAGCGGCACGGTGCCCCAGACGCGGCTGTCGGCGCTGCGCGGGCGGTTGTCGCCCATCATGAAGAGGTGTCCCTTGGGCACGCGCTGCTCGAGCATCGTGGCGTAGTCCGCCGATGGATCGTCGAAGACGATGTAGCGCGCGGCGCCGCTCTTCTCGACGAAGGCGCGGCAGGGCGTCGGCAAGTAGCGGCGCGCTTTGGTGCTGGCGATGTCGTGGCAGCTGCGTGTCAGCGCCGCTCGCGGCAGGGCGCGCCCGTTGACGAACACGCGGCCGCCGCGCAGCGCAACGCGGTCTCCGCCGACAGCGATGACACGCTTGATCAACACCGTCTCGCCGTCGCGCGGATCGATGAACGTCACGATGTCACCACGGGTGGGGGAGCTCGGCGCGGTCAGCTTCTTGGTGGTGAACGGCACGCTGAGGCCGTAGTCGAGCTTGGTGGCGACGATGCGGTCGCCAACCTGCAGGCCGGGATACATCGACTCCGACGGGATCATGTAGGCCTCGGCGACGAAGGCGCGAAAGAGCAGCGCAACCAGCACCACGGGGATGAGGGTGCGGGCGTAGCTGCCGCGCCTGCGCTTGCGCTTGTCCGAGGTCTTGGCGTCGTCGGGGGTCTTGTCGGCGGGGGTCTGGTCGGCGTGGTTGTCCGTCATGCCTGGCAAACCCGCGGCGCCGGGCTGACATTCCGTCACGCGCCGGGCGTCAGAAAGTTGACCCGATGTCGTGGATTCTGAGGGCTCGAGCTACTAAGGGGGCGAGATTACGCGCATCCGTGCGTGGCGTGATGATTGCTTCAGAAGTTTGCAGAAACGCCGATGGAGATACTGGCAACGAACAATAGACCTCATCGGTCAGATGATCGTCAGGAAGCCACCATGTACCGCACGACCCGACCCACCAGGCGCCCGCGACCCACGACGCAGCTCAGCGGCCGTACCCGCCTGGTCCCCGGTCCTTAGATAACGTCTGCCGTCGCCGCCCCGCCCCCGCGGGGAGCGCCCTCAGGCGGGCGACGCGCTGATGCGATCGAGGGCGTGGACCGGCGCATCAGCGCCATCCATCAAGTGCTTGATCGCCCCCATCACCAACCGATGCCGATTGATCGTCGACTGGCCCTCGAAGGCCGGCGCGACGATCTGAATCGTGTAGTGACCGCCCCCACCCTGCACTATCAGCTGCTGGATGTCCGCGATGTTGTCTCGTAGAGACTTCTCGATGGCTTCGATGATCTGCTGGCTCATGCGCTGATAACTAACCCAGCTGGCCCGCCGCGTCGAGCACCAGCTGGCGCAACCAGCGATGTGCCGGCTGCGCGGCGAAGCGCGCGTCCCACACCATGCGCACTGTGAAGCCGGGAAGCGCTACTGGCGGCGCATAGATCGCGAGGCGATCGTCTTGCGCTTGCGCCTCGGCGACGCGCGCAGCCAGCGTGACGACCAGATCGCTCTCGGCGACCACCGGCGCAGCGACGAGAAAGTGCGGCACGGTCAGCGCGACGCGCCGGCGCAGGCCACGCGCCGCCAGCGCGCCGTCCACCACGCCCTGCACCGCGCCGCGCTGCGATATCAGAAGGTGCGCAAGCCGCGCGAAGCGCGACAGCGTCAGCCGCCGCCCGAGCTCGGGGTGACCGCGCCGCGCCACGCAGACGAAGCGCTCGTCGAGCAGCTCGGCCGCGTCGAGGCCGGCGGGCAGCTTCTCGTAGAAGAAGCTCAGCGCCGCGTCGAGCCGACCGCTGGCCAGCGCTTCGCGCGGTGGGTCGTCTCCGAGCGGCCAGATCTCGACGTCTACATCGGGCGCCGCTCGACGCAGCGTTGCGTAGAGCCGCGGCAACAGCACGAAGCCGACGTAGTCGGTCATGCCGAGGCGAAAACGGCGCCGGCTCTGCGCCGGGTCGAAGCGCTCCGGAGCACGCAGCGCGGCGTCGATACGCCCTAGCGCCTCGCGCACCAGCGGCGCCAGCGCCTCGGCGCGCGGCGTCGGCAACACACCGCCGCGGCCGCGCACGAACAGCTCGTCGTCGAAAACGCTGCGCAGCCGCGACAGCGCACCGCTGAGGGCTGGCTGGCTGAGCCCGATGCGGCGCGCCGCCCGGGTGACGTTGCCTTCCTCGAGCAGCGCCACCAGCGCTGGCAACAGGTTCAGATCGACGCGCGCGAGGCGCTCGGCGAGGCCGGCTGCATTATCGCTCATACAGATATACTACATCATAGATATCGATTGGACAGATGATACGCGCGGCCCTATCTCTATCTCGAACCCTCGACCCTCGAGCACAAAGGAGCTTCCCGTGCGCTACAAGCTCTTCGGCCGCACCGGCCTGCGCGTCTCCGAGCTGTCTCTCGGAACCATGACCTTCGGCGAGGACTGGGGCTGGGGCGCTGGCCCTGAAGCCTGTCGCCAGATCCTGCACACCTACTTCGACGCGGGCGGCAACTTCATCGACACCGCCAACCACTACACCAACGGCAGCGCCGAGCGAATCCTCGGCGAGTTGTGCAAAGGCCGGCGCGACGAGCTCGTCATCGCCACCAAGTACACGCTCAACGGCCGCCCCGCCGACCCCAACGGCGGCGGCAACCACCGCAAGAGCATGGCGCGCGCGCTCGAGGCGAGCCTCGAGCGGCTCGGCACCGACTACGTCGACATCTACTGGGTGCACGCCTGGGACTTCCTCACGCCGGTCGAAGAGGTGTTGCGCGGCCTCGACGACCTCGTGCGCCAGGGCAAGGTGCTCTACGTCGGCATCTCCGACGCGCCGGCGTGGGTCGTCTCGCGCGCCAACGCCATCGCCGACCTACGCGGCTGGAGCGCCTTCGCGGGGATCCAGATCCAGTACAGCCTCATCGAGCGCACGTCGGAGCGCGAGCTGCTACCGATGGCGCGCGAGCTCGACCTCGCCGTCACGCCGTGGTCGCCACTCGGCGGCGGGGTGCTGACGGGCAAGTACAACAAGGGCGCCGGCGCGGCGGGCTCTCGCTTCGCCGAGGGCGAGTGGGGCAAAGCTTTCCTCACCGAGCGCAACCTCTCCATCGCCGCCGAGGTGCTGAGCATCGCCGAGCAGCTGGGCGCGTCGCCCTCGCAAGTGGCATTGAGCTGGGTGCGCCAGCAGCCGGGCGTGGTGATCCCGATCCTCGGCGCGCGCAAGGTCTCGCAGCTCGAGGACAACATCGGCTGCCTCGAGGTCACGCTCGAGGCCGAGCAGCTGCAGCGCCTCGACGCAGCGAGCAAGATCGAGCTCGGCTTCCCCTACGACTTCCTCGGTTCGCCGGGCATCCGCAGCGTGGTCTACGGCGAGACCCTCGACCGCATCGACGACCACCGCGGCGCCTGCCCGTTCATCGAGTAGCCCCTAGCCTCCGCTGGGCACGGGACAGACGACGTTGACCACGGCGATGCGGCGCACGGTGGCGCTGCTCTGGATCGCGGGGCCGATGGTAGCGGTGGCCGTAGTGACGTTGATCGTCAGCAGCTTGCCGAGCTCGTTGCTGCCGCCGTCGGCGAAGATCACGCCCGAGATCGGGTCGTAGGCCATCTGCGTCATGTTGTTGATGCGCGGCGTGGAAAACGACCCGATCAGCGTCGCGACGCCGGTGCTGACGTTGAAGCTGTAGAGCCCCGTCGGACCCGGGCCGGGGTCGTCGAGCATGTATGCGTTGCTGCCGACGAACACGAGGCTGTCGCCGTCGTCCTGCGCCGTGCCGTTGATGGTGGTGACCAGCGTTGGCGCGGCGGTGGTCTTGTCGAGGCGTACCAGCGACTCGCTGCGCGAGTCGGCGCCGTTGAGGCTCATGGTGGCGTAGAGCACGTTGTTGACGCTGTCGTAGGCGAGCGCTTCGGTCTGCGAGATCGTCGTGCCGCTGAAGGCGATGGTGCCGACCACCGTGCCAGCGCCAGTGCAGGGGTCGATGCGCGCCAGCTTGGGCGTGGTCGTGAGCTGATCGAGGATGGTGAAGATCTGCTTGGTGGTCGGATCGAAGGTCACGGGTCCGACGTTGGTCAGCCCGTGGGTACCGATGACGCTGGTGGCGCCGCTTGGGGGGTGGATCGAGACCAGCTCGGTGCCTGCGACGCCGACCATACGCCGCGTAACGGGCCCCGAGTCGTTGGGGAAGGCGTCGACGACGGTGTCGGCGCTGCTGTCGGCCGTCGTGTCGGGCGAGACGGTGTCGACGCTGCTGTCACCGGCGTCGGCGGGCGCGTCGGGGGCGGCGTCAGCATCGAGCGCAGCGTCGGGGGCGCTGTCGGGCGCGGCGTCGGGCGCGCTGTCTCGCGTGGTGTCTGGCGCGGCGTCGACGGTGGTGTCGAGCTGTGACTGCTGGTCGCGTCCGGCGGTGTCGGGCGTGACGCGCGAGTCGTTGGTGCCGCCGCTGTCATCACCGCAGGCGGCGAGCAGCGCGAGCAGCGGCAGGGCAAACAGCAGGGCGAGCGGCGAGCGCATGGGGCGTTTCATGCACCCATCATATCAGCGCTCATCATATCAGCGTCCGTAGCCGAGCTTGACCGCGAGCACGATCGCCAAAGTGGCGATGACGTAGAGCGCGAGCAATAGCGGCCCGATGAAGCGCACCCAGCGCTGGTAGGGAACGCGCGCCAGGCCGAGCATGCCGACCAGCAGCGCGTTGGTGGGGATGATCATGTTGCCGAAGCCGTCGCCGAACTGATAGGCGAGCACCGCGGTCTGGCGGCTGACACCGGTGACGTCGGCGAGCGGGGTCATGATCGGCATCGTGACGTAGGCCTGGCCGCTGCCCGAGGGGATGAAGAAGTTGATCAGCGCCTGCACGATCACCATCGCGGCGGCGGCACCGGCGGGGCCGAAGCCGCCGACGAGCCCGGCGATGCCGTGCACGACGGTGTCGGTGACCTGGCCCGCGTCGAGCACGACCTGGATCGTGCGCGCGAAGCCGATCAGCAGCGCGGCGCCGGTGAGCTCGGCGGCGCCCTCGACGAAGCGTTTGCTGACGTCGTTGGGTCCGAGGCGCGCGATGACAGCGGCGACGATGGCGAGCCCGATGAAGATCGCGGCCAGCTCGGTGAGATACCAGCCCCACAGGCCGACGCCAACGGCGAAGACGACGACGGTGGCGGCGAAGGCGAGCAGCACCAGCAGCCGCGCGACAGTCATGCCGGCGTCCTCGGGCAGCTCGAAGCCGACGCTGTAGTCGACGCCGCGCACCAGCGAGCGCTCGGGGTCCTCGCGCACGCGACGCGCGTAGCGCAGCACGTAGGCGACGCCGATCACGAGACAGCCGGCGAGCAGCAGCCAGCGCAGCCACTGTCCGGACGTCGGCGGCAAGCCGGCGATCTTCTGCGCGATGACCACCGTGAAGGGGTTGAGCGCGGCGCAGCCGTAGCCGATGCCGGCGCCGATGTAGACGATGCCCATCGCGACGACGGCGTCCATGCGCAGCGCGCGGCACATGGTGACCAGCAGCGGCACGAAGGGCATGTACTCCTCGGCCATGCCGATGCTCGACGAGCCGAGCGCGAAGAGCGTGGTCATGCCGCCGACCAGCAACACCGGGCTGTTGCCAAGGCGCCGGATCGCCGCCGCGATCAACGCGTCGATGGCGCCCGTGGCGCGCACCACGCCGATGACGCCGCCGACGATGAAGACGAAGAAGATGATGTCGGCCGCTTTGGCCATCCCCTTGGGGATCGCCGTGAAGAACGTGTAGGCCGGCAGCGCGGGCCGCTCGATGGTCTTGTAGGTGTTGGCGACGACCTTGCGGCCTTCGCGCTTGTACTGGCCGGCGGGCAGCACGTAGGTCAGAAGCTGCGCCAGCGCGATCAGCGCGACGATGAGGACCAGCGCGTCGGGGAAGCGCCAGCGCGAGCGCGCGCTCACACGCGCAGCGGGCCGAGCGGCTTGTCGGCGAGGCGCGCCTCGACCCAGCCCATCTTGTCGAGGCCCCAGAACATCTCCTCGCCGTCGACGTAGAAGGTCGGCACGCCGAAGCCGCCGCGATCGATCAGCTCCTGGGTGCTGTCCTTGAGCCGCTGCTTGAGCATCGGATCCTTGACCGCCTCGTCGAGCTCGGCGAGGTCGAGGCCGGCCTTCTCGCAGCAGGCGCGCATCACGTCGTCCTCGGTGATGTCGACGTGCTGCGACCAGTGCGCGTCGAAGACGGCGTGCGTGTAGGCCACGCCGGCTTCGAGGCTCTTGCTGAACGCGAAGAGCGCGCCGCGGATCGGCCGCAGGTGCGCGCCGATGGGGAAGCGCTTGGGCCACTTGAGGCGCACGTTATAGATCTCGCGCCAGGCCACGAGCTCGCGCCACAGGTACTTGCCCTTGGGCACCACCTGCGCGGGCGGTCGGTTGTCGACGGCCTGCATCACGCCGGCGAGAAAGATCGGCCGCCACAGAAGCTCGGCGCCCGTGCGTTGCGCCAGCGCCTCGACCTGTGTGGAGGCCAAGAACGCGAAAGGGCTCTCGAAATCGTAGAAGAACTCGAAGCGTTTGCTCATGGCCGGGATACGATACCATGCGCTGCGCGGAGGCGATCTGGCCATGAAATACGAGCAACACGATCACGTCGGGCTGCTTCGGATGGAGGCTGGCAAGGCCAACGCCATGAGCCCCGAGCTCATCGCTGGCCTCGACCGGCTGCTCGACGAGCTGAAGGCGGCGCGAGCGCGCGCGGCGGTGATCACCGGCTACGACAAGTACTTCTCGGCCGGCCTGGCGCTGACCGAGATCATCGACTTCGACCGCCCGCGCATGAAGGCCTTCATCGACAGCTTCAGCCGCGTGATGATGCGCATCTTCTCGCTCGAGATCCCGGTGGTGGCGGCGATCAACGGCCACGCCATCGCGGGCGGCTGCGTGCTGGGGCTGATGGCTGACGAGCGGCTGATGGCCGAGCGCGAGGTCAAGATCGGCCTCAACGAGGTGCAGATCGGCATCGGGCTGCCGCCGATCGTGATCGAGCCGCTGCGGCTGCAGGTGCCGCCGACCTCGCTGGTGCCGATCGCCATCGAGGGTCAGCTGCTGACGCCGCACGAGGCGCTCGAGCTGAAGCTGGTCGAGAAGCTGATGCCGGAAAACGACCTCGAGGGCTTCGCGCTGTCGCGCGCCAAGAGCTTGTGCGCGGCGCCGCCGATGGCGCTGGCGCAGGTCAAGCGCTCGCTGCGCGGACCGGTACGCGAGCGGCTCGAGCGCGACCTCGAAAAGAGCGACCCGTGGCTCGACACGTGGTTCTCCGAGGAAGCGCAGCAGCGGCTGCGCGCGGCGGTGGCGAAGCTGCGCGGGTAGCGCGCTCGGGCTACGGCGCGAGCAGCCTAGCGAAGAGCAGCACGCTACCGGTGATGCCGGTGGCGTAGGCGGCGAGGCGTGGCGCGAGCGCGCGGGCCGCGCGTGCGCGGGCGAGCGCGAGCCACAGCGCGAGGGCGGCCGCGATCACGGCGAGCTGTCCGAGCTCGACGCCGAGGTTGAAGCCGAGCAGCGCGGAGGGCAGCGCGTCGTGCGGCAGCGCCAGCTCGCGCAGCGCGCCGGCGAAGCCGAGGCCGTGCAAGAGGCCGAAGGCGACGGCGAGCAGCCACGGCCGACGCGTACGCGCGGCAGCGGCGGCTGTGCCGCGGTCGCGCAGCACCTCGGCGGCGATGATCACGAGGCTCAGGGCGATGGTCGCCTCCGCGGGCCGCGGCGCGACGTCGAGCCACGCCACGCTGCCGAGCAGCAGCGTGATGCTGTGGCCGACGGTGAAGGCGCTGACGGTGGCAAAAAGCTCGCGCGCGCGCGCGCGCGCGCTCGACGGGTGGCGCACCAGCGTCCAGCACAGCAGCGCCAGCACGAGCAGCACGTGGTCGATGCCGCCGAGGATGTGCTTGACGCCGAGCACCACGAAGCCGGCGACGCTCGCGCCACGCCGCTCGCCGCTCGGCAGCTTGCCGCTGGGCAAACGCAGGGGCCCGGCCTGATCGGCGCGCAGCAGCAGCGTTAACGGCCGCTCGGCGCCGGCGCGCCGCACGCGCACTACCACGTCGGTGCGCGCCTCGCGCCGCCCGTCGACGTGCACACCAAGCCCCGAGAGCCCACGCGCCCCGCAGTCGAAGCTGCGCTCGCACACGCGCGCGGTCTCTCCACGCCAACAGCGCTCCGGCCCCAGTGCCCTACAGCGCCGCCCCAAACGCGCCCTCAACCCGGCCGGCGCCCCGACGCCGACCGAAAACCGCATCACCACCCGCTGACCGCCGACCGCTACCCGCCGACCGCTGATAGCTGACCGCTGACCGCTGACCGCTGACAGCTCCACCACCGCCGGCGCGAAGCGGTGCGCCCTCGCCTCGCCGGCGAATGCGGCGACGAAGAGCAGAGTCAACGCGACGCGCTCGATGATGCGTGAGCGTCTCATCGCGACGCCGTCACCGCGGGCGCAGGCGCGCCGTGCGGCCAGTGGACCTTCACCGGAAAGCGCGCGCGCAGCCGCTCGAGCGAGCGCGCGCGGCGTGCGGCGCGACGCTCTGCGAGCAGAGCCGCGCGCACTTCGGCGCGCACTTCGGCGAAGGCCGCCGCGCCGCCCGGCTCGCGCCGTTCGAGATAGACGAAGTGCAGTCCGTAGGGCGAGGCGACCGGTCCGGACCAGCGCTCGAGCGGAGCGTCGCGCAGCCTCCGCGCGATAGCGGCGCCGAGCTCGCGCCCCACGCGATCGAGCGCGCGGCGGCGATAGTGCCGCGGTAGCAGCGAGGCGTCGCCGAGGCCCGACGCCGACGAGGCGCCGAGGCCGGACAGCCTCGCAGCGAGACGCGTCGCAGCCGCGCGCAGCTCGACGGCGCCAGCGTGCTTGTCACGCGCCACCAGCAGCTGGCGAAACGTCACGCGCGGTGGCCGGCGAAAGCGGCGCGGGTGCGCAGCGAGGTAGGCGCGTAGCTCGGCCTCGCGGGGCGGCGGGCCCTCCGGACCTTCGGCGACGAAGCGCATCTTCTGCGCCAGCCGGCGGCGCACGATGGCGTCGCCGCGGGCCAGACCGAGCGCCACGGCGCCGCGCACGTAGAGCTCCTCTTCGACGTGTCGCTCGACGGCGCGCTCGAGCTGGGCGCGCGTGGGCGCGTGGCCGAGGCGGCGCGCGAGGCCGCGCGAGAGCGAGCGCACGAACTCGGCGTCGATCACGATCGCCCGCGAGGCGCGTGCGCCCGACGGCGACAGCAGCGCGTAGCCACCGAAGATCGCCGCGCCCGCGACCAGAAGCTGCAGCAGCGGCTCGCTGACGAGGCGTCGCAGCAGAGACCTATTCATGGCGTGCCTCCTTGCGGGTAGACCCAGATCGGCGAGCTGAAGGCGCGCTCGCGCTGGATGCGGTCGATGCGCTTGTCGTCGCTGCAGCAGTTGCCGAGGCCGGCGGGTGCGCCCTTCGCGCAATCGACACCCTGCTGCACGCAGAGCCAGCTGTTCCAGCGACACGACGGCACCTCCACCGCGCGCGCGTAGTAGAAGGCCGCCTGCGTCGCGTCGTAGTCGGGGTCGCGCCACACGGTGCAGAGGTTGTCGTGGCCCTTGGCGCTGCTCTGACAGGTGCCGAGATCGACGGTGCTCTCCGGCACCTTCTCGCCGGCCACGTCGTAGACCTTCTCGGAGAGCGCGCCGCTCTGGTCGATGAAGCCCTTGATGATCTGCAGCCGCTCGAGCGGCGATCCTGCGCGGCGCGCGCTGCCGGCATCGCGCAGCGCGGCCACCACGAACGTGGGCGCCTCGCTGCGAGCAGTCAGCTCGGACCCCATCGGCACGCCGCCGTCGTAGCCGGCGCGCGCCAGCTCGTCGCCGCTCTTGCTGCACAGCGCGCTGTCGTAGCCATAGCCGCCGAAGAAGCGCAGCGTGATGCGCGGCCCGCTGGTGCCGTAGGTCTCGCGCCGCTTCATCGCGGCGAAGAGCGAGGCGCGGCTGTTCTCCTCGGCCCACACGGCGGTAAGCCCGCCGGGGTTGAACGCCAGATTGGCCGTCGAGAGCAGCTTGTTGGGCAGGTCGTCCTTGACGCCGAAAGCGCCGGGGAAACGATCTTCTTCGACGGCGCCGGGCGCCGCGTTGTGGTTGTCGCTCGCCGCCGAGAGGCCCATGGCGAACGGGTTGACGCCGGTGCTTTGACGCAGGCGCAAGCCCAGCTTGAGCGCCTCGCGCACGAACGAGAGCGGAAAGGCCGTCGCGGGCTCGTACTTCTCGTAGCCGCAGAGCTCGTCCGACGAGAGCGCGCCGCACTCCGAGTCGCCCTTGTGCTGGGTCACCTCGACGAGGCGCTCGAGGGCCACGCGCTGTGTCGCCTCGGCCTTGGTCAGCGCCTTGCCGTCGGCGCCTTTGTCGGTCCACATCTCGCCGCGGCTGAGGTTCGAGTTGTGCGGGATGACGATCACGTCGCAGCCATCGACGTCGCTGCAGTCGCGCGCGAGGCGCTTCCACAGGCCGGCTGGCGTGGGCTCGTCGTAGTAGCTGACGACCTCGGCGGGCACCTTGCTGGTGGCGAAGATCACGTTGCGGTGCAGGTTGGCGCCGCTCGGAAAGCCCGACCACTCGTAGGCCTTGAAGGCCGTGAAACGGCACTGCGCGCTCTTGTCAGTGGCGTCCTCGGCCGCTTGCTGCACGCGCTTCCAGATCTCGCCGGCGCGCGCGAGGCAGGCGTCGTTGTCTGCGCCGCAGAAGTCGTAGCGCACGGGCTGCTGCTGCAGCTTGAGGCCCCAGGTGATCACAGCGCCGTAGGGCAAGTTGCGGTAGCCGGTGCAGGTGGCGCTGCTGTAGGCGGGGCTCGTCTCGTCGGTGCAGAGGGCGACCTCGCCGAGGTATTCGGCGTGCTCGGTGACGGCAGCGAAGTCGAGCGGCCGGTCGAGCGCGAGCTCGCGGTCTCCGGTGAACGTCAGCTTTTCGCCGCGCGCGAAGCGATAGGCGTCGGCCGGCAGCGCGCGTACGCGGTAGGTGTACGCGTCGAATGAGAGCGCGGTGTGCGCGTGCAGGTCGCCGAAGAACACGCTGCGCAGCGGGTTGTTGTCGGCGCAGGGGCCGGTGCGCGGCGGCAGGTCCGGCGCGCCGCCGTCGTGCAGCGCAGCCGGCGGTGACTGGCAGCTCGCCGCGAGCAGCGCGCCGGCCAAGCAGAGGTACTTGGTGAGCATAAATCCGTGTTATCACGGCGCGGCGCGCCCGCGGGAAGAACACCGCCCGCGGTACGTAAGAGCCGCACGACGACGAGCGCGCGCGAACCGCACGCGCACGACCACGAAAGGAGCCGCGAAGATGAAGACCCTGTTTACCGCTTTGGCCCTACTCGCCTTCGGCGCCAGCAGCGCCAGCGCCGCGCCTACGCTCACCAGCGAGCAGCAGCGCGAGGCGAAGAAGCGTCAGTTCATCGAGATGATCAAGGCCTACAACAACGCCGTGAAGCTGGGCAAGATCGGCAAGAGCTGCCGCTACAAGGGCAAGAAGCTGTGGGGCAAGGTCAAGGTCGTCAAGAGCTTCCCCGACTTCAAGGTCAAGATCGTCAGCAGCTTCCCCGACCTCAAGGTCAAGCGCGTCTCGAGCTTCCCCAGCAGCTGCGGCAAGTGGAAGTTCGTCAAGAGCTTCCCTGACTTCAAGATCAAGTACGTCTCGAGCTTCCCCGACTTCAAGATCAAGTTCGTCTCGAGCTTCCCGGGCGTCAGATAGGCCACGGGCCACTGGCCACAGGCCACAGGTGCTGCGGTCGGGCTTCAGGCTTCAGGCTTCGGGCTTCAGGTCGCACCGTAGGCTCGCGCTTCGCGCTTCGCAGTTGGCTCGCCGGCACACATCCAGGTGAGTTGTGGCCGGCAGCCCAGCGGCGAGAGCGCCCGCCCCGAAAGGTCTCCCACGCTCCATCGAGCGTCGGCGCCGAAGGCGCCGGAGCCGAGTCTTATCGGGAGGAGTGGAGCGAAGCGCAACGGCCGACATAGCGACGGCGACCCGCCGCCGAAGGCGGCGCCAATCTTGAACGCCAAAGGCGGCGCCCAGGTTATTGAATCGCTGGGGCGTTTTCGAAGAAGCGGTAGCTGACGGCGACGTTGTCGCCGACCTTGGGGAAGATCGGGTCGGTGGGGGCGAGGTTGAAGATGATGGCGTTGTTGGGGCCGTCGTAGTCGAAGCCCTTCTCGCTCGAGCGCGGGACGATCTTGTCCTGCAGCGCCAGCTTGAGCGTCGACGAGATCGGAACGCGCGAGAGCTTGAACGTCGATGACGCGCCCTGCGCGGCGGTGATCATCGCGTTGAGCGCGGCGTTGAGGATGGTCTTGTCGGTCTGACAGATCGGCCAGCTGGCGCCGCCGACCTTCTCGATAATGGCCTTGGCGCCCCATGACGGCTCGGCCTTCTGCGTACAAGCCGGCGCGAGCGCGATCATGCCGAAGGGGATGATGCCGCTCTGCTTGTAGAAGCTGAGCAGCGGGCCGAAGGCCGCCTTGGCCTCGAACTGCGCCTGCGTCAGCGTGCGCGACTCGACGTCGCTCGACTGCAGCGGCCGCTCTTCTTCGTCGGTGACGAAGACGTAGATCAGCTTGGCGCCGGGACGCAGGCCCATCGACATGTCGCCCGGCTGCGTCACCGGCGGCGCGGTGCTGAGCACCGTCTCGTAGAGATTCTTGCCGGCAGTGATCGGCGCCTCGTTCTCGCAGCCGGTGGGCCCGGTGGGCGAGGTGATCCAGCTGCTGAACATGTTCTGGTCGGTGGTGAACTTGCCGGTGTTGAGCGAGACGCCGCTGGCGTTGCAGCCAGCGCGCATCACGCCGACGCGAAAGTCGATGCTCGAGGCCTTCAGACGCGTGAAGAACTCGGTGGCCGAGCTAGCGATCAGCGCCTGGTCGTCGCTCATGCTGCCCGACGTGTCGATCAGCCAGACGAAGTCGGCCACCGGCAGCGAGTCCACCTGGAACTTGTCGCACTCGGCGTCGAGGCCGAAGCCCTTCTTCGCCAGCGCCGTGCCGTTGGTCGCGTCGCGCATGCGGATCGCCGTCGGCTTGGATACGTCATCGAAGGACGGCTGCGGCGAGACGGCGAGCAGCAGGATCACGCGGTCGGGGCGCGCCACGGTGGTGACCAACAGCGTGAAGCGGCTGCCCTGCCCGTGCGAGCCCACCTGCGGGATCGAGACCTCGCCAGCGGCGTGGCCGCTGACAGATACCAGCAACTGGTCGCGCAGCACGTCGGCGCTGGTGCCTGCGGCGATGGTCACCAAGCGCTGGCTCGTCACGGCGTCGAAGCCGTCGTAGGTCTTGAAGCTCTGGCGGTTGAAGACGCCGGTGATCGCCGCGCCCGCGACGTTGGCCATCAGCTGCTCGTCGGCCTCGTCTTGCTTGATCGGATCGGCGAGGCCGGCCTTGCTGAGCACGAAGCCCGCCACGCCGGCGGCCGCGTCGTCGAAGACCAGCGCCGCCTCGGTGGGCTGCACGTTGGTGATGGTGACCTGGCGCGGCGTGCCGAAAGCGGGGTCGAGCGCCACGGTCCAGTCGCCGCCCTGGTTGGTGTCGAGCGTGGGGTTGATCAGGGCGTTGGTGTTGCAGACGAGGTTGGTGCCCTCGTTCTTGTCGGGCGTGCCGTTGCCGTCGGTGTCTGCCAGGCGCGGGTCGGTCTCCCCGCCGATGCACTTGGCGTCGATCACCGGCGTGCACTTGCCGGCGTTGCAGGTCTGACCGTCGCCGCACTCGTTGCCCTGCGGGCAGAGCGCCTTGCAGTTGCCGATCAATCCGTTGTGATCGCGGTCCTCTTCGCCGTCGACGATGCCGTCACCGTCTTGGTCCTTGTTGGTCGGATCGAAGCCGACGCATTTGCCCTTGGGACAGTCGCTGTCCTGCTGGCAGCCCTGGATCGGGCGCGGCGTGTCGCTCTCCGGCGACGCGACGCAGATCTTCGGCGCGTCGACCTCGACCTTGTCGGGGATGCCGTCGCCGTCGCTGTCCGACGCGCACGGATCGGTGCCGAGCGCCGCCTCCTGCGCGTTGTCGAGCCCGTCTGCGTCGCAGTCGTTGGACGAGCAGGTGCCGTTGCACAAGCCGCCCGTCTGACCGTCACTGTCAGACTGCACGCCGTCGGAGGTTGGCCCCGTGTCGTCGCTGTTGAAGACCTTGCCGCCGCACGCTGGAAACAACGCCAGCACCGACAGCGAGGCGACCAGGGCGAAGACAAACGCGTAGCGCGCGACGCGCGCGGGCGTGCTCTTCATCGCACAGCTCCTCGGCGATAAGTGTGAATGAATAAGAATACGTTGCCGCCCCGTGGGGCTGCAAGGGATGGCGCTATTTCGGCGCTGCAGCGCTGGAGCCTGCCGGCTGCGATGCGGGGGGCTTGCCCATCGCGACCAGCTCCGGCGGCACCGCGAGCCGAGGATTGAAGGTGCGCGCCACCTGCAAGGCGCCGCGCGCGCGCGCGAGGTTGCCAACGGCCTTCTGCGCGCGGGCGAGGACCAGCAGCGTCTGCACGTGCCCCGGCTCTTGCTCGAGGGCGCGCAAGGCCTGACCGATGGCCCCCTGGTGCTTGCCGCGCTGCAGCAGCACGCGCGCCAGCGCGCGCGCCACGCGCACGCGGTGTCGCGGCGAGCGGATGGCGCGCAGCGCCTTCTCGGCCGCGTCGAGCTTGCCCTCGCGGCGTCCCAGCTCGGCCCACAGCAGCTTGGTGGTGGCGCTCTGGCCGGCCTGCGCCAGCGCCGTACGCACATCGGCGAGCTTGCCTTCGGCCAGCGCCAGGCGTGCCCGCAGCCGCGCGGCGCGCGGGCCCTGCTTGAGCGCAGCTGGCAGCGCTTCGTAGCGCGCCTTGGCCCGCGCGTGCTGACCGAGACAGCTCAGCGCGTAGATCTCGAGGCGCCGGTGCGCTGGGATCGGGCTCTTGGCGCGCAGCGCGCGCTGGCACACGTCGAGCGCCTTCTTGCAGTGCGTCGCCTTGTCGCCGGTGAAGCGCGCCAGCACGATGTGAAGCCGCGCCACGCGGCGCAGCGAAAACCAGCTGTGCGGTCGCTTGGCGAGCTGCCTTTCGGCCTCGCCGAGCTCGAAGCGCAAGCGATCGAGCCCACGCAGCGCGTTGGGCGCGGCGACCGAGCTGACGAAACGATCGGCAACCTGCTCGCGTTGCTTGCACCCTGCGAGCGCGGCGACGAGCAAGCAGGCGAGAATGGACACGCGCCTGGTCATGGGCGGGAGCATACAACGTGCGCGTGGTCGGCGAGTCTGCAGCGTCCCATACCGCGGGGCCTCGGGCCTCAGGCCTCGGGCCTCGGGCTCGATCGAGAACGCAAAGCACGCTTCGCTGAGGCGCACGGCGTGACGCAACGCCACAGCCTCGGAATCGCACGACGCCCGCATCGCGCGAAACAGCACGCGCGTCCCGGGCTTTGCTGCTAAGCGAGCACTGCACGCGCAGACGACCGGAGGCCCGGGGCCCGAGGCCCGAGGCCCTCTGGCGCTCGCCACAGCTACGGGCACGCCCAGAACGTCGTGCCCTCCAACACGTAGCCGCTCTGCGTGCCCTCGCTGCTCGAGCCCGACGATAGGTGCAGACCGCGGCTGCCCCAGTAGAGCCGGTAGATCGGCACGCGCCCCTTGCCCGCGGCGCTGAAGCCGTAGCCGATCGCCCCCGACGACGTGTAGCCGCAGCAGGCGATGCCTTCCTGCGCGCTGAGCGAGAGCATGTAGTCGCCGTTGGCGGCGCGCACTTGTTGGTAGACCGCCGCGCGCCCGCCGCCCGCGGCGCCGAAGAGCCGAAAGACCGGTCCCTCGATGTGAAAGCCTGGCGGCGGCGTCTGTGTTGGCAGATAGGCGTGAGCGCCGGTGGACGAGTTGTAGAAGCGATAGATCGGCTGCGCCGCTGGCGCGTGCTGGCACTGGCCGCCGACGCAGCTGTCGGCGGTGCAGGCGTTGCCGTCGTCGCACGACTTGGGCGTGTGTCGGCAGGCGTTGTTGACGCACGCGTCGTCGGTGCAGGGATCGTTGTCATCGCAGCCACCCGGACACGGGCCGAGATCGCGCGTGGTGTCGCGTGTCGCGTCGCGCGGGCTGCCGCCCAGATCCACCGTCGCGTCGGCTGGCGGCGGCGGCGGCGGCGACGGCCCGTCCTGCGATGGCGCGCCCTTGTCGCCGAGCCAGCTCTGGCTGTCGAACGAGCCGCTGTCGCCGAAGCCGATCGGCGGCGCGTCGGGCACGATGTTGGGATTGGGCGTCGGGTCGCGAGAGCCGGCGCACGCCGACAGCGCGAGGGCGACCGCGGCGACCAGCGCCGCGGGCTGCAGCCGAACGGGCATCCATTCAAGAGTAGGCTCGTTGTCGGTTGGACGCTAGCGACAGGGCGGCGGCGCGTAGTGATAGGCCGCCTTGCAGATCGGCTTTCCGCCCTCGTAACCGGCGATCTCGCAGCTCATGCGCTTTCCCTGCTGACCGCACTGGGGCAGCGGCTTGAACCAGCCGCCGCCCACGCAGCCCGTGTTCGTGCGCTGGCAGTCCTGCACCACGCCGACCTCGACGCGCGTGGCCTTGCCGTCGCAGTCGAAGTCCCAGCCGCCGCCGACGCGCTCCTCGTCGAAGGCGCGCGTCTGTCCCGGGAACGCGCGCGCGTCACCATCGTCGCAGTCGCCGGCGCGCGTGACGTAACCCGCGGGCGGCGCGCCGTCGCACCAGCGCAGCGACACCTGCGCATCGCCGAAGCCGTCGCCGTCCTCGTCTCGGTAGTAGATCGCGCACGGCGCGTCCGGCTCGGGCGACGTGTCCACCGTCGCGTCGGCGCGCGCGACGGCCGGCGGATCGTTGGGCAGGTTGCTCTGCGGCCCCGAGGCCCGTGGCGGATCATAGTCTGGGTTGGGGCTCGTGCAGCCGGCGCCCGCGCTGGCGACCAACAAAGCCAAGCTCGCGAGCCATCTCGTATCATTAGTCACGACGGCCTCCCGGTAAGGACCCCCGCACCAGCAACTTGGGTGCCGCCGCGCGAGCTCGCGAAGTCACGGCGTTGCGCGCCCGCGCCGACAACGTTGTCGCCAGCGCCAACACGTGCGCGGCAACGGCGTTGGCGTGGCAAGGCTGCTACGATGACGCGCGCGCGCGCGGACAACCATGGCCGAGCCCACGACCACCAGCGACCGACCAGCGCTGCTCTTCGACGCCGACTGCGGCTTCTGTCGCCAGTTCATCGCGCGCTGGCAGGTGCGCACAGGCGACGCCGTGCGCTACGTCGAGTCGCAGCGGCGCGCCGACGACGACGCGCCGCTGTCCGCCGAGCAGCGCGCCGCGCTCGACGAGCTGCCCGCCGAGCGCTTCGACGCCAGCGTGGTGCTCGTCGAGCCGGGCGGGCGCGTCTACTTCGCCGCCGAAGCCGTCTTTCGCGCACTGTCGCACGCGCCGCGACGCGCCGCCGTCGGCCTGGCGCTCTACCGCTACCTGCCCGGCTTTGCCGCCGTCAGCGAGGCGACCTACGGCTTCATCGCGCGCCGCCGCCGCTTCGCGTCGATGCTGACGCGCCTGCTGTGGGGCCGCGTCGCGGAGCCCTCGCGCCACGTGCTGGTGCGCGCGCTGTTCGTGCGCGCCCTGGCGCTCGTGCACATCGTCGCGCTCGTCTCGCTCGCCGTTCAGATCGACGGGCTCGTCGGCGAGCGCGGCATCGCGCCGGCGCAGCAGCTGATGCGCTGGGTCTCCGCGCGCCCCGACCTCGGCTTCTTCGACTTTCCTACCCTCGGCTGGCTCTTCGGCGCCAGCGACGGCGCGCTGACCGCGATGATCGCCATCGGCTTGGTCGCCGCGCTGCTGTGTCTCGTCGGCGTCGCGCAGCCCCTTTGCCTGGCGCTGATGTGGCTCGCCTATCTCTCGTTGTGCTCGCTCTGCCGCATGTTCCTCGCCTTCCAGTGGGACGTGCTGCTGCTCGAGGCGACACTGCTGGCGCTCTTCGTCGCGCCGTGGACGCTGCGCCCGCGGCTGCCCAAGAACGAGCCGCCGCCGCGCGCGCTCGGTCTGTGGCTGGTGACGTGGCTGCTGTTTCGTCTGATCTTCGCCTCCGGCGTCGTGAAGCTGTCCTCGGGCGATGCGAGCTGGGCCAACCTCACCGCGATGACGTACCACTACCAGACGCAGCCTCTGCCCGGGCCGCTGAGCGCCTTCATGCACCACCTGCCGCTGTGGCTGCACAAAGGCGAGGCCGTGCTGATGTTCTGCATCGAGCTCGGGCTGCCGCTGCTGCTCTTCGCGCCACGCCGCCTGCGCGCCCTCGGCGCCCTCGGCATCGTCGGCTTGATGCTGTTGATCAACGTCACCGGCAACTACGGCTTCTTCGGCCTCCTGACCTGCACGTTGTGTCTTATCTGCTTCGACGACCAGATGCTGCCGCGGCGCCTCGTGCAACTGCTCGGCGGCCACGCGGCGCCACCCGCGCCACCGCGCGTCGACGACCTCGCCGAGCCGCCGCTGTGGCGGCGCGCCGCGCGTCACGCGAGCACCACCCTCGCCGTGGCGCTGCTGGTGCTGTCGTTGATCCCGCTGCTGGGCGCCTTCCGAGCGCGCCTGTCGCCACAAAACCCGATGCAGTCGATCTATCGCAAGCTGCGCGCGCTGCGCTCGATCAACGGCTACGGCCTGTTCGCCGTGATGACCACCAAGCGCCCGGAGATCACCATCGAGGGCTCCGACGACGGCGGCAAAAGCTGGCGCCCCTATCGCTTCCGCTACAAGCCGGGCGACGTGACGCGCCGGCCGCCGTGGCTGTCTTTGCATATGCCGCGGCTCGACTGGCAGCTGTGGTTCGCCGCGCTGCGCGGGCGCAGCGCCTGGGTGCGCTCGCTGCTCGTGCGCATCCAGCGCGGCAGCCCCGCGGTGCTCGATCTGTTCGCCCAGAACCCGTTCCCGCGCGCGCCCCCCAAGGCCGTACGCGCCGTGCTGTGGGACTATCACTTCGATCCAGCACGCGCCAAGACCGGCAACTGGTGGCGCCGCGAGCGCCTGCGCGTCTACGCGCGCGTCGGGCGCTAAGAGCTAAGCGCTGAGAGCTGAAGGCTACTCGCCCGTCTGCGCCGCCATGACGGCCTCGAACGTCAGGTCGCCTGCCTCGAGGCGCGGCACGGCGTGACCGAGCGCGGGCGCCAGCACGATCAGCAGCTCGTAGAACGTGTGCGCCGTGGCGCCGAACATGATCTGGTCGTCGATACGAAACACCGGCGAGAGGCCCTTGATGCCGTGCGCGTCGAAGGCGATGGCCTCCACGCTGCCGCTCGCCAGCCGCGCCTCGACGTCGAGCTCGAGCACCGCGGCGACCTCGCGCGGCTCGGGCGCCAGCACAGCCGCCTCGTCGACGAGGCCGACGTGGGGCACGAGCCGAAAGTCCGAGGTGTAGACGGGCATCGAGCTGAGCCGCCCGAGCAGCTCCACGCGCTCGAGACCGAGCTCTTCGCGCGCCTCGCGCAGCGCCGTGCGCGCCAGGTCACCGCCATCGGCCTCGTCGGGGCGACCGCCCGGAAAGCAGACCTCGCCGCCGTGACGCAGCGTGCCCACGCGCAGCGTCGCGATGGCGCGCACGTGCGTGGCCGTCACGCGCAGCGGCAGCAGCACGCCCGCGCGCATGTGGTTGGTGCGACCCGGCAGCGCCGGCACCTCCAGCGGTTCGTGCGCCTGCAGCGCTTCGCGGATCTGCCGCGTCTTCGCTGGCCGCGCAGCGGTCGTGCGCGGCGAATCTTCGGCGCCGCGCTCGCTCACGCGTTGCTGTCGAAGCGCGCGGCGAAGACCGCCGCGCCGAGGGCTACGGCCTCGCCCGCGTCCACGCCGCGCCGCGGCGCTCGGCCGAGGCGGGCCAGCGCGCGCGCGCGCACGCGCGGCATGCGGCTC